>NZ_FNKA01000001.1:320115-640231 GCF_900101335.1 Quadrisphaera sp. DSM 44207 | reverse complement strand
TGCCTCGACGCCCTCGAGGGGCGCAAGCGGCGCGCGCTGCCGGTGGACCTCTCGGGCTCCGCCGCGCCGCCGGTGGTGGAGTCGCTGGGGGAGCCGCTGGCGGCGAGCGCGTGGGTCGAGCCCGCGCCCGACGCGCGCGTGCTGCCCGAGGCGGGCGACCCGGCCGACGTCGCCGTCGCGCGCGAGTCCGTGCGCCTGGCGTTCGTCGCCGCGCTGCAGCACCTGCCGCCGCGCCAGCGCGCGGTGCTCGTGCTGCGCGAGGTGCTGCGCTGGCGCGCCGACGAGGTCGCCGAGCTGCTCGGCACGAGCACGGCCTCCGTCAACAGCGCGCTGCAGCGGGCGCGGGCGACGCTGGCGGCGCGCGACCTCGGCTCCGGGCGGGCGCCCGACCCCGTGGACGCCGCGGACCGCGCGCTGCTCGACCGCTACGTCGCGGCCTTCGAGGCGTACGACATGACCTCCCTCGTGGCGCTGCTGCACGAGGACGCGACGATGTCGATGCCGCCCTACGCGCTGTGGCTGCAGGGGCCGGACGACGTCGTCGCCTGGCTCACCGGCCCGGGCGCCGCCTGCCGCGGCTCGCGGCTGGTGCCGGTCAGCGCCAACGGCGCCCCGGCCTTCGGGCAGTACGAGCCGGGCGGGCGGCCCGGGCGGTGGGTGCCGTGGTCCCTCATCGCGCTGGAGGCCTCAGACGGGCGCATCACCGGGATGACGCACTTCCTCGACACCGCCCGCCTGTTCCCCCTCTTCGGGCTCCCGGACCACCTCCAGGACGCCTCCGCGACCTGAGGCCTCCTCGGGCAGGACGCCGCACAGGCCGGCGAGGTCCAGCAGCTCGCGCAGCTGCGGGCTCGGCGAGCGCAGCACCACCCGGCGCCCGCGGCGCCGCGCGGCGAGCTGGGCGCGGGCGAGGGCGTCGACGGCCGCGAGGTCGGGGCGCAGGCGCGCGGCGTCCACGACGTCGGGCCGCTCGGGAGGTCGCTGCTCGGGAGGTCGCTGCTCGACCACGTGCGGCTCCTCCCGCGGCGGGCGCCGGCGCGCGGCACCGGCCCGTCCCCTTCGTGACCGCCCGCGCCGTCCGGACTCATCGCCGCGCGTCCCGCTGGCAGGCGCGTCAGAAGCGGCCGCCGCCTCCGAGACCGCCGCCGCCGAAGCTCCCGCCCCCGCCGAAGCCGCCCCCGCCGCCGAAGCCGCCGCCACCCATCCGGGTGCCGCTGCCGCCGAAGCCGCCCCCGCCCCACGCCCCGCCGCCGCCGGTGAGGATGCCGCCGAGGATGCCGCCGATGACCGCTCCCTTGAACGAGCCGCCGGAGCGCCGGCCGTACCCGCCGTAGCTGCCGTACCCGCCGCCCCAGCCGCCGGCCGGTCCGGACCAGCCGCCCCACTGCTCGACCTCCTCGGCGGCCTCCTGCTGCGCCTGCTCCGCGAGGGAGTCCGCCTGCTGCGCGGCGGCGAGCGCCCGCAGCGGGTCGGTGTGCGCGGCGCTCTCGGCCAGCGACAGCTGCTCGCGCGCCTGCGCGGCGAGGGCGCGGGCGTGGCCGCCGACGGCGCCGCGCCGCGTGCGCAGGTACGACTCCGCGGCCGCGACCTCCGCCGCCGCGGCCGGCAGCACGTGCTGCAGCGACGCCCGCGCCCGCTCCTCCCGCACCCGCTGGCTGCGCACGGCGCCGAGCGCGTCGTCGAGGGCGAGGTCGGCCTCCTGCAGGCGGCGCAGGGCCGCCAGGGGGTCGACGCCGCCCGAGCGCGCGGCCGCCTCGTCCGCCGCCGCCAGCGCGGCCTGCGCGCGCGTGACCAGGCCCGCGAGCTGCGGCGTCCCGCCGCCCGAGGCCACCAGCGCCCGCGCCTCGGCGAGGTCGGCCTGCGTCTCCGCGCGCGCGGCCTCCAGCTCGCCCGCCGCCCGCGCCAGGTCGGCCTCCAGGCGCCGCACGCCCTCGAGCAGCTCGTGCCCCTGGGCGACGGCGTCGCGCACCGCCTGCACCCGCACGGCGGCCTCCCCGGTGCGCCCGGCCTCGGCGTCCTGGCGGGCGCGGGCCAGCTCCTCGCGGCCCAGCTCCAGCAGCCGCTCCGCCTGCTCGGCGTTGCCGGCGGCGCTGGCCAGCGCGGACGGCGCGTAGCGGCGCGCCAGGGCGGCCAGGCGCTCGCGCTCGGCCGGCACCTGCCCGGCGAGGCGGGCCAGCTCGGCGTCGAGCTCGGGCAGCGCCTGCGGCAGCGAGCGCTCGAGGCCGCGCAGCTGCTCGAACCTCTCGGCCTGCTCGTCGAGCAGGGCGTCGGCGGCGTCGCAGCGGCGCAGCACCTCCTCCAGCAGCCGGCGCCGCTCGGGCTCGGGCAGGTCGGCGGCGTCGAGCTGGCGGCGGGCGGCGAACGCGGCGGCCAGCTCCGCCCGCGCCCGCCGCAGCGCCTCGGCGAACGGCGCGGTGGCCCGCTCGCCGAACTGGGCGGTGGCGAAGCTGACCTCCTGGTCGGAGCCCTGCAGCGCGTCGTCCACCGCCACCAGCCGCGCGTTCGCGCGCCGGGCGAGCTCCTCGGTGCTCACCGGCGGCTCGGCCGCGGCCCCGCCCGGCGCTCCGCCCGCAGCCCCGCCCGGCACCCCGCCGGCGCGCCCGCGGCGGCGGGAGCGGCGCGAGAGCAGCCCGAGCAGCAGCAGGCCGCCGCCCGCGACCACGAGCAGCAGGAGGACGAACGAGCCCAGCCCCGCCCCGCCGGTGCCGCCCGTCGTGCCCGTGCCGCCGGTCGTGCCGCTGCCCGCGACCGCCGCCTGCAGGCCCTGCGCCGCGGCGACGACGGCGCCGTCCCAGTCGGACTCGGCGAGCTCGGGCTCCACGGCCTGCAGCGAGACCGCGTCCAGCTCGGCCTGGGTCAGGCCGGGCACCGACGTGCCCGACCAGCCGTAGAGGCGGTCCTGCACCGCGACCGCGAGCAGCAGGTCGCCGGTGCCCAGGCCGGAGAGGGCGAACGCCTCGTCCGCCCACGCCTCGCCGCTGGCGCCGTCGAAGCTGTCGACGTAGGCGACGAACAGCTGCACGCCGGTCTCCTGCTGCAGCTGCGCGACGGCCTCCTGCGCGCTCGAGCCCGTCAGCACCCCGGCGCTGTCGACCACCTGCTCCGCCAGCCGCGACGGGGGCTCGGCCACCGCCGCGGAGGTGCCGGCGAGCAGGCAGAGCAGGAGCGCGATCAGGGCGGCCGCGAGCCGGGAGAGCCGGGTCATGCGCGCCAGCCTAGGGAGCGGGGGTGCTCCCGCGCCGGTCAGCGGTGACGGGGGCGATGGTGCCAGGCGCCCGCCAGCCACGCCCCCGGCCCCGGCGCCAGGGCGGCGCCGATCTGGGCGGCGCGGTCCGCCCACCGGGACGGCGCGGGCTGCGGGGCCGGCGCGGAGCGGCGCGCCGCCGCGAGCGCCGTGACGAGCGCGGCGAGCTCCTCGTCGGTGGCGTCCCCGCGCACCACGCGCAGCACGGGCGGCTCACCGGACGGGGCCGCGGCGCCGGAGCCGGCGCCGGGGCCGGTGTCCGGGCGCGCGTCCGCGCCGGCTCGACGGGGCGTCACAGCGGGATGTTCCCGTGCTTCTTCGCCGGCAGCACCTCGCGCTTGGTGCGCAGCGAGCGCAGCGCCCGCACCACGTGCGCGCGCGTCGACGACGGGGCGATGACGGCGTCCACGAAGCCGCGCTCGGCGGCGGTGTACGGGTTCGCCAGGCGCTCCTCGTACTCGTCGAGCAGCTGCCCGCGCACCGCCTCGACGTCGTCGCCGGCCGCCGCCGCCTGCGCCAGCGTGCCGCGGTGGAGGATGTTCACGGCCCCCTGCGCGCCCATGACGGCGATCTGCGCCGTGGGCCACGCGAGGTTGACGTCGGCGCCCAGGTGCTTGGAGCCCATGACGATGTACGCGCCGCCGTACGCCTTGCGCGTGATGACGGTGACCATCGGGACGGTGGCCTCGGCGTAGGCGTACAGCAGCTTCGCGCCGCGGCGGATGATCCCGTTCCACTCCTGCTCCGTGCCCGGCAGGAAGCCGGGGACGTCGACGAAGGTCAGCACCGGGAGCCCGAAGGCGTCGCACGTGCGCACGAACCGGGCGGCCTTCTCGCTGGCGTCGATGTCGAGGGTGCCGGCCAGCTGCAGCGGCTGGTTGGCGACGACGCCGACGCTGCGGCCCTCCACGCGCCCGAAGCCGACGAGGACGTTCGGCGCGTGCAGCTCCCCGAGCTCGAGGAACTCCTCGTCGTCGAGCACGTGCCGCAGCACCTCGTGCATGTCGTAGGGCTGGTTGGCCGAGTCGGGGACGAAGGCGTCGAGGGCGAGGTCGGCCTCGGTGACCACCAGCGGGTCCGCGTCGTCCAGCGGCACCACCACGGGCGGCTCGGAGAGGTTGTTGCTCGGCAGGTGCGCCAGCAGCTCCTTGACGAAGTGGATGGCGTCGTCCTCGGTGGGCGCCAGGTGGTGCGCGGCGCCGGAGACGGCGGCGTGCGTGCGGGCGCCGCCGAGCTCCTCCATGCCGACGTCCTCGCCGGTCACCGCGCGGATCACGTCCGGGCCGGTGACGAACATGTGCGAGGTCCGGTCGACCATCACCACGACGTCGGTGATGGCGGGGGAGTACACCGCGCCGCCGGCCGCCGGGCCCATGACGAGCGTGACCTGCGGGATCACGCCGGAGGCGTGCACGTTGCGCCGGAAGATCTCCCCGTAGCCGGCCAGGGACCCGACGCCCTCCTGGATCCGCGCGCCGCCGGAGTCGTTGATGCCCACGACCGGGCAGCCGGTGCGCAGCGCCATGTCCATCACCTTGGTGATCTTCTGGCCGACCACCTCGCCCAGGCTCCCGCCGAAGACCGTGAAGTCCTGGGAGTACACGCACACCGGGCGGCCGTCGACCGTGCCGTAGCCGGTGACGACGCCGTCGCCGGGCGGGCGCTCGCGCTCCAGGCCGAAGTCGCTGCTGCGGTGGCGGGCGAAGGCGTCGAGCTCGACGAAGCTGTCCGGGTCGAGCAGCGCGTCGATGCGCTCGCGCGCGGTGCGCTTGCCCTTGGCGTGCTGGCGCTCGACCGCGCGCGCGGAACCGGCGTGCACCGCCTCCTCGGCGCGGGCGCGCAGGTCGGCGAGCTTGCCGGCGGTCGTGCGCGGGTCCGGCTGCGGGGGCGGTGCGGAGGCGCCCCGCCCCGGGTCGGCGGACGCTGCGGTGGACATGGCCTCGGAGCCTAGACCCGCTAGCGTTCCCCGTGCCGCGGCGCCGGGGCCGCGGCACCCGACCGCAGGAGCCGCTCGTGACCGTCCTCGACACCTTCCGCCTCGACGGGCGCCGCGCCCTGGTCACCGGGGGCAACCGCGGGCTGGGCCTGGCCTTCGCCCGCGCGCTCGCCGAGGCCGGCGCGGACGTCGTCCTCTCCGGCCGGGACGGCGCGGCGAACGACGCGGCCGTCGAGCGGCTGGCGGGGGAGGGGCTGCGGGTGCGCTCCGTGGCCGCGGACCTGACGGGCGACGACGGCCCCCGGCGCACCGTCGACGGCGCGGTCGAGGCGCTCGGCGGGCTCGACGTCCTGGTCAACAACGCCGGCACCTGCTTCCACCGGCCCGCCGCGGAGGTGCCGGACGAGGAGTGGGACGCCGTCTTCGACCTCAACGTGCGGGCCCTGTGGAAGACGACCCAGGCGGCCTTCCCGCACCTGCGCGAGGGCGGGGGCAGCGTCGTCAACGTCGGCTCCATGAGCGGGTTCGTCGTCAACCGGCCGCAGTGGCAGCCGGCGTACAACGCCTCCAAGGCGGCCGTGCACCACCTGACCCGCTCCCTGGCGGCCGAGTGGGCGCCGCTGGGCATCCGCGTCAACGCCGTCGCGCCGGGCTACGTGCGCACGGAGATGGCGCCGGTCGACGAGCCGCGCTTCCGCCGGCACTGGATCGAGGACGCCCCGGTGCAGCGCGCCGCCGCCCCCGAGGAGATCGCCCCGACCGTGCTCTACCTGGCCTCGGACGCCTCGGCGTTCGCGACCGGCTCGGTCGTCGTCGTGGACGGCGGGTACTCGGTGTTCTAGGCGGTGCTCCGGGCGTCCTGCGCGGTGGGCGCGGCGCCCTCCCCGGCCGTCGCCGGAACGGCGCCGCGCACGCCCGGCGGGGTGCCGGGGCGGCTGGCGAGCAGGGCGTCCAGCCAGCGCGCCCGCGGGTCGGAGTCGACCAGGACGGCCTTGACGAAGGACGACATCGGCACGGCCAGCAGGGCCCCGAGCGGCCCGAGCACGTACGACCAGAACAGCAGCGACAGGAACGCCGCTGTCGTCGTCAGCCCGACGGCCTCCCCGGTGAAGCGGGGCTGGATCACCGTCTGGATGACGAGGTTGAGCACCGAGTACAGGGCGAAGACGGCCAGGGCCAGGCCCACCCCGCCCTCCAGCAGCGCCACGAGGACCGGGGGCACCAGCCCGAGGACGAAGCCGATGTTCGGGATGTAGTTGGTGATGAACGCCAGCAGCCCCCAGGTCAGCGCGAGGGGGACGCCCAGCCAGTACAGGCCCGCGGAGCCGAGGGCGGCGACGATCAGCCCGAAGACCGTCGAGACCAGCCAGTAGCGGCGCACGCCGTCGGCGAACTCGGCCAGCGCGGTCACCAGGCGCGGGTGCGAGGCGCGCGCGAGGAGCATCCTGCGCGGGACGTCGACGGAGTCGACCACGAGGAACAGCAGCACCGTGACCAGGAGCGTGAGCAGGGACAGGGCCCCGGTCAGGCCGCTGAGGGCCTGCAGCAGCACGTTCTGGGCGACGCCGAGGAGGCTGCTGGGGTCGACCGCGTCGAGCGCCACGCGCAGCTGCGCGTCCTCCACGCCCCACGCCGCCAGCTGGGCCAGGGCGTCCTCGTAGAGGGTCTGGAACTGCGCCGCGTAGCCGGGCAGCAGCTCCACCAGCTGCACGAGGGAGAGCACGAGGGCCGTCACGAGCGCGATCAGCAGGCCGTACAGCAGCAGCAGGGAGACGGTCACCGCCAGCCACCGGGGGATGCCCAGGCGCAGCAGGCGCCGCTGCAGCGGCGCCACGGTGATCACCAGGGTGATGGCGAGGAACGTGGGGGCCAGCAGGTCGGCGACGCTGCGCATGCCCGCGATGAGCAGCACCAGCCCGCCGGCGCCGGTGAGCACGAGGACGGCGCGCGGGACCGGCCCCGGCGCGGGGCCCGTGTCGTGCGCGGACGGGTGGGCCACCGCCGCGGGGGGCGGAGGGGTCTCGGCGGGCTGCGGGCTCGAGGGCCGGTCCGGGCGGGGCACCGGGCCACCCTGCCACCCGGGGCCGGCCCCCGCCCGCCCTCGGCCGGGAGGCTCCCCCAGCTGGCGGACGCCCTCGGCCGTCGGGCTCCCCCGGCCGGTGGGCGTCGTCAGCCGGCGAAGGTCAGGGGCAGCTGCCCGCGCACGCCCGGCTCGTGGTGGAAGAGCGCGCCGGCCTGCGGCTCCTGCTCGCGGTCGAGGCCCTCGGTGGACGTCGTGATGAACAGCGTGGCCAGGCCCGGGCCGCCGAAGGTGCACGCGGTCACGTGCGGGGTCGGCACGTCGACCCGCTCGGTCAGGGTGCCGTCGGGGCCGTAGCGGACCACCGCGCCCCCGCCGTACAGGGCGGTCCAGACCCCGCCCTCGGCGTCCACGACGAGGCCGTCGGGCATGCCGTCGCCCTCCGGGGCGGTCGCGAAGGGGCGTCGGCCGGTGACCTCGCCGGTGTCCGCGTCGACCTGCAGGACGTCGGTGCGCCCGGTGGGGGTGTCGTTGTAGTAGGCGACCGAGCCGTCGGGGCTCCACGCCAGGCCGTTGGAGACCGTGACCCCGCGCAGGGCGGCGCTCGCGCTGCCGTCGGGGTCCAGGCGCCACAGGGTTCCGGCGCCCTCGCTCTGGTCGTAGGCCATCGAGCCGCACCAGAAGCGGCCCGCGGGGTCGCAGCCGCCCTCGTTCATGCGCACGCCGGGATCGCTCCACAGCTGCGGCAGCGCGCGCACCCGCGGCTCGTCGTCCCATCCGGTGTCGGTGAGGGCGAAGCCGCGCTCGAGGGCGAGCACCCAGCCGCCGGAGCGGCGCGGGCGCAGGGCCGCGAGCACGGAGGAGACCTGGGAGCGGCGCACGGCGCCGGTGATGTGGTCCACGCGCAGCAGGGCGCCCTCGGTGAGGTCGACGCACAGCAGCTGCTGCGCCGCGTCGTCCCAGACCGGTCCCTCCCCGTGGACGGCGACGACCTCGGTCAGCTGCTCGGCGCTCGGCATCGGCCCACGGTAGCCGCGGCACCCTCCCCCCGCCCGGGCCCGGCACCGCGCGACGGCGTTGCGCGAGGCGCCCGCGGGGGGTGGGGTGGGGCCGTGAGCGGCAGCCCGTGGTCGGACCTCGCGCGCCCTCCGCTGCGGGCCGGCGCGCTGCGCCGGGCCCTGCTCGCCCCGGCGGGCCCGCTGGCGCGCCTCGAGGTGCTGCCCGAGGTCGGCTCCACCAACGCGGAGCTGGCGCGGCGCGCGGGCGCGGACCCGGCGGCGTGGCCGCACCTGTCCGCGCTCACCACCGACTCCCAGACGCAGGGCCGCGGGCGGCTGGGGCGCACCTGGGTCGCGCCGCCGCGCTCGGGCGTCGCGGTCTCGGTGCTCCTGCGCCCGGCCGAGCTCGACCCGCCGGTGCCGCCGGAGCGGTGGTCGTGGCTGCCGGTGCTGGCCGGGCTGGCCGTCGTCGGCGTCGTCCGCGACGTCGCGGGGCTGCCCGCGGTGCTCAAGTGGCCCAACGACGTCCTCGTCGAGGAGCGCAAGCTGTGCGGCGTGCTCGCCGAGGTGGTGCCGGCCGCGGGCGGGCGCCCGCAGGCGGTGCTGGTCGGCTGCGGCCTCAACGCCTCGACGGCGCGGGCGGAGCTGCCCGTGCCGACCGCGACCTCGCTGGCGCTGGAGGGCGCGGCCACCACCGACCGCGACACGGTGCTGCGGGCGCTGCTGCGGGCGCTGGCCGGGGAGGTCGCGCGCTGGGCCGCCGCCGGGGGCGACGCCGCCGCCAGCGGCCTGGCGGCCCGCGCGCGGGAGGCGTGCGCGACGCTCGGGCGGCCCGTGCGGGTCGACCTCCCCGACGGCAGCCACCTCGCCGGCGTCGCCGAGGGGCTGGACGACGAGGGGCGCCTGCTCGTGCGGACCCCGGACGGCGGGGACGGCGGGGACGGCGGGGTCGTGCCCGTCGCGGCGGGCGACGTCGTCCACGTCCGCTGAGCGCCCGGCCCGCCCGGCGCGCCCGCACCTACGATGATCCGCGTGAGGCGCGTGCTGCTGGCCGAGGACGACCCGGCCATCGCCGAGCCCCTGGCGCGCGCGCTGTCCCGCGAGGGCTACGACGTCGTCCTCAGCGGGGACGGCGCGGGGGCGCTGGCCCGGGCCGGCGACGGCGTCGACCTCGTCGTCCTCGACCTCGGCCTGCCGGACGTGGACGGCCTGGAGGTCTGCCGCCGCCTGCGCGCCGCCGGCCGGACCATGCCGGTGCTCGTGCTCACCGCCCGGGCGGACGAGGTGGACACCGTCGTGGGTCTGGACGCCGGCGCGGACGACTACGTGACCAAGCCGTTCCGCCTGGCCGAGCTGCTGGCGCGGGTGCGGGCCCTGATGCGCCGCGGCGGCGAGAACGGCGCCGCGGCCGGGCCCGCGGTGCTGGAGTCGCGCGGGGTGCGCCTCGACCCGCCCTCGCGCCGCGCGTGGGTCGACGGCCAGGAGCTGTCGCTGGCGGCCAAGGAGTACGACCTGCTGCGCGTGCTGCTGCGCGAGGCCGGCGCGGTGGTCCCCCGCGACACCCTCATGCGCGAGGTGTGGGGCGCCGAGTGGTTCGGGTCCACGAAGACCCTCGACATGCACGTGTCGTGGCTGCGCCGCAAGCTCGGCGACGCCATCACCAACCCCCGCTACATCACCACCGTCCGCGGCGTCGGCTTCCGCTTCGAGCGGGACTGACGGGCGGCCGGCCAGCGGAGCAGGCGGAGGGGCGCTCGCGTGCACCGGCGCGTGCAGACGGCGACCCTCGCGGCGGTCACCCTGGCCGTCCTGCTGCTCGGCGTGCCCCTCGCGGTCGCGGGCGTGGTCCTGCTGGGCGCGCAGGCCGCCGGCAGCGCGCAGGACCGCGCCGACGCCCTGCTCGTCGCGGTCGACGCGCGCCTGCAGGCCGGCCAGCCGGTCGACGAGGAGCTGCTGCAGCGCTACCTGGACGCCGACCCCGCCTGGCCCGGGCACGTGCGCGTCGTCGTGCCCGGCGGGGACGTCGTCGAGGCCGGGGAGCCGGTGCGCGGGGCCGCCGTGACCGCCACCGCGAGCACCGCGGACGGGCTGTCGGTGCGGGTGCGGGTGCCGCGCTCGCTGCTGCTCGAGGCCGACCTGCGCCTCGTCGTGCTCGTCCTCGGCCTCGCGGCGGGCGCCGTGGCCGCCGGCTGGGCGGTCGGGCTCGTGCAGGCCCGGCGCCTGACGCGCCCGCTCGTGGAGCTGGGCCGCAGCGCCGAGCGGCTCGGCAGCGGCCAGGTGCCCGCGCCGCTGCAGCCGACGGGCGTGGAGGAGGTCGACCAGGTCGCGCGGGCGCTGGCCGGCAGCGCCGAGCGGCTGGCGGCGCGCCTGGCCGCCGAGCGGCAGTTCGCCTCCGACGCCAGCCACCAGCTGCGCACGCCGCTGGCGGCGCTGTCGCTGCGCCTGGAGGAGATCTCCTCGGCGACGTCCGAGCCGGACGTCGCCGAGGAGGCGCGCATCGCGCTGGGGCAGGTCGAGCGGCTCGTGCAGGTCGTCGACGACCTGCTCGAGCGCGGGCGGCCGGGCCCGTCCTCGCCGTCCGCGCCGCTGCCGCTCGCCGACGTGCTGGTGCAGCAGCGCGAGGAGTGGGCGCCCGCCTTCGCCCGCGCGCACCGCCGGCTGGAGGTGGAGCTGCCCCGCGCGGACCCCGGCGGCGCACCCGTGCGCGTGCTCGCCAGCCCCGGGCCGCTGGCGCAGGCGCTCGCCACGCTCGTCGAGAACAGCCTCGTGCACGGCGGCGGGACGACGCGCGTGACCGTGCGCCCGGGCGGGGAGTGGGTCGTCGTCGAGGTCGCCGACCAGGGGCCGGGCGTGCCGGAGCACCTGGGCGCGCGGATCTTCGAGCGGTCCGTCAGCGGTGCGGCGCGCACGGGCCTGGGGCTGCCGCTGGCGCGCGACCTCGTGGCCGCCGAGGGCGGCCGGCTGGAGCTGCTGAGCCGGCGACCGGCGACGTTCGCGCTCTTCCTGCCCGCGGCGGGGTAGGGGAGCGCACGGCCCCGCGCGGCACGTCCTCCGGCGCTCCCCCGGTGCCCGTGGGCACCCGGCAGCTCGTCGACGTCGGAGGGCGCCGCCTGAACGCGCGGCGGGCGGGCCGGAGCGAGCCCGAGCTGCTGCTGGTGCACGGCATCCCGACGAACCACCTGCTGTGGCACGACGTCGTCCCGGCGCTGGCGCAGGACGCCCGCGTGCTCGCCGTCGACGTGCTCGGCTACGGGTGGTCGGACGCGCCGGGCGACTGGCCCGTGGACATCGCCTCCCGGGCCGGCCACCTGCCGCGGCTGCGCGTGCCCGTGGAGGTGGTGCGAGGCTGCCGGGACTCGCAGGTGCGGCCGCGCTACGGCGAGCGCCTGGTCGCGGCCGCACCGGCGACCGGCTGACCGCTCGGGCGCGCCGTCGCCGCCGCCGGGCGGGGCGCCGGGAAGGGGTGTGCACGCCGAGCGAGGCTGACGCCGGGTGAGGTTCCCGGCGCGGGCCTGTGGACGACGCTCGTCCGTCCACAGGCAGGGGCACCCGAACCCCACCGGGCGTCAGCCTCGCTCGGAACGGAGCCTCCCTCCGCGCGCGGACGAGGACGCGTCCAGCCGGGGCGTCAGGCGAAGGCCGGCGGGTCGGCGCCCGGCTCGGTGGTGCGGGACCAGCGCGGCACGAGGTCGCCGGCGCGGCCGGGCGGCGCGACGACGCGCACCGGGGCGGCGGCCCCGGGCAGCGTCACGAGGTGCCGTTCCGGTGGGGGGTGCCGTTCCGGTGGGAGGTGCCGTTCCGGTGCGCGGTGCTGCTCCGGTGCGCGGTGCTGGTGCACGTCCGAGCCCGTGAGCCAGTGCGCGGTCTGCGCCAGCGACAGGCGCGCGGCGACCGGCGGCTGGCCCCGCTGCACCCCGGCGAGGGAGAGCATCGCCGCGGCGGCCGCGAGGTAGCCGCTGGCGTGGTCGAGCACCTGGGCGGGCAGCGCGCCCGGCGGCTGGTCCGGCGCCGCGCTCGGTGCTGCGTCCGGCGCCGCGTCGGCGGTCCGGGCGCGCTCGGCGTCCGCGATGCCCGTGGCGCACTGCACGAGGGAGTCGAAGCCGCGCCGGGCGGCCCACGGGCCGGCGGAGCCCCACGCCGAGAGCACGACGACGCCCAGGTGCGGATGGCGCTCGGCGAGCGCGGCGGAGGAGAGGCCGAGGCGGTCGAGCGCTCCGGGCCGGTACCCGTGCACGAGGACGTCGGCCCGGGCCAGCAGCTCCTCCAGCCGCGCCGCTCCGGCGGGGGAGCGCAGGTCCAGGACGGCGCTGCGCTTGCCGGGCAGGGTGTCGAGCGCCTGGGCGGGGATCTCCGGCAGGTGCGGCGGGTCCAGGCGCAGGACGTCGGCGCCCCAGGCGGCGAGGGTGCGGGTGGCGACGGGCCCGGCGATGACGCGCGTGAGGTCGAGCACCCGCACCCCCTCGGCGGCGCGGCCGGGCCCGAGCGGCCGTCGGGCGCGGGCGTCGGGGGCGGCGGTCTCGACGAGCGGCAGCGCGGCCACCGCGCGTCCCTGCGGGTGCGCGCCCCACTGCTCGGGCGTGCGCACGGCGGCCCCGAGCGCGCCGGCGGCGGCGAGGGCGTCCTCGAGGTCGTCCCCGCGCCAGCCGCGCACGGCGTCCGCGACGGACTCGGGCCGCGCCTCGGCGCCGGCTCCGGCGCCCCCTGGCACCGCGAGCACCGCCAGGGCGCGCTCGCGGTGCCAGGGGTAGTTGGCGTGCAGGCGCAGCCAGCCGTCGGCCGTGCGCCAGGACCGCGACAGCGGCGCGAACAGGTCCGGGGGCTCGACGCCGTCCTGGCGCGCGAACCGCTCGCTGCGCACGGCGAGCGCCACGTGCTCGACGTCGACGAGCGCCGGTGCCGGACCGGTGCCGCAGCGGGCGCCGTCCAGCACCGACGCGGCGAGCGCGGACGCCGCCACCGCGGCGGTCGCCGCGGGCAGGGCGGGCAGCGCCGAGGGCAGCAGCCCGGTGGCGTCCCCGGTCGCCTCCACGCGGGCGAGGTGCCCGGCGTCGCCGCCGAGCGCCGCCCACGCGCCGCGCAGCAGCGCCGCGGTGGCCGGCTCGACGGCGCCCACGGCCGCGGCGGGCGGCGGCCTCAGCCGCCGGCGACGGCGACGAGGGCGTCGGCGGCGGCGCGGTCCGGCGGGAAGACCGGGTAGAGCACCCGCTGGACCCGCCCGTCCTCGACGAGCATCGTCAGGCGGCGCAGCAGCACCATGCCGTCGACCTCGAACGTCGGCAGCCGCAGCGCGCCGGTGAGCTGCAGGTGCTCGTCGCTCAGCAGCGCGTAGGGCAGGTGCAGCCGCGCCGCGGCCTCGGCCTGGTAGGCCGGGTCCTGCGCGGACAGGCCGAAGACCTCCACGCCGAGGGCCTCGAACTGCGCCGAGAGGTCCCGGAAGGAGCACGCCTGCGGGGTGCAGCCGCGGGCGCCGGGGATCTCGTCCCAGCCCGTGGGCAGGTCGTGGCCGGGGCGCCCGGTGCGCGGGTAGGCGAAGACGACGAGCCGGCGGCCCCGGCTGCGCTCGGCGAGGTCGACCGCCCCGCCCGTGGTGGCGCGCAGCGGCACCGGCGGCAGGACGGCGCCGGGCAGGTGCGCCGCGGCGCCGTCGTCGACGGGCGCGGGCAGGTCGTCGGGCAGGACCGTCGGGTCGTGCAGCACGGGCACACGGTACGGCCACGGGCGCCTGCGCGGTGCGGCTGCGCGGTGCGGCTGCGCGGTGCGGCTGCGCGGTGCGGCTGCGCGGTGCGGGCGGCTCAGGAGGCCGCGCGGGTGGAGGCCGACGGCACCGGCCGCCCCGCCGTCCCGCGCGCCTCGGCGGACGACGCCCTCGGGGCCGTGCCGAGGGCGCGCGCCTGCGCGACGAGGACCGCGGCGGGGTCCTCTCCCGGCGGAGGGCTGCGGAAGACCCAGGAGCGGTAGGCGACGAACCGGAACGCCGTGCCCAGGGCGACCCCCACGACGTTGGCGGAGACGTTGTCCGCCAGCGGCGAGCGCAGCCCGAGCAGGTAGTGGGAGAACGCCAGGCACAGCACGGAGATCAGCAGCGCGACGCCGTTCATCGCGACGAACATCCCCAGCTCGCGCAGCAGCGCGGTGCCGCGCCGGTGCCGGAAGGTCCACCAGCGGTTGCCGCCCCACGCCACGAGCGTCGCGACGCCCGCGGAGATCACCTTCGCGGTGAGGGGCTCGCCCACCAGCGCGCCGTCCCCGCCCCAGCGCAGGAGGTTGAACAGCCCGACGTCCACGACGAACGCGACGCCGCCGACCACGCCGAACTTCGCCAGCTCGCGCGCCAGCACGCTCCACAGGAAGCGCAGGCGCCCCGCGGGCGCGACCGGGCCGACCGTCACCCGGCACACCCTAGGTGGCTCCTGCCCGGCCTCGCTGGGAGTCCGCGCAGCCCGCGGATAGCCTGCCGCGCGTGAGCGAGACGACGACGTTCCCCGTCGTCGCCGTGGTCGGCGGCGGCCAGCTGGCGAGGATGCTGCAGCCCCCGGCGGTCGCCCTGGGCGTGCGGCTGCGGGTGCTGGCCACGGGCCCGGAGGAGTCCGCGGCGCAGGTCGTGCCCGACGTCCACCTCGGCGACCCCGCGGACGCCGCCGCGCTCGCCGGCCTCGCGCGCGGGGCGGCGGCGCTGACCCTCGACCACGAGCAGGTGCCCACCGACCTGCTGCGGGCGCTGGCCGCGGACGGCGTGGCGGTGCGCCCGGGCCCGGACGCCCTCGAGCACGCCCAGGACAAGCTCGCGCTGCGCCGCCGCCTCGACGCGATGGGCGTCGCGGGCCCGGCGTGGGCCCCGGTGCGCGACGCGGCGTCCCTGGCGGCCTTCGGCGGCGAGCGCGCCGGCTGGCCGCTCGTGCTGAAGACCCCGCGCGGCGGCTACGACGGCAAGGGCGTGCGCGTCGTCGCCTCGGCGGAGCAGGCCGCGGACTGGCTGCAGCGCGCGGCCGCCGCGGGCGCGCCGCTGCTGGCGGAGGAGCGGGTGCCGTACGCGCGCGAGCTCGCCGTCCTCGTCGCCCGCAGCCCGGCGGGGCAGGCCGCGGCGTGGCCGGTGGTGGAGACCGTGCAGGTCGGCGGCGTCTGCCGCGAGGTGATCGCGCCGGCGCCGGGCCTGGACGAGGACGTCGCGGGGGCCGCGACGGCGACGGCGCTGCGGATCGCCGGCGAGCTCGGCGTCACCGGTGTGATGGCGATGGAGGCCTTCGAGACCACCGACGGGCGGGTGCTCGTCAACGAGCTCGCGATGCGCCCGCACAACAGCGGCCACTGGACGATCGACGGCGCGGCGACCTCGCAGTTCGAGCAGCACCTGCGCGCGGTGCTCGACCTGCCGCTGGGCGCGGTGGCCGCGCGCGCGCCGTGGACGGTCATGGTCAACGTGCTCGGCGGGGACCACCCGGACCTGTTCCGCTCCTACCTGCACGTGATGGCCCACGACCCGGCGGTCAAGGTGCACCTGTACGGCAAGGACGTGCGCCCCGGGCGCAAGGTCGGGCACGTGACGGCGTGGGGGGACGACCTGGACGACGTGCGCGCCCGCGCCCGGCACGCCGCGGACTTCATCACCGGCACGATCGACGGCTGAGCGAGACGGCTGAGCGAGACGGCTGAGCGAGACGGCGGGGCGACACGGCGGGGCGAGACGGTGGGGCGGGGAGCGGGCGTGGGCGAGGGAACGGGCGGGCAGCCGCTGGTCGGCGTGGTGATGGGGTCGGACTCCGACTGGCCCGTGATGGAGGCCGCCGCGCAGGCCCTCGAGGAGTTCGGCGTCCCGCACGAGGTGGACGTCGTCTCCGCGCACCGGATGCCGGTGCAGATGATCGACCACGGGCGGCAGGCGGCCGCGCGGGGCCTGCGCGTGCTGGTCGCCGGCGCCGGGGGAGCCGCGCACCTGCCGGGCATGCTCGCCGCCGTCACGCCGCTGCCTGTGATCGGCGTCCCGGTGCCGCTGGCGCACCTGGACGGCATGGACTCCCTGCTCTCGATCGTGCAGATGCCCGCCGGGGTGCCGGTGGCGACGGTGTCGGTGGGCGGGGCGCGCAACGCGGGGCTGCTCGCGGTGCGGATCCTCGCCGCCGGCTCGGACGAGCGGGCGGCGGCGCTGCGCGAGCGCATGACCGGGTTCCAGGAGGAGCTGCGCGCCGCCGCCGAGGCCAAGGGCGCCCGCCTGCGGGCCCGCCGCGCCTCGGGCGGCGCCGGCTCCTGAGCCGCTGCCCCTTCCGTGATGGTGCAGGTCCGGACCGTCGCCCAGCAGTCCGGACCTGCACGATCACCGCGGGAGGGGTCAGCCGGGCAGCTGCTGCGCGGCGACCGCCCGCAGGGGCTCGGTCTCGTCGTCGCGGATCGCGTCGAACACCGCCGCCGCGCTCTCCTCGTCCCAGTCGACGACGAGCCCGGCCGAGGTGCGCCGGTCCGCCCGCGCGACCGGCACGGTGAGGCTGACAGCGTCCCCGCTCGCGACGGCGCGCATGCCCAGCGCGAAGCGCGCGAGGTCCACCGGCCCGGTGGCGTCGTCGGTGGTCAGGGCGCCGCCGGCGGCCCCGACCATCGGGAAGGCGCGGAAGGGGTCGAGCAGCGTCGCGGGGCTCGCGGCCCGCGCGGCGATGGCGGCCATGAGCTGGCGCTGGCGCTCGGCGCGCCCGAGGTCGCCGCGCGGGTCGAAGTCGCGCGTGCGGGCGTACCCGAGCGCGGTCGCGCCGTCCATCTCCTGGCAGCCGGCGGCGATGTCGAGCCCGGCCTTGGGGTCGGTGATCGCCTGCTCGGGGCACATCTCCACGCCCCCGACGGCGTCGACGAGCGCCGCGAAGCCCCCCAGGCCGGTCTCGGCGTACCCGTCGACCCGCAGGCCCGTGGCCCCCTCGACGGTCTGCGCCAGCAGCGCGGGGCCGCCGAGGGAGTACGCCGCGTTGATCTTGTTGTCGTCGTGGCCGGGGATCGCGACGTAGCTGTCGCGCGGCAGGCTCAGCAGCACGGTCGGCCCGCCGCCGGTCGGCCGGTGCAGCAGCATGATCGTGTCGGTGCGGCGGCCCTCGACGTCCTCGCCGGTGGACAGCTCGGCGCGCTGCTCGGCCGTGAGGTCCTCGCGCGAGTCCGAGCCGACGAGCAGCACGGTGCGCCCCGGGGTGTCCTCCAGCGCGGAGTCCGCCAGCTCGACGCTGTCGTCCACGGAGGTCAGGCCGACCAGGCCGAGCGCCAGCGGGTAGCCGACCACCGCGAGCAGCAGGAGCAGGACGACCAGGCGCACCTGCCCGCGCCGGCGCGCCGGGGAGACCCCGCGCGAGGGGGTCGCGGGATGGCGCGGGGGCGCCGCGGTGCGCTGCGGCGCCCGGGTGCCGCCCGGGACCCGGCCCCGCGCCGCCTGGGTCCGCGCCTCCTGCGGGGGGCCGGCGGTGCCGCTGCTGCCAGCCGCGGTGCCGCGCGGGTCAGCGGCAGGGCGGCGCGCCGGCGGGGCGCTGCGGGAGGACGCACGGCGCAGCTTCGGTGAGGACGTGTACGTCGTCGCCGGGCCCCACTGCGGTTCGTCGCGCACGGGCACACCGTAGACGCCGCGCCTGTGCCGCGGCGGCCTGTCGAGCCCGAGCCCAGCGCCGGCCTCAGCGCAGCGCCGGCCTCAGCGCAGCCCCAGGCGCGGCGCCTCGACCGCCGGGCAGGCGTCCATGACGACGTCCAGGCCCGCGGCGCTCGCCCGCTGCGCGGCCGCCTCGTCCACGACCCCGACCTGCAGCCACACCGCTCCTGCGCCGATCGCGATGGCCTCGTCGACCACCCGCCCGGCGCGGGCGCTGTTGACGAAGACGTCGACGACGTCGACGCGCCAGGGCACGTCGGCCAGGCGCGCGTACGCCTCCGCGCCGTGCACCGGTTCCATGCGCGGGTGGACGGCGACGATCGGCTTGCCCAGCGACTGCAGGTACGCGGCCACGCGGTACGCGGCGCGGGCGCGGTTCTGCGACAGGCCGACGACGGCCCACCGGTTCGGCGTGAGCAGCAGCCGCCGGATGACCTCCGGGTCGTTGCGGTGCGCCATGGCGGAACGCTAGGCCGAGGCGGGTGCGGTCGTCAGCAGTCAGCCGGCGGACGCCTGCCGCTGCCCGCCCAGCCGCTGGCCGCCCTGCCGCTGCCCGCCCAGCCGCTCCGCGAGGGCCGCGCGCAGCTCGTCCAGCCCCTGCCCCGTCACCGCGGAGACCGCCAGCGCGCCGGGGTGGGCGGCCCGCAGGGCCTGCAGCCACTCCGGCGGGGCGACGTCCGCCTTGTCCAGCACCAGCAGCTCCGGCACGTCGCTGGCCCCGATCTCGTACAGCACCCCGCGCACGGCGGTCACCTGCGCCATCGCGTCGGGCGCGGAGGCGTCGACCACGTGGAGGACGAGGTCCGCGGCGGCGACCTCCTCGAGCGTGGAGCGGAAGGCGTCGACGAGCTGGTGCGGCAGGTGCCGCACGAAGCCGACGGTGTCCGTCAGGGTCACCGTGGTGCCGTCGGGCAGGCGGAGGCGCCGCACCGTGGGGTCGAGGGTGGCGAACAGCTGGTCCTGCACCAGGGCGTCGGCGCCGGTCAGCGCGTTGAGCAGGCTGGACTTGCCGGCGTTGGTGTACCCGGTGATCGCCACCGACGGGACCCGCTGGCGCTCGCGCCGCGCGCGCGTGGTCGCGCGGCGCCGTCCGGTCTCGGCGACCTGCCGCCGCAGGGCCCCCATGCGCTGGCGCAGGCGCCGGCGCTCGGTCTCGAGGCGCTGCTCACCGGGACCGCGCACGCCGATGCCCGCGCCGCCGGCGACCCGGCCGCCGCCGACCCGGGACATCGACCGGCCCTGCCCGGTCAGGCGCGGCAGCTGGTAGGCCAGCTGGGCGAGCTCGACCTGCGCGCGGCCCTCGCTGGAGCGGGCGTGCTCGGCGAAGATGTCGAGGATCAGGGCGGTGCGGTCGGCCACCCTCGCGCCCACGCCGTCCTCGAGGTTGCGCAGCTGCCCCGGGGTCAGCTCGGCGTCGACGAGGACGACGTCCGCGGACTCGGCCGCGACGCGCTCGCGCACCTCGGCGACCTTGCCCGAGCCGATGAAGGTCGCCGGGTCCGGGTGAGGCAGGCGCTGGGTGACGCGGGCCGCGACGTGCAGGCCGTCGGTCTCGGCGAGGCGCGCGAGCTCGTCGAGCGCCTCGGAGGCGGCGCCGGGGCGCTCCTCCACCGCCACGAGGACAGCGCGCGGCGCCCTCTCCTCCTGCACCGCGCCGGAAGGGCGCCCCAGCAGCCAGGTCCCGGGCACGTGGTCTCCTCGCGTCGTCTCGCCCTCGCCTCACCCGGGGCGGGCCCCGGTGCACGTCCCGTACCCACCCCGCGCCCGCCCACCGCGGCCGGGCAGGGTGGGCGCGTGAGCGAGGCACCCCCCGACGCGCACCCGGGCGGCGACCGGCGCTGGCCGCGGTGGGTCTACGCGCGCGGCACCGAGCCGGACCCGCGCTTCTCGCTGGCGAACGAGCGCACCTTCCTCTCCTGGGTGCGCACGGCGCTGGCCCTGATGGCGGCGGGCGTGGCGCTGGAGGCGCTGAGCCTGCCGCTGCAGCCGCGGCTGCGCCTGGCCGCGGCGCTGCTGCTCGTCGTCCTGGGCGCGCTGGCACCGCTGCAGGCGTGGCTGGGGTGGGTGAGCATCGAGACGGCGCTGCGCGAGGGCCGGCCCCTGCCGGCGGTGCGCCTGTCGGGCCCGCTGGCCCTCGGCGTCCTCGTCGCCGGGGTGCTCGTCGTCCTCGGTCTGCTGCTGGGGTGAGGCGGTGGCACCGGGGCGGGCGGGGGAGCGCGGAGGGGTCTTCGACCCCGGCCTGCAGCCGGAGCGCACGGCGCTGTCGTGGCGGCGCACCGCGCTCGCGCTCGTCGTCGCCGCGGTCGGCGGCGGGCGGCTGCTGGCCGTGCACGTCGGCGCGGTGGCGCACGCCGCGGCGCTCGTCGGCCTGCTGGTGGCCGCCGGGGTGTGGATGGCGGGCGCCCGCCGCTACGCGACCACCTCCGCGCGGCTGACGGGGAGCGCCGGCACGCGCGGGCAGCCACTCGACGGGCAGCCGCTCGACGGGCAGCCGACCGGCGGACACCTGCCCGACGGACGGCTGCTCGCGGTCACGACGGCGGTGTGCTCCGGCACAGGGCTGCTGGCCCTCGCGCTGGTGGTCTGCGCGGTGAGGACGTGAGGGAGCGGGGCCGCGCGACCGGGTGGTCGCGCGGCCCCGCTCCTGGTCGGGCCGGGTCTCAGACCCGGAACTGGGCCGCGAGGCGCTGCAGCTCGCCGGAGACCTCCGCCAGCTGCGCCACGGCGTCCCGCGAGTCCGCGACGGACTCGGTCATGGCCTGCGCCGACGCCGCGACCCCCACGACGTTGGCCGCGATCTCGCCGGACCCGCTGGCCGCCTCGGCCACCGAGCGGGACATCTCCCCGGTGGTGGCGGTCTGCTCCTCCACCGCCGAGGCGATGGTGGTCTGGAAGTCGCTGATGGAGGTGATGATCGAGGAGATCTCCTCGATCGCCTCCACCGCGCCGGTGGTGTCGGCCTGGATCGTCTCCACCCGGGCGGCGATGTCCTCGGTGGCCTTGGCCGTCTCCTGGGCCAGCTCCTTGACCTCGTTGGCGACGACGGCGAACCCCTTGCCGGCCTCACCGGCCCGCGCCGCTTCGATGGTGGCGTTCAGGGCGAGCAGGTTCGTCTGCTCCGCGATGGAGGTGATCACCTTCACGACGTCGCCGATCTCGGCGGAGGACTCGCCCAGCTTCGCGACCGTGCTGGTGGCCGAGGACGCCACGCTCACCGCCCGGGAGGCGACACCGGCCGCCTCGTTGGCGTTGGTGGCGATCTCCCGGATGCTGGCGCCCATCTCCTCGGTGCCCGCGGCCACGGTCTGCACGTTGCGCGAGACCTCCTCGGCGGCCGTGGCCACGACCGCGGTCTGCGACGAGGACTCGCCCACGCGGGCGGCGATGCGGGAGGACACCTCGTCGATGCGCCCGCTCGTCGCCGCGAGGCTCTGCGCGCCGGCGCCCACGGCGCTCATCACGCCGCCGACCTTCTCCAGCGCCCGGTTGACGTGGGCCCCCATCTCGCCCAGTCCGTCCTTGGAGGCGCTGTCCAGCCGACGGGTCAGGTCGCCGTCCGCGACGGCCTCGAAGAGCGCGACCGCCTCGGCCATGGGCCGGGTGATGCTGCGCGCGACGCGCCAGGCCACCACGGAGGCGAGCGCCGTGGCCGCGGCGGTCACGACGAGCATGACGACGAGGAACCCGTCGCCGATGGCGCGCGCGTCGCGCGCCTGCACCGTGTTCATCGCCTCCTCGAGGTCGATGAGCACGTTGATCGCCGCGAGCCACTCGGTGAACACCGGCGCGGCCTGCTCCTGCAGCAGCGCGCGCGCCTGCTCCGTCTCACCGGCCGTGCGCAGGTCGCTGACCTGCTGGATCAGGGGCAGCCCCACGCCCTCCACGCGCTGGATCTCGGCCAGCGCGGCCTTCTCCTCCTCGGTGGTCGCGGCGGGGTCGGCGAAGAGCGCGGCCATCGGCTCGGCGGACTCGGCGTACTTCGCGGCCAGCGCGTCGATCTCGTCCAGGGACGCCTGCACCTCCTGCGGGGTCTGCGCGAGGACGACGTCGCGCAGGCTGATCGCTCGGTCGTGGACGCTGCCGCGGAAGTTGATCGCGTAGCGCTGCTTGACGGCGTTGACGTCGTTGATCGTCGTCAGGTGGTCGTTGATCTGCCCGACGCGGCTGACGCCCAGGGCCGTGACGGCCACCATGGCGAAGATCACGAGGGCGAAGCCGGCCGCGATGCGGTGGCCGACCTTCAGGCGGGACAGGTTCACGGGCGCGGCTCCAGGGCTCCGGGCGGTGCTGCAGGGCCGGGGCGCCCTGCGCTCCTCGGTGATGTCGGCCGCTTCGCCCGCGGCCTTGAGCCCGCAGCCGGACCCGGCCGCTGCTCCAGGGCCGCCGTCCACGGCCGCGCCTCCAGGACCGCCTCCTCTAGGGTCGTCGCCCGTGGTCGCACCGGGGGCGGGCGGTGAGCTGGTCAGGGCCGTGGAGCTCGGGATCGGTCACGACCTGCCCGTGTGCCCGCCGGTCACGTTCGCGGTGCGCCCGGGGGACGCCGTGGCGGTCGTGGGCGCCAACGGCGCCGGGAAGTCCACGCTGCTGCGCACGGTCGTCGGCCTGCTCGACCCGCTCGCCGGCCAGCTGCAGGTGCTGGGACGCGACGTGGACGAGCGATCCGTCGAGTTCCGCGCCGCCGTGGCCGCCGACCTCGGGGACGACGCGTTCTTCCCCGCTCTCACCGCGCGCGAGCACCTGCTGCTCACCTGCTGCGGCCACGGGGTCGGGGAGCCCGCCGAGGTGGTGGACGCCCTGCTCGAGGAGTTCGGGCTGACCGCCCGCGCGGAGGCGCTGCCGGCGGCGCTGTCCTCCGGCCAGCGCCGCCGCCTGCTCCTGGCCGCGGCCCTCGCCCGGCCCCGCTCGCTGCTGGTCCTCGACGAGCCCGAGCAGCGCCTGGACGCCGGCATGCGCCGCGCGCTGATCCGGCGGCTGGTCGAGGAGCGCGAGATCGGGGGAGCGGTGCTGCTCGCGACCCACGACCCCGCGGTCGTGCTCGGGGCCGCCACCTGCGGGCTGCTGATCACCGAGGGCTCGGCCGAGGTCGTCGAGCCCGACGCGGCCGCCGCCGCGATCGAGGCCCTGTGAGCGCCGGCGTCCCGAGCGGGCGAGCCCTGCGCCGATGGACCCGGCGGTCCTCCTCCTCGCGGTCCACGGGCGGGTGGTCTGAGCTGCTCACCGAGGTGTACACGGCGCTGGTGGCACTGGTGCTGTCGAGCGCGATGGTGCTGTCGGTATCCGCCGAGACGGGCGCCGGCGCCGCCGCGCGGCCCGCGCCCCCGGGCGCCGGCCTCGACCCCGGGTGGATCACGCTCCTGCTCGCCCTGGCGACCCTGGCAGCGCTCGCGGGCCTGGCGGCGCGCCTGGGCCCGGTCTCGCTGTCGGCTCCCGAGGCGGCGTGGTGGCTGCCCCTGCCGGCGGACCGGCGCTCCCTCCTGCGCCCGGCGGTGCTGCGCTGGCCCGCGGCGGCGGCGGTGCTGGGGGCTCCGCTGGGGGCCGCGACGGCCCTCGCCCTCGCTCCGGCGCCGGGCCTGCGCGTCCTCGCGCTCAGCGCCGTCGCCGGCGCCGGGACGGCCAGCGCGGTCGTGCTCGGCCTCGGTCTCGCCCAGGCCGGTCCGACCACCGCCCGGCGGGCCCGCACGGCGGCGGATGTCGCGCTGGGCGCCGTCCCGCTCGCCGGGGTCCTCCTCGCCCTGGCCGGCGCCGAGCTCCCCGCGCCGGTGGAGGACGGCGTCCTCGCCGCCGCGGCGGCGGCGGTGCTCCTCGCGGGCGTCCTCGCGGCAGTCCTCGACCGCCGCTCCTGCCTGATCCGCGACGCCGCCCTGCGCGAGCGCGGGTCGGTGACCGGCCAGGCCCTGGAGGCGGTGCTGTCCCTGGACACGCGCGCCCTGGGCCGGGCCCTGACCGAGCGGACCCAGCGCTCCCAGCGCCGCACCTCCGCGTCGATGCCGTGGCTCGCGCGCGCACCGCGAGCGTGGCGCCCGGCCCTGGCCCTGATCACCTCCGACGCCCTGCTCCTGGCCCGCACGCCCCGCCACCTGGTCCAGCTGGCCGCCACCGCCTGCCTGGCGGTGGCGGCGGTGGCCGTCGCGCAGCCCTCGCCGTGGCTGACCGTCGGCGCCGTCCTCGTCGGCGCCTACGCGGCGGCGCTGGCGACGGCGGACGGCGCCCGCCAGGCCCAGGTGGTCCCCGTCCTCGACGCCCTGCTGCCGCTGGGCCAGCACGCCGTGCGCCGCTGCCGCCTGGTGGTGCCGACCCTGGTGCTCGTGGGGTGGTCGCTGGTGGTCTTCGCGGCGGTGGCCGGGCGCTCCCCGGGTGGCGGCGAGTGGCTGCTGCTGGGCGCGCTCGCCGCCCCGGTGTGGGCAGCCGCGGCCGTGCGCGCCGCGTACCGCGCCCTGCCGGACTTCGCGGGGCCGCTCGTGTCCACCCCGATGGGCGCGGTCCCGCCGGGCGCCGGCGCGGTGCTGGCCCAGGGCCCCGACCTGGCGGTGGTCGGCTCGGTGCCCGTGGTCGTCGCGCTGCTGGTCGCCAGCGCGCCACCGCTCCTGCTCGCGGCGCAGGCAGCGCTCGCCCTCGCCGCGCTCGCCGCGGTGGCGCGACCGCCTCGCCCGACCAGGGCCTCCCGGAGCCGCGGCCCCGCAGCATGACGGCACGATCGCGGGGTGCCAGGGTGGTCGGGTGCTCAGCATCGGCCGTCCCTCGCCGGTCCGGCTGCAGGCGGCCCTGGAGCACGCCGAGGGCCAGGACCTCACCTACCCGGAGGTGGGCGCGACCGCGGGCGACCTGCCCTCCGGCTACGCGCACGTGCGGCGGGAGGTCCCCCTCGGCCGCGGTGAGGAGGCGTTCGCGCGGGCGGCGGAGCAGCTGCTCGGGTGGCGCATGCACTCGCGGGCGGGGCTCCTGGTGCGGGCGGGCACCCCCGCCGCCCAGCCGGGGACGACGGTGGTGCTGGCCGTCCCCCTGGGGCCGCTGTGGCGGCTGGCCCCGTGCCGGGTCGTGCGCACCGTGCACGAGCCGGACCGGCGCGGCTTCGCCTACGGAACCCTGCCGGGCCATCCCGAGCGGGGCGAGGAGGCCTTCGTCGTCGAGCGCGCGGCGTCCGGCGCCGTGGTCTTCCGCCTCACGGTGTTCTCCGCGCTGCAGACCCTCGACGCCCGGGTGCTGCCGCCGCTCTCGCGCGCGGTGCAGCGGCACTACACCCGCCGCTACCTGACGGCGATGCGCGACCTGGCCCGGGGCCCGGGCCGTCGGTCGGGTCCCGGCTCCGCGAGCGGACGGCGGGGACGGACCGTACGTTGAGGCTTCAACGACTGCTCGGCGGGCGTCCTGCCCGCCGCAGGACGGCACCGACGAGAGGACCGCCATGGCCGACCAGCTGACCGTCTCGATCATCTACTACAGCGCCACCGGCAGCGTGCACCGCCTGGCGCGGGCCGTGGCGGAGGCCGCCGAGGCCGAGGGGGCTCAAGTGCGCCTGCGCAAGGTGCACGAGCTGGCGCCCGAGGAGGCCATCGCCAGCAACCAGGGCTGGGCCGCCCACCGCCAGGAGACCCAGGACGTGCCCGAGGCCTCCCTGGAGGACCTCGAGGTCGCCGACGCCGTCCTCTTCGGCACCCCGACCCGGTACGGGCTGCCGGCGGCGCAGCTGAAGCAGTTCATCGACACCACGGGCGGGCTGTGGGCGCAGGGGAAGCTGGCCGACAAGGTCTACTCCTCGTTCACCTCGATCGGCACCGCTCACGGCGGCCACGAGTCGACCCTGCTCTCGCTGAACAACGTCATCGCGCACTGGGGCGGGATCCTCGTGGCGCCCGGCTACACCGACCCGATCCAGTTCCAGGCCGGCAACCCCTACGGCACCTCCCACACCAGCAACAACGGGGCGACCCCGCCCGGTGAGGTGGAGCTGGCGGCCGCGGCGTACCAGGCGCGGCGCGTGGTGCGGATCGCCCGGGCCCTCAAGGCCGGGCTGGCCCGGGTCTCGACCGACGCCGACTCCCCCGAGCAGGCAGCGGAGGAGGCCGGCGTGGGCGGGGTGAGCGCGCGGTCCTGAGCGCACGACCCCGAGCGCACGACCCCGAGCGCACGACCCCGAGCGCGCGGTCCTGGTGGCCCTGCGCTCGGGGTCAGCGCCCGGTCGGGGTCAGCGCTCGGTCGGGGCCTGCCGCCGCGGCACCGGGTGGGTCCACGCGGCCGACGTCCAGGCGGTGGCGCCGTAGCGCAGCCCGCGCCCGACCATGCTGCGCAGCAGCGCGATCACGGCGGTCGTGACGATCCGCTGCCAGGTCGGGTCGCCGGCCAGGCGCAGCAGCCCCGCGGCGAGCAGGAACTCGAGGAAGACCGGCAGCGCCGCGGCGGGGCGGCGCGTCGAGCCCAGCACGACGCCCGCGGCCGCGATGCCCGCGGCCGTGATCCCGAGGGCCACGAGGTCCAGCAGCGCCGTCACGGCGGGGCCGGCGTGCCCGCCCGGGACTGCGCGCCCTCGCCGCGCTGCTCCTCCTCCACCTGGCGGCGCTCCTCGGCGATCTCCTTGGCGAGGAAGTAGTTCAGCCCCGTCCGGATCGCCGCGACCGCCGCGAGCTTGCCCAGCTCCTCCCAGGACGGCGCCACGGCCGTGCTGAGGATGTCGCTGGCCAGCTGGAACTCCAGCCCCAGGGCCAGGAAGCGCCCCAGCGTGAGTCGCACCGGCACGAACCCGCGGGCGCTGCTGCGGCGCAGCCCCAGGACGACGAACCGCAGGAACGCCCACACCGCCCCGATGATGATCACGGCGGCGCCGCACGCCTCCACCACGAGCACGAGCACCTGGACGACGTCCGCCAGGCCCTCCTCGAGATCGAACCCTCCACCCTCCACGGCGCGCTCCTACCCCGGGACGGCGGCGCCTCACCCACCACCGGCGGACGTCGCCAGGCGGGCGCGGCGGAGCGCGCGGACACTGGAACGGCGCACGGCCGTGCGCGACGGACGGGTGCGCACCGCGGTCCGTTCCTCCGCTGTTCGCCCGGGCGTCGACGGGGGCTGGTCGAGTGCTGCGCGCCCGGGCCGTCCGGACCGGGGTGTCGAGCGGAGGGGGTGCACTCGTGCGACGGAGGTGGCAGGCAGCCGTGGCGCTGCCGGTGGCGGGGGCGGTGGGTCTCGCACCGGGGCTGGCGGAGCACGCGGACGGCGACTCGTCCGGCACCGGCGGCGACCGCGGCCGGACCGGAAACATGATCTTCATCCACCCCGACGGGACGGACCTGGCGTACTGGTCCGCGGCGCGCGCCTACTGGGAGGGCCCGGACGGGCTCCTGCAGTGGGACCGCCTGGCGGAGTCCGCGCCCTACCGCGGGCACATGGCGGACCAGCTGGTCGGCACCTCCAACGGCGGGGCCACCACGCACGCGTTCGGGTTCAAGGTCGACGGGCCCGACTCCTTCGGGCAGGACACCGGGGACGAGGACGTCCTCGCCGGCGACAACACCGTGGACGGCGAGGCGGTGGCGCGCCCGATCCTCGGCCTGTCCGGCTACCCCGGCAGCTGGCTGCGCGAGGCCGGCAACGCCGGGCACCCGATCGGCGTGGTCAACGACGGCGACGTCGCCGAGCCGGGCACCGCCGCGTTCCTCACCGAGGTGGGGGAGCGCACGGACGCCGCCGCGCTGGAGATCGCGCGCCAGCAGGTGCAGGGACGCCCCGGGTTCGACGAGGCCGACGCCGACCCGGTGGTGATCATGGGCGGCGGCGAGGCGCTGTTCTTCCCCGAGGGCACGCCCTTCTGCACCCCCGAGGAGGTCGAGGCGGCCCTGTCGGCGCAGGACGACGGCGGCGGCGTGGCCACGATCCCGACCACCTGCGTCGTCCACCGCCCCGCCGGGGACACCCTGGAGCAGGCGGAGGACCCGGCGCAGACCGGCGGGGCGCGCACCGACGGGCTGAACCTCGCCCAGGCGGCGGTCGACGAGGGGTACACCCTGATCCGCACCCGCGCGGAGTTCGAGGCGCTGCAGGAGGCGGTCGACGCCGGCGACGTCGACCCGGCCGGGCTGGAGGTGCTGGCCCTGTTCGCGGCCGCGGACGTCTTCAACGCCGAGACCGAGGAGTCCCTGGTCCAGCGCGGCCTGGTGGACCCGAGCGTCCCGGAGGACGCGAAGGAGACGAACCTGGTCCTCTACGGGTCCGAGCCCGGCACGCCCGGCTACCGCCCGCCGACGGCCCCGGAGATGGCGGAGCTCGCCACCGCGGTGCTGAGCGCGCACGCGGAGGCGGTGGGCAAGCCCTTCGCGACCGTGTGGGAGGTCGAGGGCACCGACAACTTCGCCAACAGCGACAACGCCATCGGCGCCCTGGTCGAGGCGCGCTCCGCGGACCGGATGATCGGGGTGGCGCGCGAGCAGGTGCGCCGGGACGAGGACACCCTCGTGCTGACCGCCGCGGACAGCGCGGCGGGCGGGATCGAGGTCGTCGGCTTCAACGCCGACGAGGAGGTGCCCGCCACCGTCGGCAGCGTCGACGTCAACCCCGCCCTGGAGGAGGACGACGAGGACCCGGCGACGCCGGAGGTTCCCCAGAACACCCTCGACGGGCGCTACGGCCGCGACACCGCGCCGTTCCTGACCGAGCCGGACCAGTTCGGCCAGCGCCTGCCGTTCGGCGTCGCCTGGGCCGCCACCGACGACCTCTCCGGCGGCATCGTCACCCGGGCCGAGGGCCTGAACGCCGACGTCCTGGACGCGGAGCTGCACGACCGGTTCGACAACGTCGACGTCTACCGCCTCGCGTACCGGACGCTCTTCGGCGACGCGCTGCCCTACCCGCAGGGGCGGGTCTCCCCGACCCGCCCCGACGACGTGGTCGTCGAGGACCTCACGCCGGGCCGGCCGAGCTCGCCCGCGCTGCTCCCCGAGGCCGGGCGCTAGGAGTCCGGCACCGGCGCCGCTGCCCGCGGGGCGGCGCCGGTGCCGCGGCGCGGCCCCGCGGGCAGGATGTCCGGGTGGCGGGAACGCGGACGCGGGGCAGGCGGGTGCTGGTCGCGCTGGGGATCCTCGTGGCCGTGGTGCTGCTCGGCGCCTCAGCGCTCGCCCTCCAGCGCGCCGGGCCCGCCGGCGGGGCCGCCAGCGACCCCGGCGCGACCCAGGACGGCGCGGCCCAGGACGACGCGGGTGCGGGCAGCGCGGGCGCGGGCGGGGCGCCCGTCGTCGTCGCCGTCGGGGACGTCGCCTGCCCACCGGACGAGCCGGTGGAGGACGACTCCTGCCAGCACGCGGCGACCGCCGAGGCCGCCGCGTCGGTGGACCCGGACGCCGTCCTCGCCCTCGGCGACCTGCAGTACCCGGACGGTGAGCTCGAGGACTTCGAGGCCTCCTACGACCCGACCTGGGGGCGGTTGAAGGACGTCACCCACCCGGTGATCGGCAACCACGAGATGCGCGACGACGACGGCGACGGGTACTACGCCTACTTCGGCGCGGCCGCGGGCGACCGGGACGCGCCCTGGCGCTCCTTCGAGGTGGGGGAGTGGCACGTGGTCGCCCTCGACAGCGAGTGCGGGGGGTGCCTGGACGACGACTCCGAGCAGCTGGAGTGGCTGCGCGAGGACCTCGCTGCCAGCGACGCGCGGTGCACGCTGGCCTACGCGCACCGACCCCGCTTCGCCTCGGACGGCAACCACGGTGACGAGGACTCCATGGAGGCCGTCTGGGAGGTCCTCGACGCCGCGGGAGCGGACGTCGTCCTCGGCGCCCACGCCCACTACTACGAGCGCACGGCGCCCCTGACGGCGGACGGGGTCGAGGACGAGCAGGGCCTGACGTCGTTCGTCGTCGGCACCGGCGGGGACAGCTTCCACGGCCTCGACGACCCCGACGAGGCCACGCAGGTGCGCCAGAACGACACGTTCGGCGTCCTGGCGCTGACGCTGCACCCGGACCGCTACGACTGGGAGTTCGTCCCGGTCGAGGGCGGGGACTTCGAGGACGCCGGGACCGCGGCCTGCGCGTCCGCCTGAGCGCGCGTCCCGACCACCCCGTGCAGGTGGCACGCCGCCAGCTGCCCGGAGCCGGGCGGGCCGACCGGCTGCAGCGCGGGGTCGACGTCCGGGCAGGGCTGGAAGGCGGAGGGGCAGCGGGTGCGGAAGCGGCAGCCGCTCGGCACGGCGGCGGGGGAGGGGACGTCGCCGCGCAGCACGATCCGCTGGCGCGCCCGCTCCCGGACGGGGTCGGCCACCGGGACGGCGGACAGCAGCGCCTGCGCGTAGGGCATCTGCGGGTCGCGGCCCACCAGGCGGGCGGGCCCGACCTCCACGACGCGGCCGAGGTACATCACGGCGATGCGGTCCGACAGGTGCCGCACGGCGGCCAGGTCGTGGGAGATGAACAGCAGCGTCAGCCCGAGCTGGCGCTGCAGCCGCCGCAGCAGGTTCAGCACCTGCGCCTGCACGGAGACGTCGAGGGAGGCGATGGCCTCGTCGCAGACGAGGAAGTCCGGCTCGCCGGCCAGGGCGCGGGCGATGCCGACGCGCTGGCGCTGCCCGCCGGAGAACTCGTGCGGGTAGCGGGAGGCGACCGCGGGGTCGAGGCCGACGAGCTCGAGCAGCTCGCCCACGCGCGCGGCGACCTCGCGCCTCCCTGCCCGCAGCCGGTGCACCTCGAGGGGCTCGGCGACGGTCTGCGCCACGGTGCGGCGGGGGTCGAGGGAGGCGAACGGGTCCTGGAAGACCATGCCCGCGCGCCGGCGCAGCGAGCGCAGGGCCCGCCCGCTCAGCGCGGTCACGTCCGCGCCGTCGAAGACGACGCGTCCGCCGGTCGGCTCCACCAGGCGCAGCAGCGCGTCGCCGAGCGTGGACTTCCCGCACCCGGACTCCCCGACCAGGCCCAGGGCCTCCCCGCGCAGGACGTCGAGGTCGACGCCGTCGACGGCGCGCACCGCGCCGGTGGTGCGGCGCAGCACCCCGGAGCGCACGGGGAAGTGCACCTGCAGGCCCCGCGCGGAGACGAGGACGTCGCTCACGAGCTCCCTCCCGTCGCGGCGCCGGGAACGGCGTGCGCGCAGAAGGTCGCGGCCCGGTGGGGCAGCGCAGCGCCGTCCACCGCGCCGGCTGCCGCGCCGTCCGGCGGCCGGGGGCCGACCTCGACGAGCGGCGGCTGCTCGGCCTCGCAGCGCGGGTCGGCGCGCAGCGGGCAGCGCGGCCAGAACACGCACCCGTCCGGCAGGTCGGTGGGCGGGGGCGGCACGCCGGGGATCGTCGCCAGCTCCGGCGGGCCCCCGGCGCCGTCCTCCCCGCCGTCGACGTCGTCCGCCAGCTCCGGCAGGGCGCCGAGCAGCCCGCGGGTGTACGGGTGCGCCGGGCGCAGCAGGACGTCGTCGACGCTGCCGTCCTCCACGCACCGCCCGCCGTACATCACGAGGACCCGGTCGGCGATGCCGGCGACGACGCCGAGGTCGTGCGTGATCCACAGCACCCCGGTGCCGTGCTCGGCCTGCAGGCGCGCGACGAGGTCGAGGATCTGCGCCTGCACGGTGACGTCGAGGGCGGTGGTCGCCTCGTCGGCGATCAGCAGGGACGGCGAGCTGGACAGCGCGATGGCGATCATCACGCGCTGGCGCATGCCGCCGGACAGCTCGTGCGGGTAGCGGTCGAGCGCGCGGCGCGGGTCGGGCAGCCCCACCTCCCCGAGCAGCTCCGCGGCGCGGGCGCGGGCGGCCGCGGCGGAGACGTCCGCGTGCGCCCGGACGCCCTCCACGAGCTGCTTGCCGACCGTCAGCACGGGGTTCAGCGAGGTCATCGGGTCCTGGAAGACGGTGCCGACGCCCGGGCCGCGCACCCGGCGCAGCGCCTCCTCGGGCATCGCGAGCAGGTCCTGGCCGTGCAGGTGCGCGCTGCCCGTGACGGTGGCGCCGTCGGGCAGCAGCCCGAGCAGCGCCAGCACCGAGACGCTCTTGCCGCTGCCGGACTCGCCGACGACCGCGACCGTCTGCCCGCGCGCGACCTCGTAGCTGAGCCCGGTGACGACGCGGGCCGGGCCGCGCGGGGTGCGCAGCCGCACGTGCAGGTCGCGCACGGCGAGCAGCGGCCCGGTCAGCAGCGGCCCGGCGCCCGGGGCCGGCGCGCTCACCGCTCGCCCTCCTCGGCGACGGCGGGCGCCGCGGGGGGCCCCGGGGTCGCCGCCGTCGTGGCGGCGGTCGAGCCCAGGAGGGTGCGCTGGCGCGGGTCGAGGACGTCGCGCAGGGCGTCGCCGAGCAGGTTGAACGACAGCACGGTGAGGAAGATCGCCAGGCCGGGGAAGACGGCCATCCACCACGCCAGCTCGAGGAAACCGCGGCCCTCGGCGAGCATCCGCCCCCACGACGGCGCGGGCGGCTGCGTGCCGAGGCCGAGGAAGGACAGCGCGGCCTCCGCGAGGACGGCGAAGGCGAGGCTGACGGAGGTCTGCACGAGGATCGGGGGCGCGGCGTTGGGCAGCACGTGCCGGGTCAGCAGGCGCAGGTCGGAGGCGCCGACCGAGCGGGAGGCGCGCACGAACACCTGCTCGCGCACGCCGAGCACGGCCGCCCGCGTCACCCGCGCGAAGATCGGGACGTAGACGACGCCGATGGCGAGCATCGCGTTCGTCGTCCCGGGCCCGAGCACGGCGAGGACGGCGATCGCCAGGAGGATCGCGGGGAAGGCGAACAGGACGTCCATCGTGCGCATGAGGGCGTCGTCCACCCAGCGGCCGTAGAAGCCGGCGAGCAGCCCGACGAGCGTGCCGACTCCGAGCGCGATGCCGACGGCGACGAACCCGACCCGCAGCGAGACGGCCGCGCCGAGCACGACCCGGCTGAGGACGTCGCGGCCCAGCTCGTCGGTGCCGAAGGGGTGCTCCAGGCTCGGCGGCAGCAGCCGGTCGGGCACGGAGACGTCGTTGGCGCCGGACGGCGCCAGCTGCTCGTCGAACAGGGCCACGACGACGACGAGCAGCAGCACCGCCGTCGCGAACAGCGCCGTCGGGCTGCGCAGCAGCAGGCGCAGCGACGTCGCGCCCATCAGCCGCTCACCTCCTGACCAGCCACGGCTCACCGCCGCGCGATCCGCGGGTCGAGGCGGCCGTAGAGCAGGTCCACGCCGAGGTTGACGAGCAGGAAGACCAGCGCGAAGAGCAGCACGGCGCCCTGCAGCACCGGGTAGTCGCGCGCCTGCACCGCCTGCAGGGCCAGCTGCCCCAGCCCCGGCCAGGCGAAGACGATCTCGACGACGACCACGCCGGAGAGCAGGTACGCCAGCTGCACGCCGGTGACCGTCACCAAGGGCAGCATCGCGTTGCGCAGCACGTGCCAGGTGAGCACCTGGCGGGCCGGCAGGCCCTTGGCGCGCGCGGTGCGCACGTGGTCCGAGCCGAGCGCCTCCAGCACGCTCGAGCGCACGAACCGGGTGATCACCGAGCCGGAGACGACGCCGGTGACGAACGCCGGCAGCACCAGGCGCTGGGCCCACCCGAGCGGGTCCTCGGTCAGCGGCACGTACCCGCCCGACGGCAGCCACCCGAGGGTGCCGGCGAAGAGCAGGATCAGCACGATGCCGAGCCAGAAGTCCGGGATGGAGATGCCGGCCTGGCTGACCACCGTGGCCGCGGAGTCGACGAGGGAGCGCGGGCGCAGCGCGGAGGCGGTGCCGAGCGGGACGGCGATGAGCAGCGCCACGAGGATCGCCGCGAGCGCGAGGGTCAGCGTCGCGGGCAGGCGCTCGAGGATGAGCAGGGTCACCGGCTCGCCGCTGCGGAAGCTCACGCCGAGGTCGCCCGTCAGGGCCCGGCCGGCCCAGGTGAGGTACTGCTGCACCAGCGGCAGGTCGAGCCCTGAGCGCTCGCGCAGGGCGTCGTAGGCCTCCTGGGAGAAGCGGGTGCCCAGCGCGAGGCGCACCGGGTCGCCCGGCACGAGGTGCACCAGGGCGAAGACCAGCACGCTGACCCCGAGCAGCACGAGCACCGACTGCCCGGTGCGGCGCAGCAGGTAGCCGGTCAGGGCAGCACCACGCGCTCGAACTCGATCGCCCGGTCGGCGCGGATCGTGTAGCCCTCCAGGCCCGGCGCCCACGCCTGCACCACGTCGGGGTTGTACAGGTACAGGTAGGAGACGTCGTCCACGATCAGCTGCGAGGCCTGGTCGTAGAGGGCCTTGCGGGCGTCCTGGTCGGTCTCTCGCGCGGCGCTCGTGAGCAGCTGGTCGACCTGCGGGTCGCTGTAGCCCTGGAAGTTGAACGAGCCGTCCGTGATGTGCTGCGCGTGGTAGAACTCGAACGGATCGACGTTGCCCAGCCACCCCAGCAGGAAGGCGTCGAAGTCGCCCTGGCCCTGGCGGTCCAGCCAGGTGGCGAAGTCGAGGGTCTCCACCTCCACCCGGATGCCGATCGGCTCGAGCTGGCTGGCGATCACCTGGGCCGCCGTGACCGTCTCGGGGTACTCGTCGGTGACCATCAGGCCCATCGTGATGGGCGTGGTCACGCCGGCGTCGGCGAGCAGCTGGCGCGCGGCCTCGGGGTCGGGGGTGAACGGCGCGTAGTCGTTGGAGAAGAAGCTGCCCTCGGGATCGCCGTCTGGTTCGGCTGCGCGGCCTCGAAGCGGGCGGCCTCGGTGACCGCGGCCCGGTCCACCGCGGTGGCCACGGCCCGGCGCACGGCCGGGTCGTCGAACGGCGGCCGGGCGAAGTTCATCGACAGGTACCAGTAGTCCACGCTCGGCGTGGTCGCCAGCTCCACCGCGTCGTCGCCCTGCAGCGCGGCGATCTGCTGCGGGGGCACGTTGTCCGTCCACTGCACCTCGCCGCTCTGCAGCGCGGTCAGCGCCGCCGCGGGCTCGGTCAGGTAGCGGAACTCCACGCCGTCGATGCTCGGCGCCTCGCCCCAGTAGTCGGGGTTGGCGGCCAGGGTGGTGCCGCTGGGGTCGGAGCCCTCCAGGGTGAACGGGCCGGTGCCGACCGCCGAGGTGGCCAGGTCGGTGCTGTCCGCGGCGCCCTCGGGCAGGATCGCCATCCCCTTGTAGGAGCCGAGCAGGGACAGCAGGTGCGGCGTGGGCTGGGTCAGGGTCACGACGACCGTCTGCGGGTCCTGCGCCACGACGTCCGCGACGGTGGCGAACCGGTAGGCGTTCGGCAGGTCCTCGCCGACGATCCGGTCGTAGGAGTACACGACGTCGGCGGCGTCGAAGGTGCTGCCGTCGTGGAAGGTCACGCCCTCGCGCAGCGCGAAGGTCCACGTCAGGCCGTCCTCGCTCGTCGTCCAGCCGCTGGCGAGGCTGGGCTGCATCGTGAGGTCCTCGGCGGCCGGGACGACGAGGGTGTCGTAGACGTTCTCCAGCACCTGGAACGTGGGGTAGGCGCTGCTCGCGTGCGGGTCGAGCTGATCCGGCTGCGCGCTGATCGCGGCGACGAGCGTGCCGCCGCCACCACCAGCACCGCCGCTGCCGCTCGCGCCGGCGTCCCCGCCGGTGCCGGTGTCGACGCTCTCACCCCCTCCGGAGCAGGCCGACAGGAGCAGCAGCGCCGCGGCGGTCAGGGCGGTGGGACGGGCTGAGCGCACGGGGGCCTCCGGCGGTCGGGACTCGGTCCGGCTCCGATCGTGGACCCCTTCCCCGGGCGCGTCGACCCCTGGGCGCCGGCTCCTCCGATCGTCGCGCCCCCTGTGACCTCGCGCTCCGGGTTCACCCGGACGGGTGGTCGTCCCCGGCGGCGGGTCAGGTGCGGGGGTGCGCCGGCCGTGGTCAGGGGGACGGCGCCGACCCGGTGCGCCGCGAGCGCAGGGGGCCCGAGCCGTGGAGCGACGTTCCTTCCTCGCCTCCGGCCTGGCCGGCCTCGCCGGTGCGGCGGGTCTCGCGGTGCCGGCGGCGCGGGCCGCCCTGCCCGAGGAGGAGCCGCCGCAGGCCGCAGGCGGGCCACCCGTGGTGTTCTGGGTGCCGCACGCGGACGACGAGACCCTCTCCATGGGCCTGGACCTGTGCGCCGAGCTGGCCGGCGGGCGCGCCGCGGTGGTCGTGCTCGTCACGCGCGCCGCCTCCCCGTCGATGCTCGCCCTGCTCAACGGCGAGGCGCCCGACCCGGTCTCCGACACCCGCCACGACCCCGTCCTCGAGAGCTACCTCGGGCCGCTGGTCGACGGGCGGCTGACCCCGGACGCCGTCGCGGAGGCCCGCGAGCGGGAGTTCCGCTCCGCCTGCGGGGTCTACAACGCCTTCGGCGGCGGGCGCCTGAGCGCGGTGGTGCACCGGCCGCTGGAGGCGGTGACCGTCGAGGGCGTGCGGCAGCTGGTGCTCGACGTCGCCGCGCGCCACCCGGGCGCGGCGCACCGGACCATGTCCTGGACGGACCCGCACCCGGACCACGCCGCCTGCGGGCGGGCGCTGCGCGAGCTGCGCGCCGAGGGCGCCGTGGACGACGTGCGCTGGTACGTCAAGCGCGGCGCGGAGGACGCCACCGTCGCCGAGCGGCTGCGCCTGCGCCCGGTGGACGCCGTGGCCGGCGCCGCCGACGCGGTGCGCCGCGCGGCCGAGTGCTACCGCGGCTGGAACCCCGCCGCCGGCGCGTACGGCTTCGGGTACCGCTCGGTGCCGGCCTCCTTCGAGGCGCTCGCGGCGCAGCCGCAGTGCCTCGCGCACGGGTGAGACCCCCGCCTGCTCCCGCTCACAGGCGTTCCCACCGTTTTCACAGGTCCACCACAGCGCCACCTGTGCTCCGTGACCGAGAGTGGAACGGGTCCCGAGAACCGCTCGGGGCCGGAGCACGGGAGAGTGCCATGAGGATGAGCAGGAAGGCGGCCGCCGCGGCCGTCGCCGGGGCGCTGGGCGTCGCCGCGCTGGGGGTCGGCCTGCCCGCCGCCAGCGCCACGACGTCGTCCGAGAGCAGCGACGACACGTCGATCAGCGACCGCGTCGAGGCGATCAAGGACGCGCTGGCCGGCCTGGTCGGCGACGGCACGCTGACGCAGGAGCAGGCGGACGAGGTCGCCTCGACGCTCGAGGACTCCGACGCGCTGCGCCACGGCCCGGGCGGCTGGCACGGCGGGCACGGCGGCCCGTGGGGCGGCCTGGAGGCCGCCGCGACGGCGCTCGGCATCGAGGAGGAGGAGCTGCGCACCGCGCTGCAGGACGGCGCCAGCCTCGCCGAGGTGGCCGAGGAGAAGGGCGTGGAGACGAGCCAGCTGGTCGACGCCCTCGTGGCGGAGGCGACCGAGGGCATCGAGGACGCCGTCGCGGACGAGGACCTCACGCGCGAGCAGGCGGACGAGATCCTCGCCGAGCTGCCCGACCGCGTCACGCAGTTCGTCGAGGAGGGCTTCGGCGACCGCGGGGACCGCGGTGGCTGGGGCGGTCACCGCGGCGGCCCGTGGGGCTGGGACGGGGACGACGAGTCGGACTCCTCGGAGGAGGAGTCCAGCGAGGACTCCTCGGACGGCTCCACCTCCGAGGGCGACGTCGAGTCCTCGGTGTTCGAGACCTCCTCGGGCGGGTCCACCACGGCCGCCTGAGCACGGGCACAGCAGGTAGGAGGCGCCGCCGCAGGGCTCATCCCGGGGCCTGCGGCGGCGCCTCCCCGTCGCTCATCCGCCGACGCCCGGCGCTGGTGTGCGATCGACGGGCCAGCCGACGACGGTCACTGCTCGACCCACTCCCCACACCGCTGATTCTCGAAGAGCACGTCAGAGGCAGCGATCTGCACCACGGCCGGACCGGAGACGAGGTCATCGGCGATGACCTCCGCCAGGGTGCACCCGCTCTCGAGGAACGCTCCCAGGAGCAGGAGCGACTGCCCTCGGCTCGGTAGCGGCCTGGTTGGACGGTCCGGCCGACCAGGTACGAGCCATCACGGACGCTGGAGGTCCCAGGCGCAGGCAGGGGTGCCGGAGCGACCGGACACCTGTCGCCACGAGCGGCGGTGTCACTCAGTGCGCTGGTGCCGCCTAGAGCTGTGACGGATGCGAGGCCGAGTCGCCCGTAGGCGTCCGCCGTCGCGGTGGGGAGGCAGTCGGGGCGGCTGAGCAGCAGCGGCGCGCCGACGGCCGCACCCGCGAGCGCGTCGCGGAAGGCGACGCCGCTGGCGAGCAGGTCGTGGTCGAGCGGACCGAGCCGCTCGGTCACCTTCGCGGCGGTCTCGTACCGGTCTGCAGCCGGAACGCCTCGCCGGAGGCGACGAGCACCTCGGGCGGCGGCGCCTCGCCGTCCACCAGCGCGCTCGTCGTCAGGGCCAGCTCGGCGGCGGTCTCTTAGCGGCCCGTGCCCCACAGCCGCTCGGTCTCGGGGACCTCGCGCGCCAGCTCGTCGAACACCGGCTGCGGGACGGCGCCGTCTCCGCCTGCGACGACGACCAGCTGCGGGTGGAGCCGGCGCAGCTCCGCCAGCACGGCGTCCGGCGTCGTGGTCCTCGGCACGAGCAGCAGGGGAGCGCCGAAGGCGCCGGCGGCCGGCGCGGCGGCGAGCCCGTCGGGGAGGCTCTCGCCGCTCGCGACGACGACCGCGTCTGCGCCGTCCGGGAAGGAGTCCTGGCTGATGCGCACCACGGTGCCGTAGCGGTCGGCGCCCTCGAGGCGCTCGAACGGCAGCGCCCGGGCGGGCAGGGCCGTGGCGGCGAGGCCGACCAGCACGGTCGCCGTGGTGAGGGCGGCGCGGGCCAGGGGAGCGCGGGCCTGGGAGGCGCTGCGCGAACCGGGGTCAGCGGCGGGACCAGCGCGGGCCTGCCGAAACGCCGGACACCCGCGAGCGCGCTGCCTATCGTCCCCGTGTGCCCGACCTGCGCGCCGAGCAGCGCGACCGCATCGCCGTGATCATCCCCTGCCGGGACGAGGCCGCCGCGATCGGCCGGGTCGTCACCGACCTGCGCACGGCCCTGCCGGAGGCGCGGGTCTACGTCTACGACAACGCGAGCACCGACGAGACGGCCGAGGTCGCCGTCCTGTGCGGCGCGCAGGTGCGCCACGAGCACAGGCCGGGCAAGGGCAACGTGATCCGGCGGGCGTTCGCGGACGTCGAGGCCGACACGTACCTGCTCATCGACGGCGACGACACCTACGACGCCACCGCCGCCCGACGCCTCGTCGACGCCCTGGAGGAGGGCCCGTACGACCACGTCGTCGGCGTGCGCCAGGCGGGCAGCCTCACGGCGTACCGGCGCGGGCACGCGGCCGGCAACCGGGCGCTCAACCGCGTCGTCGGCGGCATCTTCGGCGCGCCCGTGACCGACATGCTCAGCGGCTACCGGGCCATGTCGCACCGGTTCGTGAAATCCTTCCCGGCGCTCAGCCACGGCTTCGAGGTCGAGACGGAGCTGACCGTGCACGCGGTGCACCTGCGCGTGCCGCAGCGGGAGGTGCCGGTCGGCTTCCGCGACCGCGCCGAGGGCAGCGAGAGCAAGCTGCGCACGTACCGCGACGGCTGGCGCATCCTCACGTGGATCGCGCGCCTGGCCCACTACGAGCGCCCGATGCTCGTGCACTCGCTCCTCGGCGGGCTCCTGCTGCTGGCGGCCCTCGTGCTCGGCGTCCCCGTCGTCGTGGAGCACGCGCGCACGGGTCTGGTGCCGCGCATCCCCACGGCGGTCCTCGCGTCGTCCCTCGTCATGCTCGCGGCCCTGGTCGCGGCGGTCGGGGTGGTGCTGGACGCCGTCCGTCGGGCCCGCGACGACGCCTCCCGCCTGGCGTACCTGAGCCACCGGGCGCCGGCGTGCGCGGCGTCCCGGCGCTCCCGCGTCGACTCGTGAGGGCCCCGCTCTCGCGCGCCGGGCTGAGGCGCGCGATGCGGACGCTGCTGCTCGCGGGAGCCGCGCTGCTGGGGCTGCAGGTGCTCTTCCTCGGGCTGCTCGTCGCCGGGCAGGCCGTGCCGAACGGGCCGGTCATCGCCCAGCTCGCGCGGGCCGTGGACTCCGGCGAGTACGGCGCCCCCTACGCCCCCGACGGCCTCGGCGGCACCGCGGACCGCTTCACCGAGTGCGTCGTCCTCGGGTACGGCGTCAGCTCCCCCGACGACCCGCGCAGCCTCTGGCACCTGGCCACCGGCGGACCCCGCCTCAGCTCGTGCGAGGACGGCGCCGCGCAGATCCGCGCGCTCGCGGCGGGGGAGGCGCTGCACGCGGAGGCGTCGTACTTCCGCTACTGGAGCGGGTACTCGGTGCTCACCCGCCCCGTGCTCGCGCTGCTCGGGGTGACGGGCCTGCGCACGGTCGTCGCCGGGCTGCTCGTGGTCGCGGTGCTGTGGGCGCACACCGCGCTCTCGCGGCGCCTCGGGCGCGCGCCGGCGCTCGCGCTCGTGCTGCCGCTCGCGGTCGGCTCGAACGCGGTGGCCCTGCCCTCGACGGCGTTCACGCACGGCATCGCCCTGGCCGCGGTGGCCGCCGGCGTGGCCGGGACGGCGGTGCTCGCCTCCCGCGGGTGGGCGTCGGGCGCCGCCGGGGCGGGGCTGGCCGCGGCGGTGTTCAACGACGTCGACCTGCTCACCGTGCCGGCGACGTCGTGGGCGATGTGCGCCGCGGTCGCCGGAGCGGTGGTGCACGCCCGCGGCGCGCGCCTGCCGGCCGTGCTCGGCGCGGTGGCCGCCGCCGGGGCCGCGTGGCCGGTCGCGTACGGGGTGACGTGGGTCTCGCGGTGGGTCGTCGCCGCGCTGGTGCAGGGTCCGGGGGTGTTCGCCCGGGTCGCCGAGGTGGGCCGGTTCCGGCTCGACGGGCAGTTCGGCACGCTCGTCGAGGACGCCGCAGGGGCGCCGACGCGCGCCAACCTGCGGACGTGGCTGGACACCGTGCCGACGGCCGGGCTCGTGATCGCGGTGGCCCTCGGAGTCGCCGTCACGGCGCTCGTGGTGGCCGTGCGGCGGCACGGGTGGCGCGGGCTGGCGCTCGCGGCCGCGCTCGCCGCGCCCGCGCTCGTCGTGCCCGCCTGGTACGAGGTGATGAGCAACCACTCGCAGATCCACGCCTTCTTCACCTACCGGAGCCTGCCCGCGGCCACGGGCGTCGTCGTGCTCGCGTGCCTCGTCGCCGCGGCACGCGTGCGCCCGGCGCCGACGGGGCGGCGGGCGGCGGCCGCGCGCCGCATCGAGCTGCCGACGGAGCTGCCGGACGCGCGGGCAGCGGCCTCCGTCCCGTCCCAGGCGTCCCGGTGAGCCGGTGGTGCGGCGCCCCGAGTGCTGCACCACGGGGCGTCGCACCATCGGGCGTCGCACCATCGGGCGTCGCGGCACCGGGTGCCGGACCACGGGGTGCCGCGCCGCCCAGGACCCGCGTCGCACGGCTCACGCGGCCCGTGGGGGCGACTCGTGCGGTGGCAGCTCGCCGTGCCGCGAGGCTGGCCCGTCGTGTGGCGTCGGCCCTTCGGGCGGCGCGAGCCCACCGGGTGACGGGGGTGCAGGCGCAGCACCCGGCAGGACCAGCTGCTGACCCGCCGAGAGTGCTCGACCGGAGCGCTGAGCCGTCGCGATCGCGGTGTGCAACGTGTTGCGCACCGGCCGCTGCTGCGGGTCCACCCACCGCGGCGGCACGAACCACGGGACGCCGGAGTGCATCGTGATCTGCCACTCACCGGTGTGGACGGCGGTGTGGTGGGCCTGGCAGAGCAGGACGAGGTTCGCGACCTCCGTGGGGCCGCCGCGCGTCCACCAGACGACGTGGTGGGCGTCGCACCAGGACGGCGGCGCCGAGCAGCCGGGCCAGACGCACCCGCCGTCGCGGGAGGCCAGCGCCCGGCGCATCGCCCGGGTGGCGAACCGGCCGACCGCCCGCATCTCGACGACGGCCCCGTGGCGGTCGAGCAGGACGCGCTCCAGGACGGCGTCGCAGACGAGGCGCTGCAGGGCGCCGGGCCTCAGCGGACCGGTCTGCTCGCACGTCGCCGCCCCGGGGCTCGCGCCTGCTCCACCCGTGCCGCCTGAACCCGCGCCGCCAGCACCTGCGCCGCCAGCACCGGGCTCGGGCGGCGACAGCTGCTCGGGAGTGCAGTGCACCACCACCCGGGGCGGCTCGGCCGCGCGGGTGCCGACGCCGAGCGCCGAGGCGGCGAGCCGCGCCATCTCCACCTGCGCGTCCGCGTAGCGCTGCCCGGGGCTGCGCGCGTCGAGCACGCCGGGCAGCGGGGGAGCGCCGCCGTCCGCACCGCCGTCCGCGCCGCCGTCCGCACCGCCGCCCCTCGCAGCCGGGTCGCTCGGGCGCCCGGGGGCGCTCAGGTGGTCGAGCACGGCGGTGTACAGCGCCCCGCCTGCCGGGTCGAGCTGGCCGGTGACCACGACCATGCCCGTGGCGTCGACCCTGCGGCTCCAGCAGCGGCGCTCGGACGACTCCGGGTCGAGCCGGTCGTCGGGGTCGGGTACCACCGCGGCCAGCAGGTGCCGCGCCAGCGTGCGGGCCTCCGACAGGCCGAAGGAGCGCGCCTGCTCCGCGAGCAGGACGTCCACCTCGGCGCCGCGCCGGCGCACCACCGCGGCCGGCAGGTGCGTCAGGGTGCGCACCGCGACGTCCACGTGCTCGCGCGTGACCTGCCCGCTCGCCAGGGCCGCCCCGACCGCCGGGAGGTCGCCGCGGTCGGGGTCGGTGGCCCGGGCGGCGTCCACGTCGGAGCGGGCGCGCCCCGAGCCGACGCCAGCTCGCGCGTGAGGAAGGCCCTGGTCGCGGCGCCGGGGCGAGGTCCGGGTGGCTCGGCGTCGAGCGCCAGGCGCACCAGGTGCAGGTGCGCCGCCTCCAGCGCCTGCCGCGCCTCGTGCAGCGCCCGGGTCGCCGAGCGCACCTGCTTGGTGGTGAGCGAGAGCCCGGACGAGCCCAGCACCAGGCGCGCGGCCTCCAGCGCCAGGCCCCGTGCGCGCAGCACCGCGTGCTGGCCGCTCGGCTCCGTCTCGAACACGTGTACGAACCTAGCGCCTCGGGGCGGTTTTCCGCTGGCGCTCACCGCCGGTCTGTGGACGACGCACGCCACCGCTCGCGCCGCTGCACCGCACGGGCGACAGCACCCGCTCCGGCCGGGTGAACGGCGCCGGCCGTCCTTCAGCGCCGGCGCCCTCCGGCCCGACCAGCGCTGCAGGACTCGAGAGGGCCCGCCCCGCCGCCGCGACGCTCGCGCCGCTGCGGCGTCCGGCGGTCCGGCGGTGGGAGGGCACGTGCGCAGCAGCAGGGCCATCGGGGCGGCGGTCGCCGTCGTCACGGCGATCAGCGGGGTGACGGCGGCCGTCAGCGCGCCGCTGGAGGTCCAGGTCGCCACCGGCTTCGGCCCCGGCGACGGCCTGCACCGCTACGTCCTCACGTACGGCACCGACCCCCCACCGGCCGGCTCCGGCACCGACGGAGCAGCGACCCCAGCAGCGACCCCAGCAGCGACCCCAGCAGCGGCCCCGGCAGCGGCCTCGGCAGCGGCCCCGGCAGCGGCCTCGGCAGCGGACGGCGCAGCGAGCGCAGCGGCTCCTGCCGGCGCCCTCACCCTGGCGAGCGCCACCACGGCCCTCGCCTCCGCGGTCGCCAGCGCGCTGCCGGCCCCGCCCGCCGACCTGCCCCGCCTCGACGCGGCGGCGCTCACGGCCGCGCAGGACGCCCTCGGCGCCGGCGGCGAGCTGCTGCGCGACGGCGGCGTCCGCGTCTGGTACGTCACCGACGCCGGAGCCGTCGACGTCGCGCGCGGCGCCGACCACGGCGTCGTCCCGCGCGAGCGCGTGCAGCCGCTGCTCGACGCCCAGCGCCGCACCGGCCAGCCCGCCGGCCAGACCGCCGACCAGCCCGCCGGGGCCACCACCGGCACGAGCGGCACCGGCACGAGCGGCACCGACACGAGCGGCAGCACCGCCACCACCGTCGCCCCTCTCGACGGCACGACGACCGGCCCCGTCGCCGTGCGCGTCAGCGACGCCACCCTCGCCGCCCTCACCGCCCGCGCGGACATCACCACCGCCCAGCGCCTGCACGACGGCCGCGTGCTCGTCGCCGGCTCCCTCGACCTGCTCACCGCCGAGCGCCTCGACGGCGTCGTCGACGCGGACGCCTCCGTGCAGGTGCCCGTGATGGCGGACCCGGCGTCCACGATCCCCGACCCCTACTGGGCGCGGTACGGGTGGAACCTCGAGAACACCGGCGCCAACGCCCACCAGCAGCAGGCCGTCGTCGACGCGGACCTCGACGCCACCTCCGCCTGGGCCGCGGCCGACGGCCGCACGCGCGTCGTCGCCGTCCTCGACACCGGCTACGACAGCGACCACCCCGACCTGGCCGGCGCCCTGTGGACGAACCCCGCCGAGCCCTGCGGCGCGACCGACACGGACGGCAACGGCAAGGTCGGCGACTGCCACGGCTGGAACTTCTCCGCGAACAGCGCGGACGTCGACAACGGCAGCTACGGCAGCCACGGCGCCGCGGTCTCCGGCGTCGTCGGCGCGCGCGCCGGCAACGGCCACGGCACCGCCGGTGTCGCCCCGCGCGTGGCGATCATGCCGCTGGTGATCGGCAGCGGCAGCAGCGTGGACGTCGTCCTCGGCGCCCAGGCGATCCGCTACGCCGTCGACCACGGCGCCGATGTGGTCAACGCCTCCTGGGGCGGAGCGGTGAGCGGCTGGCCGCTGGCGGAGCTGCGCTCCGCCGTCGCCTACGCGGCCGAGCGCGGCGTCCTCGTGGTCGCCGCCGCGGGCAACGACGGCCAGGACCGCGATCGCTCCCTCGTCCACCCCGCGTCGCTGACCGAGGAGAACGTCGTCACGGTCGGCGCGACCACCGCCGCGGACGCCCGCAGCTCCTTCAGCGCGTACGGCGCCACGAGCGTCGACGTGTCCGCGCCCGGCACCTCGGTCTTCACGACCTGGAACGACGGCGGGTACCGGGTCGTCAGCGGCACGTCGTTCGCCGCCCCGGAGGTCGCCGCGGCCGTCGCCCTCTACCGCGAGGCGTACGCCGGCGTGCGACCGGCGCTGACCGCCGCCCAGGTCAAGGCCGCCCTCCTCCAGGACGCCGACCGCGTCGGCGCGCTCACCGGGCTCTCGGTCACGGGCGCGCGCCTGAGCCTCGCGCACCTGCCCGCGGACGCCGAGGAGGCCTTCGTCCTGTTCTCCGGCATGACCGCGACCGAGGGCACCGCGACCCCGCGCCTGGAGGTCAGCAGCACCCGCGGCACGGGCGCGTGGTCGGTGCGGCTCGGCCTGGGCATGCGGCACGAGGGCGAGGTGTGGGCCGTCGCGGACCAGCCGGTCACCCTGGACGGCGCGACCGCCACCACGGACGACGACGGCGCCGTCGCGTTCGACCTCGGCACCCGCGACCTCGGCGCGGTGACGCTGACGCCCACCACCGAGCTGCCCTCGGGCGACTACGCCCTGACCGTGCAGCTGCTCCTGGACGGCGCGCCCGTCGGCTCCCGGTGGGCCGCGCCGCTGCGGGTGGGCGCGAGCGCGCCCGCTCCGGGCCAGCCCGCGCCCGGCACCCCCGCCCCGAGCGGCTCGACGCCGAGCGGCCCTGCGCCCGGTGCCTCCGCGCCCAGCAACCCCGCTCCGGGCGCCCCGGCACCGGGCGCGCCGGGCACCAGGGCCCCCGCGCCGGGCAGCACGCCCTCGGCGCCCACCGCCGCTCCGCGACCCGGCACCGCGCCGTCCACCAGCGCCCCGACCAGCGCCCCGACCAGCGCGCCCACCGGCGGCCCGGCGCCCTCCGCCGGCGCCCCGCGGCCCGGCGCCGCGCCGTCCACGGGTCCGGCCACCACTCCGGCCCTGAGGACGCAGCCGCCGAGCGCCGCGCAGCCGGCCCCCGGCAGCAGCCCGACCGGCGGCTCGGGCACCGGCCCCGCGCCGTCCGCCCCGACCGGCCCCTCGAGCGGGACGCCGGCGCCGGGCGCGGGCAGCGCGCCGTCCCCGACGGACGGCGGGGCGCGCACGTACCCGCCGACGGGCGCGTTCCGCCTCACGGGCATCGCTCCGGCGCGGGTGCCGAGCGCAGGCGGCACCACGGTCGTCGTCACGGGGGAGGCGATCCCGGCCGGCGCGCAGGTGCGCATCGGCACCAGCGGCAGCGCGCAGGTGCTCGTGGCCACGGCGACGCAGCTGCGCTTCCTCGCCCCGGCGCACGCGCCCGGCCGCTTCGACGTCACCGTCTACGCCGGCGGCAGGGCCTCGACGCTCGTCGGGGCGCTGGAGCACACCGGCCCCGGCGGGCCCGCGGCGCCGGCCCCGACGGGCTCGCCGACCGGACCGGCGCCCGCGCCGTCCACCGCGCCGAGCACGGCCCCTCCGACGGCTCCGTCCACCGCGCCCAGCGCCGCCCTGACCAGCACCGCCCCGACCAGCACCGCCCCGACGCCGGTGACCGCCACGGGCCCCCGGGGCCAGCGGCTGGTGCGCTCGAAGGCCTTCGCCGGTCTCGGCGGCCTGTGGTCGGTGGACTGCAGCACCTCCTGCAGCGGCGTCCGGGCCTGACGCCGCCCCCTCCCCCTGTCGTGATCTTGCACGTCCGGACAGCCAGCCGTCCGGACGTGCAAGATCACCACGGGGGGAGGGGAGGGGGGAGGGGCGCGGAAGGGGAGGAGGGAGTGGTCAGCGGCTCCGCGGCGGGCTGACGAGGCGCAGTCCGGGGACGACGTCCTCGACCGGCGGGCGCGGGCGCACCCGCACCAGCTCGGCGATGGCGCCGATGTCGTCGGCCCCCGCCGATGCCACAGCCGACGCCACAGCCGACGCCACAGCCGACGCCACAGCCGGCGCCACCGCCGACCCGCCGGCCGGTCCTCCGGCCGACGCCGCAGCCGGCACCGCAGCGGGCACCGCGGCCGGGACGGCGCGCGCGGGCGGCGCCTCGTCGAGGGCCAGGCGCCGGCTCAGCATCGTGATCTGCCGCTGCAGGTCGCGGAAGCGCAGGTAGGACGTCGCCACGAACCCGAGGAACGCGACGATCAGCGCGTAGAGCAGCAGGTCGGCGCCGCGGCCGACGCCCAGCCAGGAGGCGGTCGCCGTCCACGCCTCGGGGAAGAGCACCGACAGGCCGGTCGCGGCCGTGAACCCCAGCAGCAGCAGCCGGCGGATCGCCTGGTGGCGCGGGCCGCGGTGCCCCTTGAGCAGCAGCAGCGCGGTCCCGCCGATGGCGAGCATGAGCAGCATCTTGATCAGCACGGTGACCGCCTACCGGAAGAGGAGTTCGGTGAGGATGTTGACGGAGTTCCAGACCGACTGGCCCTTGGCGCGCGAGTAGTCGGTGTAGAGGATCTCGACGGGGTGCTCGACGGTGCGCCAGCCGCCGCGGCCCACCTGCTCCACGAGCTCGCTCGCGTGCGCCATCCGGTTCTGCGTCAGGCGCAGCGAGGCGACGACGTCCCGCGAGAGGGCGCGCAGGCCGTTGTGGGCGTCCGTCATCCGCACGCCCGTCGTGGCGTTGGAGTACGCGACCCCCGCGCGCAGCACCGTGCGCTTGAGCGGTGACAGCTGCGTGCGCCCGTCGAGGAAGCGGGAGCCGAAGACGGCGTCGGCCTCCCCGGCGCGCAGCCGGGCGACCATGGCGGCGGCGTCCTCGACGCGGTGCTGCCCGTCGGCGTCGAAGGTGACGGCGTAGCGCATCAGCGGGTCGGTCAGGGCGTAGGCCAGGCCCGTCTGCAGGGCCGCGCCCTGGCCGAGGTTGATCGAGTGCCGGACGACGACCGCGCCGGCGCCCTCGGCGGCCGCGGCGGAGTCGTCGCTGCTGCCGTCGTCCACGCACACGACGCGCGGGAAGGTCTCCTTCGCCGCGGAGACGACGTCGCCGACCACGGCCGCCTCCTCGAAGAGGGGGATGACCAGCCAGGTGTCGTCCATGCCGTCCAGACGTCGCGCTCCAGGGATGACGCGAGGTTAAGGAGCGGCACCCGGCCCAGGAGACGGTTTGCGGCAACTGGTGCCGGCCACGGACGCCGAGCCACCGCAGAGCCGGCGCCGAGCCGCCACCGAGCCGCCACTGACCCGCCGCCGAGCCGCCGCCGGGCCGCCGCCGGGCCGGAGCCGACCAGGGCGAAGCGGACATCCGGCGCACTCTCGGCGAATCCCGACGAGGACATTGCGGACGGCCGGCGTGTCGATGTTTAGAAACGCCCCGGAGTGAATCCGTCGTGTGTAGCTTCCTCGCCGTGGGGATCACCGAGAGGTGTCTCCTGAGCACTGTCCGTGATACCCGGGACCCGGGCGAACGGACCGGAAGACCTGGGACCGCCGGGTCGGCCGGCGGGGACCGTCCCCTTTCCATCATGCCTTTGGAGGCTGAGTTGCACGCTCCTAAGACCATGGCGAAGCGCGCCGCAGCGGGGACGCTGGCCCTCGCGGTGTGCCTCTCCGGCGGCGTCGCCCTCGCCGGGGCCGCGAGCGCTGACGCGAACTTCAAGTTCGACCAGCGCGTCGCCGGTGCCGACCGCACCGAGACCGCCGTCAAGGCCAGCCAGGCCGCCTACCCGGCCGGCACCCAGGCCGGCGGCGTCGTCGTCGTCAACGCCTGGGCGACCGTCGACGGCCTCGCCGCCTCCTACGCGGCCGGCCTGAAGAACGCGCCGATCCTGTACACGGAGACCGACTCCACCGCCCAGATCACGCTGGACGAGATCAAGCGCCTGGGCGCCAAGAACATCTGGATCGTCGGCGGCACCACCCGCGTCTCCCAGAAGCTCGAGAACGACTGGAAGGCCGCCGGCTACACCGTCGAGCGCCTCGCCGGTGCCGACCGCTACGAGACCGCCGCCAAGGTCGCCACCGCCGGCGGCACCGCGGTGGAGAAGGTCTTCGTGGCCTCGGGCAACGCGCCGGCCGACGCGCTGGCCGTGGGCCCCATGTCCTACAAGAAGAAGTACCCGATCCTCCTCACCGAGACCGGCAGGGTGCCCGCCTCGACCGCCAAGGCCCTGGGCGACCTGGCCGAGAAGGAGCGCATCGTCGTCGGTGGCACCGCCGTCGTGGACGAGGACACCGCTCTCGCCCTCGGCGCCACCTCGCGCCTCAGCGACGTCGACCGGCAGGGCACGGCCATCAAGGTCGCCCAGCACGCCATCGAGAAGGAGGGCTTCAGCGTCGCTGACCTCGCCCTCGTCGGCGGCGGCGACAACAACGCCGCGGACGCGCTCGTCGCCGCTCCGCTCGCCGGCAAGGGCAACGGCGTCCCGCTCGTCTTCACCCGCGGCAACGCCCTCGGCCAGAGCACCACGGACTACATCAAGGCGAACTTCGCCAAGCTGACCGGCAAGGGCTGGGTCTTCGGTGGCACCGCTGCCGTGGCCCAGGCGACGGCCGAGGAGGCCACCAAGGCTGCGGTCGGCGTCGTGGTCGCTGGTTACGCCGTCGTCGACCTGAACCTGACGAACAACAAGTTCTCCTACTCGGACCCGACGACGAAGAAGGTCGTCGAGGTCACCATCGCCTCCACCGATGCCTTCTCCGTGGACGGCGCCAGCGCCTCCTTCGGCGCTTTCAAGGACGCGCTGTCGCTCGGTGACGTGGTGTCCGTCTCCAAGGACTCCGCCGGCAAGCAGACCCTGGCGCTCGCAAGCAAGACCGTCCTGGCCGGATTGGTCGGTGGGGCTGGCGCCGCGGGTGTCGACACCACCGGTGGGAACGTGGCGTTCCTCGACGCGGTGAGCGGCCTGGCCATCAGCGGCGCGATCACGTACAAGCCTACCGCCGCCGTGTACACCGTGGACGGCGTCAGCGCCACCCTGGCTGACTTCGAGGCCAACCTCAACGAGGGTGACACCATCGCCATCACCGGTGGTGATGGCACGACCGGCAAGACGCGGACCTTCGCGCTCACCAACCAGACCGTGACCGGCGTGGTCTCCGGCAACTCCTCGGGTGCTCTTACGATCGAGACCATCGCGGGCGCGAAGCTGGGCACCTACACGGCGGGCGCCAGTGACTCGGTGACCATCGATGGCGCCGCATCGGTCAACACCACCCTCGCCAGCTCCGCAACGGTGGGCGACGCAGTCACTTACAAGAAGGTGAACGGCGTCCAGACCTTCACCCTCGTCAACGCCGCTCCGGCGTCCGTCACCGGTACGTTCCAGTCCGTCAGTGGGACCAACGTGCTGACCTTCTTCACCGGCGCCGGTTCCGCGACGGGTACTGTCGACATCTCGACCGGCTACACCTACAAGGTCGACGGCTCCGTGGTGACGCTGGCAGAGTTCAAGGACGCCGCGACGGCCGGTGACGAGATCGTCTACCAGTCCGCGGACACGACCACGAACACCAAGGCCTCGATCATGCTCACGAGCAAGTCCGTGAGCGGCAAGATCGATGCTGCCACCGTCAACACCACTGCTAAGACCGCCGCCGTCCTGTTCGGAGAGACCACGACCGCGCTGGCCACTGTGAACTACAGCACGGTGATCTATGCGGGCAACACGGCCAGCACCTACTGGGTGAACGACGCCCAGAAGAGCTTCGCTCAGTTCGAGGCGGAGCTCGAGGCGATCAAGGGTCTCGGCCGGACCGGCGCACTCACGGTCGTGGACAACGGCACGACCACCGAGTTCCGGATCAAGTCCACCGTGGCGGCCGCGGCACCGGTCAGCGTGGCGAAGCCGACCGCCCCCAGCACCACGACGAGCGTGACCCTCACGTTCAACCACCCGGTGTACCTGTCGGGTGCGGCGGCTCCCAGCGACTTCGTCATCACGAAGACGACCGCCGGTGGCGCCGTGAGCAGCATCGGCTACGTCAGCGCCACCCCGACGACGCTCACGGGCGCCTCGACCTCGGTGACGCTGACCACCGCTAGCACCACCTGGGCTGCCGGTGACGTCCTGTCGGTCCAGCTGACCGACACGGGCGCGGCGAAGTGGCTCGACGTGGACGGCAAGGCTGTCACGCCGAAGACCGTTGTCGCTCCGGGTGCCTGACAGTCAGCACTGATCAGCAGTGGCTCTTCCGCGCGACCGCGCGGGAGAGCCACTGCTGTTTACAGCCCCAGGCGGCCGTGGACGGCGAGCACTAAGAAGACGTTGCATTAGTCGCTGGTGAGGTGTCGGGCGGCGATGAGGACCACGGCGAGCCGGGCCAAGGCGGTGATCGTCTTCTCGGTGCGGTCGTAGCGGAGCGCGAGGCGCTTGTAGGCCAGGAGCCAGCCGATGGTGCGCTCGAGGACCCAGCGGTGGCGTCCCAGGCGCTTCGAGGACTCGATGCCGATCCGGGCGATGCGGGCGGTGATCCCGCGCCGGCGCAGGTAGGCCCGGCAGCGGCGGTTGTCATACCCCTTGTCCCCGTGCAGCTTGATCGGCCGGCGTCGTGGATGGCCCCGGCCACCGACCTTGATCGCCGGCATGGAGTCCAGGATCGGCTCGAGGAGCACACTGTCGTGCCGGTTAGCCCCCGAGATCGCGATGTTCAGCGGCTGTCCGCTGCGGTCGACGAGCAGGTGGTACTTGGTGCCGCGTTTGCCCCGGTCAGTGGGGTTGGGGCCGATCAGCTGGCCCCCCTTTTGGCCCGCACGGAGACGCTGTCCAGGCTGCACCGAGACCAGTCCAGCTGCCCGCGCCGGGCCAGCTCGTCCAGCACCAGGCGGTGGACGTCCTCCCAGACCTCAGCGTCCTGCCACTCGCGCAGCCGCCGCCAGCACGTCCACCCTGACCCGTAGCCGAGCCCGCCGGGCAGCTTCGCCCAGCCGATGCCGGTGCGCAGGACGTAGACGATGCCCTCCAGCGCCGCGCGGTCATCGCGGCGGGGCCGCCCAGTGCGACCGTTCACCGCCGGCGGGCGCGGTGGGATCAGGGGCTCGATCAGCGCCCACAACTCATCGCTGACGGAGTCCATGGCGGGAGAAGACGCCGAGGACGACATGCCTCAACAGGCTGGACCGCCCCGAACAAGATCGCTACAGCACATCTGCAACGTCTTCTAAGGGCAGTCGCTGGCCCTTGACCGCTACCTCCGGGTGCCGGCGTCCTCGCGGGGGTGATGTAAACCGGGTGTCCATCGTCATGCAGGCGACAGGGGGCCTCGCGCGCTCGGTGCGTCGTCCTCGTCCTGCGTCAGTCGCGCAGCAGGTCTCGCAGGTCGAGGGACACCGTCACGGGGCCCGCAGCGAGCCGGGTCGAGCCGCTGTCCTCGGTGACCTGCGCGACGCGCCGGTACAGCCCCTCGGCGAGGTCGAAGGCGTCGAGGACGCGGTCTCGCGGGTCCACGATCCAGTAGTGCGGCAGCCCCGCGGCCGCGTAGCGCAGGGATTTCAGCACGAGGTCGTCGTGCCGGTTGCTGGACAGGACCTCGACCACCAGCGCCGGAGCGCCGGTGAACCGGGCGCTCTCCTCGGTGCGGGGGTGCACCATCACGTCGGGGACGAACTCGTCGGCGCCCGGCTTCCACGCCCATCCCGCCGTGACGCTCAGCGACCCGTCGGACGGCAGGGCCGCCTCCAGGAGCGCGGTCAGGCGGTAGCACACCGCCTGGTGGAGGCGGCTGGGGCTGGGGCTCATGACCAGGCGACCGTCGATGTACTCACCGCGGACGTCCTCTCCGAGGGCTTCGTACTGGGCCCAGGTCATCACCGTGCCAGGGGCGGTCGTCGGCAGGGCGGACATGCCTGGTGCCACCACCTTTCCGTCGTGCAGGAACGGTACCGCCGTCCTCGCTCGCCACCGCCTCTGCGTGACGTGGCTGAGGCCGCCAGCCCCGCCGGACGCGCGGCTCACACCCGCGCCGGCGGCTCCTCGCCGAAGCCGCCGGAACCGCCCCCCGTCCCGCCGCTGTGCTCACCGGCCGTCACGGTCAGGGCCTGCGTGGCGCCGGAGGTGTTCCCTCCGGCGGCCAGCCCGCCGACGCTCTCGCCGGTGGCCGTGCCGCCGGTGAGGACCTGGTGCTCCTCCCCGGCCGTGACGTCGGCCGAGGAGTGGACCAGCGACTGGAACTCCTGGTCCGCGGTGTACGTGGCCACGAGCTCGCCGTCGCTGGAGAGGACCTGCACCGTGGTACCTGCCGGCTGCACCTCGTCGAAGGTCACGGAGACCCACCCCTGCGCGGACGCCGCGTCGGGGGCCAGCGCCATGCCCGCGCTGCCGGCGGCGAGCAGCACCCCGCCGGTGACGTCGAAGGTGCCGTCGACGTCGACCGAGCCGTTCCCGGCCTCGCTCGGGCCGTTGACCACGACCGTGCCGCCGCTCATCGCGGCGGTGCCGTCGGAGTCCAGCCCGTCGCCGTCCGCGTCGACCACCGTGGTGCCGCCGGTGATGCTCAGCCGGCCGCCGTCGGCGACGTCGACGCCGTCGTCGGACGTCCTCAGGGCGGTGTCGCCGCCGCTGATGCCGATCGCGGCGCTCTCCAGGCCCTCGCGGGCCTCGACGGCGAGGGTGCCGCCGGCGACGGTGAGGTCGGTCTCGGCGTGCACGCCGTCGTCCGCGCTGGCCAGGCTGAGGCTGCCCTGCCGGAGGCTGACGGCGCCGTCGGAGTGGACGGCGTCGTCCGCGGCGTCGACGGTGACCGTGCCGCCGTCGACGACCACGCCGACCCCGCCCTCGAGGCCCTTGGCCGAGGCGTCCTCGGCGACGGAGGTGCCGCTGCCGCCGCCGGAGGCGACGGTGACCTCCCCGCCCGTGACGACGACGTCGGTGGCGGCCTGGACGCCGTCCGCGCCGGAGGTCACCGCGACCGCGCCGCCCGCGAGGTGCACGTAGCCGGCGGTGGGGTCCTCGACGTCGTCGGAGGTCAGGCCGTCGCCGCCGGCGGTCACGGTCACGCTGCCGCCCGGGACGACGAGGTGGTCCTCGCCGCGGATCCCGTCGTCGACGGCCGTCACGCCGAGGACGCCGGAGGCGATGACGAGGCCGTCCTCGCTCGTGATGCCGTCGTTCGCGTTGCCCTCGACGACGAGCTCCCCGGTGCCGGTGACCGTCAGGTCCGCGGCGCTGTGCAGGGCGGCGTCCGGCTCGTCCGCGGTCGAGGTCTCGCTCTCGTCGCCGTCCGCGGCGGTGTAGTCCGTGCCGTCCGCCAGGTGGTTGCGCGTGCCGTCCTCGAGGACGACGACCGCCTCGTCGGCGTTCGTCACAGCGATCGCCGAGGTGGTCGAGGAGGTGATGTCGGCGCCGTCGAGGACGAGCCTGACCGCGCCCTCGTCCTCGGTGTCGACGACGACCTGGCCGTCGGCGAGGGTGCCGCTGATCCGGTACGTGCCGGCCGCCGTGACCGTCACGGTGCCGCCCTCGACGACGACCGCGCCGGAGCCGGCCTGCGCGGAGCCGGCCTGCACGGAGCCGGCCTGGGCGGGATCGACCTGCGCGGAGTCGCCGGTCAGGGTGATCGCGACCTCCTCGGCGGCGTCCCAGGTGGCGGCCGCGCTCGTGTCGTGCGGCTGCAGGTTCGCCGCGAGCGCCTGCTCGGCGGTGGCGCCGGTGGCGGCGGCCACCTCGCTGGCGACGACGGTCTCGGTCGTGGTGCCGGTGCTGCGGGCGCTGGCTGTGGAGCAGCTGGCCAGCACGGCGATCAGCAGGACGGCGGAGACGGCGTGCCGGGTCTTCCTCGGGCGTCGCACGGCGCCTCCTCGAGTCGTGTCGGGTCCGGGCGGAACGGGGGTCTGGGCGGACCTGGGTGGGTTCACCGTGAGGGCCGGACCTGTCGGGCCCCTCGCCGCCGGCTGTGCATCTGCTGTGAGTCGCCGAGGGGCTCGGGGGGAGCTGCGCAGCGTGCGCGACCTCGCCCGCGCGGCTGCGCGCGGGCGGCGGAACACTGGCGCCGGTGACGACGGTCGTCTACGCCCCTCATCCCGACGACGAGGTGCTGCGCCTGTGCGCCCTCGTTCCCGCCGCCCGCCGGCGCGGGGACCGGCTGGTCCTCGTGGCCGTCACCGACGGCGAGGCCAGCGGCCTCGGCCCGGCGCGGGGGATGACGCCGGAGCAGGTCGCCGCCGTGCGCACCGGCGAGCAGGACGCCGCGTGGGCGGCGCTCGCCGGGCCGGGCGCGGTCGTGGTCCGCCTGCGGATGCCGGACGGCGGCGTCCGCGCGGCCTCGCTGGTCGGGCTCGCCCTCGTCCTGGACGCGCGGTGCGGACCCGGCACGACGCACTCCGCCGCCTGCCACGCCAGCGACTCCCACCGCGACCACGTCGCCGTCGCCACCGGGCTGGCGGCGTCCGGGGTGGCGGTGCTCACCGGCGCCCGGCCCGCCCCGGAGGTCCTCGACGGCTCCGGCGTCCTGGTGCTGCAGGCCGACCCGGGCGCCGCGCGGCGCGCGGACGAGGCCTACGCGCCGTTCGGTCACGCGTCCGTGCCGACCGAGTTCGCCGCCCTGCGCGCCGCCGGCCACGCCAGCCGGGTGACCGAGGACCGCGCCGGTGCGCCGCCAGAGCCGCTGCCCTCGCAGCCGGGCCCGGCCGCCCGCCCGGTCGCGGCCCCCGCGCAGCCGCGCATCGCCGGCCGCGACCGCTGGGAGACCGCCGCCCTGCTCGCGCGCGCCGTCGCCGCCGAGCGGACCGGGCGCGTCCGGCACGTCCTGCTCGCCAACGGCGACGCCGAGCGCGCCGGCGTCGACGCCCTGAGCGCCAGCTACCTGGCCGGCGCCCTGGACGCCCCGGTGCTGCTCACCGCGGCGGCGCAGCTGCCGGCGAGCACGCTCGCGAGCGCGCGGGAGCTGTTCGGCCCGGCGCCGGTCGGCGGCGCGACGCTGCACGTCATCGGCGGTCCTCCCGCCGTCCCGGCCGCGCAGCTGCGGGCGCTGGAGGAGGCCCTGCCGGGCGTGGCCGTCGTGCGCATCGGCGGGGCGGACCGCTACGAGACCGCGCGCGCCGTCGCCCTCGCGGGCGCCCGACTGCGGGGCGCGGCCACGGGGCCGGACGCCAGGTTCGCTCGCACGGTCCTGCTCGCCAGCGGCACGAGCCCGGCCGACGCGCTCGTCGCCGGCCAGGTCGCGTTCGCCGCGGACCTCCCCGTGCTCCTGACCACCGCCGCCGCCCTGCCCGGCGCCACGGCCGCCGCGCTCCGGCAGCTGGGCGCCTCGCACGTCGTCGTCCTCGGCGGGCCGGCCGTCGTCTCGGACGCCGTCCTCGCCGCCCTCGGCGCGGACGGGTACGGGGTGAGGAGGGTCGCCGGGGCCGACCGCTACGAGACCGCCGCCGCGCTGCTCGCCTGGGCGAGCGCACCGGCGAGCCGGTCGAGCGCGGCGCTCGGCGGCGCGGGCCTGGACCTCGGCTCGGCTCCCGCCGGGTACCTCGTCAGCGGCGCGAGCCTCGTCGACGCCGTCGCCGCGGCGCCGCTGGCCGGCCGGTCGCGCCGTCCGCTGCTGCCGACCCCGCCCGGCGAGCTGCACCCGGCGTCGGGGCGGTGGCTCGGGGCCTCGCGCGTCGCGTCGGTCACCGGGATCGGGAGCCCGGGCGTGCTGGCCGAGGAGCTGCTGGTCGCCGTGGACGCCGTGCTCGGGGTGAGCCCGCAGACCTGAGCGACGCCGTCCGGGGGAGGACGGCGCCGCTCAGCGGTGCGGGTGTGTCGTCAGGCGGCGTCGTCCTCGGCAGTGCCGGTCGAGGACTCGGAGGACCCGCCGGGCGCGGCTGGGCGCTCGCCGTCCCGCGGCGGGGCGGGCCGCTCGCTGGTCACATGCTCGGTGATGCGCTCCTGCAGGTCGGCCAGGCGCTCGTCGGCCTCCTCCTGGGGGAGGTCCCCGTCGGTGACGGCCTGGGCGAGGCGCTCCTGCGCGGCGGTGACGAGGGCGGCGACCAGGTCGTCCTGGGAGACCCCGTGCTCCTCGGCGACCGAGGCGAGGGTGGCGCCGTCGGCCTCCAGCGCGGTGCGCAGCTCCTCCTCGCTGACGCCGACGGCCTCGGCGGCGGTCGCCAGGACTGGCCCGCCGGGCCCGCCGGGCCCGCGGCCGCCAGGGCCACCGGGACCGCCGAGGCCGGCCTCCTCCAGGGTGGTGGCCACCTCGTCGGCCTGCTCCTGGGTGATCGAGCCGTCGGAGACCAGGCCCGAGAGGGCCTCCTCGATCCGGTCCACCTGCGAGGCGACGGCGGTCGCGGCCTCCTCCGTGCTGGTCGCGGCCAGCGCGGGGCCGGCCACCCCCAGGCCGGCCAGGGCGAGGGCGCCGGCGGCGGTCGCGGTCAGCAGCTTCGTGCGCATGGGATGAACTCCTCCGGTCCGGCCGGTCCGTCCGGCCTCCACCGAGGACGCTCGGTCCTGCGCCTGTGCAGGGGCTGTCGGGACGGTCAGCGGCGTCTGCGAACGGCGAGGACACCGCCTGGGACGGGCGCTGGCCCGCCGCGACCGTGGAGCGCGTCGAGCGCCGCGCCGTCCAGCAGGACCCCCGACCGGAGTGCGCGCTGCGGCCGTGCAACACCGTTGCCGAATGGCAAGATGGGTGCGTGGACGACTCGACGGACCGAACCCTCGACGCCGTGGGGCCGAGGCTGAGGCAGCTGCGGCAGCGCCGCGACGTCACGCTCGCCGACCTCGCGGAGGAGACCGGCATCTCCACCAGCACCCTGTCCCGGCTCGAGGCGGGTCTGCGACGCCCCACGCTGGAGCAGCTGCTCCCGCTCGCCCGCGCCTACGGGGTCACGCTCGACGAGCTCGTCGACGCCCCGCCCACCGGGAACCCCCGCATCAACCTGCGGCCCATCCCCTGCAGCGACGGCTCGGTCATCCTGCCCCTGACCCGCAGGCCCGGAGGGATCCAGGCCTACAAGTTCGTCCTGCCGACGGGGAAGGACGACGCCGAGCCCGACCTGCGCACCCACGAGGGCTACGACTGGGTCTACGTCCTCAACGGCACCCTGCGCCTCGTCCTCGCCGAGCACGACCTGGTCCTGAGGCCCGGGGAGGCCGCGGAGTTCGACACCCGCACCCCGCACTGGTTCGGCGCCACCAGCTCCGGCCCCGTCGAGTACCTCAGCCTCATCGGCAAGCAGGGCGAGCGAGCGCACGTGCGCGCGGCCCCGAGGGCCCCTGCTTCCGAGTAGGCCCGGACGAAGGCGTGCGCCGGTGCGTCATCGCTGGAGGACGCCCGGGAGGACCAGCTCGGCCCACCGGCGACGGACGTCGACGCACCGGTCGGTCGGCATGGTCGCCACGAGCAGGTGGACGTCGTCGAGGGTGGTGCCGGCCCGCACGTCTCCGCTCGCCCGCCCCGCCCTCAGGAGGCCGTCCAGCGCCCGGGTGTTCCGCGCACCTGAGGCGCACGCGGGGGACGGCGGCGCGCCGGCGCGTTGAGCGGCGGGCGTAGCGTGCGCGGGTGCGCCCGAGAGCCGCGCCCCGCCTGCTGGTCCTCCTCCTCGGTGCCGCGCTGCTCGGGTGCGCGGCCGAGCCTGGGCCCTTCGGCACCGCGGAGTGCTCCGAGCTGGACCCGGACAGCCCGCCGGTCTCCGTGACCGTGCAGGCCGAGGTCGTCGACGCGGCCGCCGCGGGCCTGGACGCGGGCGGCAGCGTCACGACGATCTCCGGCTACGCCGCCGAGGACCTGCACCGCTGCGACGTCGTCCAGGTGGCCCTGCACTTCGTCGACACCACGCGCGAGCGCGGCGTGAGCGGGAGCCTGGCCCGGGCCGCCGGGCCGGTGGTGCTCGCGAACGAGGACGGCGAGGGCCAGCTCAACGCCCTGGACTTCGAGTCCTGGTACGACTCGCTGCCGGAGGAGGTGGGCCACGGTGCCGTCGCCGGCTTCTCCGGGTGGTACGTGATGCTCGTCGACCCCGTGCCCGGCCGGTACGCCGTCGAGAGCCCCTTCACCGTCCTGCTGGTGCCGGGCGCCTCGCCGGAGGACCCGGGGGAGCAGCGCGAGGGCGTGGTCAGCGCCACCATCACCGTGCGCTGACCCGGCGCCTCGTCGTCGAGTCCGCCCGCACCGCCCGGGCCCCTGCCTATGCTCCCCGGATGGTCGTGGCGCCCCGCGAGCCCCTGTCGACGGCGCGCCCGTGAGGGTCGTGATCGCCGCGCGGCTGTTCGCGCCCGAGCCGGCCGCGGCCGCCTGGCGCCTCGCCGCGCTCGCCGGCGCCCTGCGCGAGCGCGGCCACGCCGTCGAGGTCCTCACCTCCCGGCTGCCCCGCGGCATGGGCGGCACGGCCGGCACGGCCGGCGCCGCGCCGCCGCTGGACGGCGTGCGCGTGCGCCGCTGGCCCGTGCTGCGCGACGCCAGCGGCAACGTGCGCGGCTACCTGCGCTACGCGAGCTTCGACGTCCCGCTCGCCGCGCGGCTGCTGCTGGCGCGCCGCCCGGACGTCGTGGTCGTCGAGCCGCCGCCGACCACGGGCGTCGTCGTCCGCGTCGTCGCGGGCCTGCGCCGGGTGCCCTACGTCTACTACGCCGCGGACCTGCTCTCCTACGCCGCCGCCGAGGCCGGTCTGCGCGGGCCCGCGCTGCGGCTGCTGCGGGCCGGGGAGTCGTGGGCGCTGCGCGGCGCCGCGAGCGTGCTGACGGTCTCCGACGGCTACGCCACCCGCCTGCGCGACCTCGGCGTGCCGGCCGAGCGCGTCGTCCGGGTGGGCACCGGCGTCGACACCGCCGTGCTGCGACCGGCCTCCGGCGTCCCCGACGCGGCACCGGACGACGCGGCACCGGACGACGAGCCGCCGACCCTCGTCTACGCCGGGACGATGTCGGAGGTCCACGGCGCCGGCGTCCTCGTCGAGGCCCTCGGGCGCGTGCTGCCCGAGCACCCGGGCGCCCGGGCCGTCTTCTACGGCGGCGGCGTCGACGTCCCGGCCCTGCGCGCCCGCGCCGCGCAGCTGGTGCCCGGCCGCGTCACCTTCCCCGGGCTCGTCGCGCTGGAGGAGGTCGCCGCCGCCACCCGCCGCGCGCGGGCCGGCCTGGCGTCCTCGCGCCCGGACAGCCAGTACGCCTTCGCCTTCCTCGTCAAGCCGCTGGCCGCCACCGCGTGCGGCACGCCGGTGCTCTACGCCGGGGCCGGGCCGGTGGCCGACCTCGTGCGCGAGCACCGCCTCGGCTGGGCGGTGCCGTGGGACGTCGACGCGGTCGCCGCGGCGCTGCGCGAGGCGCTGGCGGGCCGCCCCTCCCCGCAGGAGCGGGCGCGCCTGGCGGCGTGGACGGACGAGCGCTACTCGCTGCGCGCGGTCGGCGCCCGCGCCGCGGACGCCGTCGCTGACGCCGTCGCTGACGCCGTCGCCGCGGCGCGCCGTCAGGCCGGATCGAGTCCGAGGTGGTCGACGAAGGGCTGGAAGTCGTGGTCGGCGAAGAGGAGCTGGTGGCCTCCGGCGATGCACGCCGCCGCGATGACCACGTCGACGGTCCTGCGGACGGTCACGCCGCGGCGGCGCAGCGTCCGGTAGGCATCGGCGCTGCGCAGCGCCGCCGGGACGCCCAGCATCTCGACCACGGGGAGATCACATCGCCTGCAGCGACGGACTCCACGCCCAGAGGGCCGTCCAGGACGTCCGTCTGCCGCGTCGGAACGCCGTTGAAGTCGTCGATCCAGACGCTCGAGTCGACGACGATCACGGCGCGTCGACTCGCGACCCCTCCAGGTCGCCCTCCCGGGCCACCCCGCCCCGCAGCTCGCGGACCGTCCTCTGCCGGTGCAGGCGCACCAGGGCCTCCAGACCGAGTCGGACCGCCTCCTCCTTGGTCGCTGCTCCCGTGGCCTCCAGCGCGGCCCGCATCAGGTCGTCGTCGATCTCGATGTCGGTGCGCATCGCCCGCCTCCGTGTGTATCGAACGGTGTGATCGTGCACATCACCGGTGCTCGACGCCGCTCCGTCCACCGGACGCGCTCCCGGACCCGACGCGGTGCCGGCTTCGCCCGAACCGGACACCGACCCTCGCAGCCCGCCGTAGCGTGCAGGCCGTGAGCACCGCCCCGCCGTCCCCGTCGGTGGTGTTCGTCCTCTCCGCCGCCGAGCCGCTGCGCGGCATGGAGAAGGCCGCCGCCGACACCGTCGCCGCCCTGCGGGAGGCCGGCCTGGACGTCGGCGCGCGCGTGCTCACCCCGCCCCCGGCGCCGGCGCGGCGCGGCAGCCGCACGGCACGGGCGCGGGCGTTCGCGCGCTCGCTCGTCGAGGCCCGCCACGCGATGCGCAGCGACGCGCCCGTGGTCGTGCTCGTCGGCATCTGGGTGGGGCTGCGCGCCCTGCCGTGGCGCCGCCCGGCCGGCACCCGCACGATCGCCTGGGAGCACTCCTACACGCGCGAGCGCGCCGCCACCTCCGGCGGCTTCCGGCTCGTCGCCCACCTCGTGCTGCCGCTGTACCGGCGGCGCGCGGACGCCGTCGTCGCCGTCAGCGAGACCGTCGCCGCGGCCCTGCGCGCCCAGGACGAGCGCCTGGCGGCGCGCACCAGCGTCATCGCGAACGTCGTCCGCGAGGCGCCGGCACCGCCGCGGGGGCCGCGGGACGACGCGCCCCCGCAGCTGCTCGCCGTCGGCGGCCTGGAGCCCGTGAAGAACCCGCGGCTGCTGCTCGACCTGCTCGCTCACGCGCCGGGCGCGCACCTGCACGTCGCCGGCACAGGGCCGGACGAGCCGGCCCTGCGCGCCGAGGCCGCCGCTCGGGGCCTGGACGCCCGGGTCACCTTCCACGGGTTCACCGACCGGGTGCCGGCGCTGCTCGCGCGCGCCGACGCCCTCGTGCACACCTCGCGCTCGGAGACCTTCGGCTACGCCCTGCTCGAGGCCGCGGCCGCGCACGTGCCCGTCGTCGCCGCCCGCACCCCCCAGAGCGAGCACCTCGTGCCGCGCCTGGTGCCGGGGGCCACCGCGGAGGCGTCCGGCCCGGCGCTCGCGGCCGCGCTCGCCCGCGTGCTGGCCGCCCCGCCGTCCGCCGCCGACCTCGCCCGCGCCGACGCCGCCCGCGCGCGGGAGTTCTCCACGCGGGCGGTCACCGGCGCCTGGGCGCGGGCGCTGGCGCCGGCGCCGGCGCGGTGAGCCCGCCGCCGACGTCGGTGCTCACCCGCGCGGGGGCGCTGCGCCGCAGCCCGTTCGCCCGCGGCGTCGGCGCGATGCTGCTCGGCCACGCCGGGCGCGCGGTGCTGCAGGGCCTGTCCTTCCTCGTCCTCGCCCGCGCGCTCGGGGCCGACGGCTTCGGCGCCGTCTCCGCCGTCCTCGCCGTCGTGGCCCTCGCCGTGCCGTTCGCGTCGCTGGGGGCGGTGCACCTGCTGGTGCGCGCGGTGGTGCGCGAGCCGCAGCGCGCCGCGGCCGAGTTCGCCGGCGCCGCCGCCGTGACGGCGGGCGGGGGAGCCCTGGCCACCGCGGTCGTCACCGCCGCGGCCGCGTGGCTGCTGCCCGCGCGGGTGCCCGTCCTCGTGATCGCGGCGGTCGCCGTCGCGGACCTCGTCGGCTCGCTGCTGCTCGAGCTCGCCGGCGGGGTCTGCACCGCCCGCGGGCGGATGCTGCGCACCGCCGCCTTCCAGCTCGCCTTCCACGGGCTGCGCCTGGCCGCGGCGCTGCTGCTGCTCGCCGGGCCGCTCGCGAGCCCCCTGACCACCTGGGCGCTCGCCCACGCCGCGGCGTCGCTGCTCGCCGCGCTCGCCGTCGTCGCCCTCGTGCGCCGCGACCTCGGCCCCGCGCGCGCCGACGCGCGCCGCTACCTGCGCCAGTGGCGCGACGGTCTGCTGTTCTCGTGCGGGCTGGCGAGCCAGGCGGTCTACAACGACCTCGACAAGGCGATGCTCGCGCGCCTGTCGACGCTGGAGGCCACCGGCGTCTACACCGCCGCGTACCGCGTCGTCGACATGGCGCTCACGCCCCTGCGCGCGCTGCTCGCGACCGCCTACCCGCGCTTCTTCGCCGAGGGCGCCGCCGGGCTGGCCGGCTCGCTGCGCGTGGCCCGCCGCCTCGCCGTCCCGGCCCTCGGGTGGTGCGCCCTGGCCTCCCTCGCGCTCCTGCTCGGCGCGGACCTCGTGCCCGTGCTGCTGGGGGAGTCCTACGCCGCCTCGGTCGGGGCGCTGCGGGCGCTCGCGGTGCTGCCGCTGCTGAAGGCGGCCCACCACCTCGCCGCCGACGCCCTGACCGGCGCCGGGCACCAGGGCGTGCGCACGGCCTGGCAGGCGGGGGTGGCGGTGGGCAACGCGCTGCTGAACCTGGCCCTGATCCCCTCCCTCGGGGTGGCGGGCGCCGTGGTCTCCAGCCTCGTCTGCGACGGCGTCCTGGCTGTCGCTCTGTGGTGCGTCGTCGTGACTAGACGTCACTCCACGCCGTCGGCTCCCGCTCGACGTAGCGCAGCGTCACCGCCGGGCGGGTGACGGGGCACCGCGCGACTACCGAGCGTGGTCGCCCGGGAGCCACCCTCCTCGACATGACCACTCCTCGCCTCGCCCTCGCCACCGCCGCCGCGACCGCCGTGATCGTCGCCTCCGCCGGCGTCGCCGTCGCCGCCGACGCCCGCAAGACCGCGCCCCTGCCCGAGCAGCGCTCGGCCGCCGCCCTGCCCGAGGGCCTGAGCGCCGCGAGCGCCGTCGGCGCGAACACCTTCCGGATCTCCGGCGCCGACCGCTACGCCACCGCCGCCGAGGTCTCCCGCGCCACCTGGGACCCGCAGACCGCTCCCGTCGTCTACCTGGCCAGCGGGGAGACCTTCCCCGACGCCCTGAGCGTCGGCCCCTCCACGCTCGGCGCCGGCCCGCTCCTGCTCACCCGGCGCGCCGAGCTGCCGGAGGCGACCCGGGCCGAGCTCGAGCGCCTGCGCCCGTGCGTCGTGGTCGTCGTCGGCGGCGAGAAGGCGGTCGGCGACGACGTCGCGCGCTCTGCCGACAGCTACACCGACCCCACGGCCTGCTTCCTGCACTGACCCGTCACCGGCCCGCGAGCCGCTCCCGGGGGCGCTCGCGGGGGCGCTCGCGGGGGCGCAGCCGGACGGCGACGAGCGCGACGTCGTCCTCCGACTGCGGGGGCAGCATCCGGGCGAGCAGTTCGTCGCACAGCTGCTCCAGCGGGAGGTCCTGGCCGGCGAGGTCGCCCAGGACCTCCCGCAGCCGCTCCAGGCCCCGCTCCAGCGACTGGCTGCGCCGCTCCACCAGGCCGTCCGTGTAGAGCAGCACGGTCGCGCCGTCCGGCAGGACGACGTCCTCCTCGTGCCGCGGCGCCCGCGGCAGGACGCCGAGCAGCAGGTCCGTGCCGCGCCCGTCCAGGGCCGTCGCGGTGCCGTCGGGGTGCACGACCATCGGCGGGGGGTGCCCGGCGTTGGACCAGCACAGCCGCCGGGTGCCGCGCTCGGGCCCGCTGTCCGCCGGGTGCACGCGCGCGACGACCCCCGTGGCCGTGGTGGCGATGCGCAGCGTCTCCATCACCTGGTCGACCTTGCGCAGCACGTCGGCCGGGCCGTCGTCCCCGACCGCGCCCACGGTGCGCAGCACCGAGCGCACCTGCCCCATGGCGGCCGCCGCCTGCGTGTCGTGGCCGAGGACGTCGCCGATGACGAGCACCGTCGACCCGCCGGGCTGGGAGAAGGCGTCGTACCAGTCGCCGCCGACCTGCGCGGACTCCGCCGCGGGCGTGTAGCGGACGGCGACCTCGAGGTCCTCCGGCTGCGGTGGCGGGGTCAGCAGCGCCCGCTGCAGGCCCTCGGCGATCGCGCGCTGCTGGCGGTACAGCCGCGCGTTGTCCAGCGCCACGCCCGCGCGGTCGGCGACGGCGCGGGCCGTCTCCAGCTCCTCGGGCGTGATGGGGCTGCGCTCGCGCCCGTTGCACAGGCTGAGCAGGCCGACCGTGCGCTCGCGGCCGCGCAGCGGCAGCACGACGATCGACTCCAGGTCCAGCTGCTCCAGCGCCCGGCGCGTCGGCCCCGGGCGCAGGCGCGCCGCCAGCACCTCCCGCGCCGAGGAGCCGATGGCGTACGGCCGGCCCGTGGCGACGGTGCGGGTCAGGTGCGAGGCGTCGTGCAGGTCCGCCAGCCGGTGCGCGACGTACTCCTGCACCGCGGCGCGCTGGCCGGGGACGGCGTGCCACCAGCCGACGTCGCGCAGCCCGCGCCGCGAGGCCTGCTCGTCGTCGACGAGGGTGACGACGCACCAGTCCGCCAGCGCCGGCACGACCAGGTGCGCCAGGCGCCCGACGGCCTCGCCCGCCTCCAGCGTGCCCGCGAGCTCGGCGGTGACGGCGGCCAGCAGCGCCGCGCGGTCCCCGGCCCGGGCGGCGCGCTCCTGCGCGGCGCGGCGCTCGGCGACGTCGACGACGCACACGGACAGCCCCTCCGGGCCCGGCCACGCCTGCACCTCGTACCAGCCGTCCAGGGGCGCGGGGTGGTGCGCCTCGAGCGTGACGGACCGCCCGGTCTCGACCGCGCGGCGGTGGCCGGCCTCGAGCTCCGAGCCCGCGGGGAACAGCTCCCAGATGCTGCTCCCGAGCAGCTGCGCGCGCGGGCGGCCCAGCAGCCGCTCCGCCTGGGCGTTGACGTACGTGAACCGCCAGTCGCGGTCGAGGGCGTAGAAGGACGCCGCCATCGACTCCAGCACCCGCGTGAGGCCGCTCTCGCCGTCCCGGGCGGCGGTGGTCTCGAACACGGCGCCGAGCACGCGCACCGCGTCGCCCGCCTCGTCGCCGAGCACCCGCCCGCGGGCGGCGAGGGAGCGGGTGCCGCCGTCGGGCAGCACGACCCGGTAGTCCGCCTCGAAGGTGCCCCCGGCGGCCACGGACGCCCCGATCGCCCGCCGCACCCGCTCCAGGTCCTCGGGGTGCACCCGGTCGTAGAAGGCCTGCAGGGTGCCGGGGAAGGAGGCCCGGTCGTAGCCGAAGACCTCCAGGGTGCGCTCGTCCCAGGTCAGCCGGCTGGTGAGCAGGTCCCACTCCCAGGTGCCGATGCCGGCGGCGTCCACGGACAGCTGCCACAGGACGCGCCGCGCGTCCTCCTCGCTGCTCGCCGCGGCCAGCTCCAGCTCGGCGACGGCCGTGGCGGCCAGGCGCTCGAGCACCGCGACGTCCGCGCGGGTCCAGGTGCGGGCGAAGATGTCGAAGACGCAGAGGACCCCGACGACGTGGCCGCCGTCGGCCACCAGCGGCACCCCGAGGTAGGCGGCGACCACGCCGGAGGTCACCGGCGGCAGGTCCCGCACCCGGGGGTCGGCGGCGGCGTCGGGGACGAGGAGCGGGCCGCCGGAGACCGCGGCGACGCTGCACAGGACGTCCTCCAGCGACGCGACGTCGCCCACGGTGGCGGTCGCGAGCCCGGCGCCGCCGGCGACCGCGTACGCGTCCGTGAGCAGGGAGACCTGCGCGGACGGCGTCCCGAGCAGCCGGGAGGCCAGCGCGGCCAGGCGGTCGAGCGCTGCGCGGGCGCCCACCGGGGTGCTCAGGCGCCGCGCGGCCTCGGTGCGCTCGCGGTCCGCGCTCAGGCGCCGCGCCGGGGCGCCGCCCGCCGCGCCGGTCGCGGTGCGCCCGCGGGGTCGCGGCGGTCGCCTCCCGGACCCCTTCGCCGCCACCGCGGACCTCCCCCCGCCGGACCGGCGCGCGCAGCGCCACCCCGTCGCGGGTCATTGTGGAGCGTCCGGCGCGACGGCGTCCCGGGCGTCCAGCATGTGGACAGCACGCGGACGACGCCGTCGTCGGGTGCGGTGCCGCGGTTCGGCCCGGCCGGGCGGGGTACCGGCGCAGCGTCCGAGCCCGACCCGCCCCGGCGGGTGCGGGCGCGTCCGAGCAGCCACCCCGCCCCCCTCGGAGCGCCGCGCCGGCCTCACCGGTTGAGCGGCGCGCCTCACCCGGCCGGCTCGACCGCCTCGTCGGGGTCGACCACGGCCGCCGCGCCGCCGCCGCGGCGCGTCGTCTCCGTCGCCGCCTCGAACCCGCCGTCCGGCAGCAGCCGGATCCCGGTCGCCGCGCCGATCTGCGCCGTGGACGCGAGCGCGTGACCGCGCGCGGTCAGGGCCGCGCCGAGCGGCCCGTCGACGATCGCCGGCTCCGCCTGGCTCGTGGAGCCGTTGCGCGAGGACAGGCGCGGCGCGGCGATCGCCTCTCCCAGCGGCAGCCCGCGGTCCACGTGCCGGGTGATCACCTGGGCGACGGTCGTGATGATCCTCGGGCCGCCGGGGGAGCCGAGGGCGAGCACCGGCTCCCCGTCGTCCAGCACGATCGTCGGCGCCATCGAGGAGCGCGGCCGCTTGCCGGGGCCGGGCAGGTTCGGGTCGGGCACGCCCTCGGTGGTGGGCGTGAAGCTGAAGTCGGTCAGCTCGTTGTTGAGCAGGAACCCGTAGCCGGGCACCGTGATCCCCGAGCCGCCCGTCTGCTCGATCGTCAGCGTGAAGGAGACGACGTTCCCCTCCCGGTCGGCGACCGTCAGGTGGGTGGTGCCCTGGTCCTCGACCGGCGCCGCCGTCGTCCCGGCGGCCTCGCACGCGGCGTAGTTCCCGTCCGGCTCGCCGAACGGCAGCGGCCGCGGCTGCGCGAGCGCCGGGTCGAAGAGGGCGCAGGCGCGCTCGTCGGCGAACCCCTGGGAGACCAGCTCCTCGACCGGCACGTCCGCGACGTCGCCGACCCAGCGGTTGCGGTCGGCGAAGGCCGTCGCGCTCGCCTCGGCGAAGCGGTGCAGGTAGTCGACCTCCTCCACCTCGCCCAGCGCGGTGCCGGTGCGCGCGTCGTAGGCCTCGAGGAGGTTGAGGATCTCGGCGACGGCGATGCCCCCGGACGCCGGCACGGTCATGCCGTAGACGTCGAGGCCGCGGTACTGCGAGCGCACCGGGTCCTTCTCCAGCGCCTCGTAGGCGCGCAGGTCCTCCCGCGTGATCTGCCCCGGCAGGACGCTGACGCCCTCGGCGGTGAGCGGCTCGCGCGCGGCGTCGACGACGGCCCGCCCGAGGCGGCCGTCGTAGAGGGCGTCGGTGCCCTGCGTGCGCAGCGCGCGGTAGGCCCGCGCGAGGTCGGGGTTGCGGAAGGTGCTGCCCACCTCCGGCACCTGCCCGCCCGGCAGGTAGGTCTCGACCGTCTCGGGGAAGAGGCGGAAGCGCTCCTCGTTGTCGCGCGTCTGGTCGGCGAAGGTCTCGTCGACGACGAACCCCTGGCGCGCCAGGCGCTCGGCGGGGCGCAGCAGCTCCCCGAGCGGCCTCGTGCCGTGCTCGCGCACGGCCCGCTCCCACAGCGCCGGCGTGCCCGGCACCCCCACCGACAGGCCCGAGCTCACGACCGCGTCGAAGTCCAGCGCCTCCCCGCCCTCGCCGGTGAAGACGTCCTCGGTGAAGGTCGCCGGCGCGCTCTCGCGCCCGTCGATCGTCGTCACCTCGCCGGTCCCGGCGTCGTAGTGGACGAAGAACCCGCCGCCGCCGATGCCGGCCGAGTACGGCTCGGTGACGCCGAGCGCGGCGGCGGTGGCCACGGCGGCGTCCGCGGCGTTGCCGCCGGCCTCCAGGACGTCGATGCCCACCTGGGTGGCGTACGGGTCGATGCTGCTGACGGCGCCCCCGCCGCCCGTCATCACCGGCACCTTCGGCGGCTCGGGCAGGCCGGCGCCGGAGCCGGCGCCGGAGCCAGCGGCGCCGCCGGAGCTGGCGCCGGAGCCGGGCGAGGGGGCGCCCGGTGCGGTGCCGCCAGCTGCTGCAGGGCCGGCGGAGCCCACGGCCAGGGCGCCGGCCAGGGACGTGGCGCACAGGGCCACGAGCGGGCGGGAGCGTCGGGTCATCGCGCACCTCCACCGGCGCACCCGCAGCGCCCGCCCCGCGCGGGCGAGGGTGCGCCGCGTCGCCCGGACGACGCTACGCCCGCGCCCGGGCCGCGTCGAGGTCCCGGCGGACTCGTCCGGGCACCTTGACGCGCCACCGCTGTTACGGACAGCGAGTGCAGGGAACCGGGACGTCATGACCCAGACGACCCAGGAGCCCGCGGCGGCCCTCGCGCAGGACGGCAGCTGGTACGCCGACCTGCACGTGCACTCCCGCTACGCCTACGCGACGTCCCGCAACCTCACGCTGCCGGTGCTCGACGCCACCGCGCGGGAGAAGGGCGTGCGCCTGATGGGCACCGGCGACGTCACCCACCCGCGGTGGCGGGAGGAGCTTCGCGAGCAGCTCGTGCCCGCCGAGCCGGGCCTCTACGCCCGCCGCGGCGCCGGGGACGGCGCGACGCGGTTCCTGCCCAGCGTGGAGGTCTCCTGCGTCTACCGGCAGGGCGGGCGCTCGCGGCGCGTCCACGTGCTCGTGATGCTGCCGTCCCTGGAGGCCGCCGAGGCCTTCGCGCAGGCGCTGGCCGAGCGCGGCGCGGACCTCGGCGTCGACGGCCGTCCGACGCTGGCCCTCAGCGCGCGGGCGGTGCTCGAGGTCGCCCTGGGCGTCGAGCCGACCGCCCTCGTGGTCCCCGCCCACGTGTGGACCCCGTGGTTCGGCGTCCTGGGGTCGAGGTCGGGGTTCGACTCCCTGCAGGAGTGCTTCGGGGACCTCACCCCGCACGTGCTCGCCGCCGAGACCGGCCTGTCGGCCGACCCGGCGATGTGCTGGCGCGTCAGCTCCCTGGACGGCGTGGCGCTGCTGTCCAGCTCCGACGCGCACGGGCCCCGCACGCTGGCCCGGGAGGCGACGCGGCTGCGCGGGGAGCTGTCCTACGACGGCCTCCGCGAGGCGCTGCGCACCGGCAGCCCGGCCCGCGCCGCCGAGCGGGCCGGCTCGCCGACGCAGCTGGTGGACACCGTCGAGTTCTTCCCGCAGGAGGGCAAGTACCACCTGGACGGGCACCGCGAGCACGGCGTGCGGATGACGCCGGCCGAGACGGCGCGCGCCGGCGGGCTGTGCCCGGTGTGCGGCAAGCGGGTCACCGTCGGGGTGCTCTCGCGGGTGGAGGACCTCGCCGACCGGCCCGCCGGCTCCCGGCCGCAGGGCGCGCCGGGCTTCGCCTCGCTGGTGCCGCTGGACGAGGTCGTCGCGGACGCGCTCGGCGTCCGGCCGGTCGCCAAGCGGGTGGCCGCGGTGCGGCAGCGGCTGCTCGCCGCGTGCGGCAGCGAGCTGGCGGTGCTGGTCGAGGCGCCGCTGGACGCCGTCGCCGCGCACGCCGGCCCGCTGGTGGCGGAGGCGCTGCGCCGGGTGCGCGCCGGCGAGGTGGACGTCGAGCCCGGCTACGACGGCGAGTTCGGCACGGTGCACGTGGTGCGGGCCGAGGAGCGCGCGGCCTGAGGGGGCGCCGCGGCCGGCCCGTGCTGTCCGGCCCCGCGCTGTCACGCTCGGCTGCTGTGTCGGTGCGGCGTGTTACACAGCGGGCGTGCCGGACCTCGTCGTCGTCGGGCCGCTCGGGAGCGACGGCCTGCTGAGCTGCCTGAGGCCCCGGGCGTGCCCGGAGCGCACCCTGATCGACCTGACCCGGATGGCGCACTGCGAGCCGCTGGGCCTCGTGGCCGTCGCCGCGCTGGCCGACGCGGCCGCGGCCGAGGGCCCCGTGGTGCTGCGCGCGCCGGTGGACCCCTCCGTCGCGCGCTACCTGGCGCGCATGCGGCTGGGGCGCGTGCTCGACGACGCGGGCGTCGAGCACGACCTGCCGGTGGTGCGCGAGCACCCGCTCGACGACGTCCTCGTCGAGCTGCGCCGCTTCGAGGGGCCGCGCGGCGCGGAGGAGGTGGCCGCGATGGTGCACCGGGCGGTCGAGGCCGTCGACCCGGTGGCCGCCGCCGCCCTGCACGACGGCGTCGTGGAGGCCGCCGACAACGTGCCGCGCCACGCCCGCCGCTGCCACGGGTACGTGGCGGCGCAGAAGCGCGACCAGGGGCGCTCGCTGCTGTTCGCGGTCGGCGACTCCGGCGTCGGGGTGCTGCAGACGCTGCGCCGCTGGGGGGCGCTCGACGCCGCGCAGGCCCTGGAGATGGCCGTGCGCGAGGGGGTCAGCGAGACGCCGGAGGAGACCGGGGGCACGGGGCTGTCGAGCGTCGTCAAGCACCTGTCGTCGCTCGGGGGGCACCTGCACCTGGTCTCCGGGGACGCCGCGCTGAGCGTGGCGAGCGGGCAGCGGCGCAGCGCGCGCGGGCCGGTGCCGTTCCCCGGCACGCTGCTGCAGGGGCTCGTGCGCCGCGCGGGGGACCTTCCTTGCCGTCGTCCGAGCGGGGTGGAAGACTCTTCCGCTGCGCGTCCTTGACAGCCCGGGGAGCGCACTGCTAACGGACGGAGCGACATGACGGAGATCGTCCTCCCGCGGCTGGCGGGGACCCGGGACGCTCTGCGCCAGCTGCTGCACGACCAGCGCGTGGGCGACGACCTCGGCGGCCGCCCGGCCGTCGTCTTCTGCCGCGACCTGGTGTCCGGCTCGCCGTCCTTCGCCGACGAGCTGGTGCGCGAGGTGCTCGAGGTGCGCGGGGCGCGCGAGCTGGTGCTCGTCGGCGCCCCCGACCTGTTCTGGGACCGCGTGGCCCAGGCGGCCACCCGGCGGGGCCGGGCGGGCGCGGTGCGGCGGATGTCGGCCGCGGAGGTCGTCGTCTAGCGCGCAGCGCCTCGGCGCGCTCACCCGTCAGGCGGCCTGCGCCGTGCGCAGCGCCCGTCACGGGGCCTGCGCCTCGCGCACGAGCCGGCGCATCAGCGCGGCCAGCTCGTCGCGGGCGGCCTCCTCGACCAGCGTGCCGGTGTCCTGGTCGCCGCTGGCGTAGGCGCGCCCGACGTGCAGGTACGCGCGCGCGGCCCGGGCCAGCTCCTCGTCGGCCGAGCGGTCGCAGGCGCCGACGAACTCGTTCTCCGCGGCGGCGAGGTCGCGGTCGGAGGGCCCGCGGCCCCAGGTGGCGATCGCGGCGTCCTGGTAGAGGCTGCGCAGCCGCGCCGCGGCGCCCATGGCCGCCCGGATCGCCTCCGCCGCGTCGTCCCCGCTGCGGGCGCGCCGAGCGCGGCGGAAGGACAGCAGCGCGCCGACCCAGCCGCAGACGCCGCCCGCCACGGCTCCGACCACGATCGTGATCAGGTCGCCCACGGCGGCACCGTAGCTCCGGGAACCGACAGCTCCGGGACCCGACAGCTCCGGGACGCGGCAGCGGGGGCGGCTCAGCCGGGGGGCCAGCAGAGCAGGACGTCCTCCGCGTCGACGACCACCTCGCCGCAGAGCGCGGCCCGCTGGGCGCCGGCCGCCTCGCGGCCCTGCGGCGTGCTGAGGTCCTGCTCGAGGTAGCGCGGGACGGCGGGGTCGGCCGGCTGCTCGTCGAGGGGGACCATGCGCACGCCGGCCAGCACGGCGATCTCGGTGGTCGGGCCCCAGTACCCCTGCAGCCGGTCGGCGCCGGTGGCCCGCACGGCGTCCGCGACGGCGCGCTGCGCCGCCAGCCCGCCCCGCTCGTCCTCGGGCAGGCCGGCCCGCGCGGCGACGTGCGCGAACGGGGCCACCACCAGGACCCCGGCCGCGAGGACGCCGACGACCCCGGACGCTCCCGCCACCGGCCGCTGCGGGGCCCCGGCGAGGTCGCGGAGGGCGACGAGGGCGAAGCCGACGAGGACGGGCACGAGCGCGACGAGCACGAGGTAGGTGTGGCGGATCCACAGCGGGTTCGTGGTGCTCGACAGCCACCACGCCAGCCAGGTGGCCGACGTGAGCGCGGCGGCGAGCAGCTCGGCCTGGCGCGCCGGCGACGCCGCCCACCCCGGCGCCGGCCGGCGGGCGCGCCAGAGCAGCACGGCGGCGGGCGCGGCCAGCAGGAGCAGCAGCGCGGCCACCACCGCGCCGGGGGGCAGGGACCACACGTCGAGGAGCAGGTCGAGCTTGTCGGACGCCGGCACGGGCTCGTAGTCCTCGCCGAGGAAGGCGAGCAGGTCCCGCGTCCTGCGCGCGTAGCCGCCCGGGCCGAGGGAGGCCAGCTGCACCAGCTCGACGAGGACCGTCGGGGCGGCCGCGGCGGCGAAGAGGCGCCCGGCAGCGGCGAGCCGGGCGCGCGGCGGACCGCTGACGGCCCAGGCGGCCGCGAGCAGGAAGGCGGGCCCGGCGAGCAGGACGACCAGCTTGCACTGGATCGCCAGCCCGAGGCAGAGGCCGGCGAGCGCCGGGCCCCGGTGCAGCGCCAGGAGCGCGAGGACGGTCCAGGCCGCCGCGGGCACCTCGCCCACCACCTCGACGGGGCTGAGCACCGGGTCCTCGACGTCGGCGGTGCGCAGCAGCAGGGGCGCCGTGACGACGCCGAGCGCCACCCACCGCCCCGCCAGGCGGCGGCCGAGGGCGAGCAGGGCGGCGAGCAGGAGGGCGTAGTGCGCGGCGACCACGCCGCGGCCCGCGAGCACCGGGTCGACGCCCGCGGCCACCAGCGCCGCGATCGGCAGCAGCACCACCGGCCCCGTGGAGATCCGCACGTCGAAGGGGTCGAGGGCCCCGGTCGTGAACGCCGTCGTGAGGTTGCCGTCGCTGGCGTAGCCCCGGCCCGCCGCGAGGTTGACGGGCACCGTGAGGTTGTACGCCTCGTCGAACCAGAGGCGGGCGGTGAGCAGGTCGTGCACCGCGGGGGCGGCGTGAGCCGCCAGGACGACCGACAGCGCCGTCCACCACAGCGCGCCGCCGCGGGTGCGGCGCGCGTGCCGCTCCGGCACGTGGCGCCCGTCCCGCCCGTCCCTCGCGTGCCGGGCGGCGGCGTCCGTCAGCGCCCCGGTCCCGGTCACGTCACGGGTGCGAGGAGGTCGGGGGAGTCGTTGCGCACGCTGTTGACCGCGGGAGAGACCTCGTGGGTGACCAGGTGCGGCTCCGGGACGGCGTCGAGCAGCTGGCGCACGAGGTCCAGGTCGGTCAGCTGCGGGTCGAGCCAGTCGTCGAGCATCTCCGCCGGGACGACGAGCGGGGAGCGGTCGTGGATGCGCCCGGCGGCGTCCGTGGCCCGCGTCGTGATGATCGTCAGGGTCCACAGCCAGCGGTCGGGGTCGTCCTCCGCCTTGGTCGGGTCGGGCCACAGCTCGTAGAGGCCGCCGAAGGCCAGCAGGCCGTCGTCGGCGGCGTGCAGGAAGTGCGGCACCTTCGCGCCGTCCTCCCTCTTCTCCCACTCGTAGTAGCCGTCGGCCGGGACGACGAGGCGGCGCCGGGCCGCGGCCCGCTTGAACGCCGGCTTCTCCGTGATCGTCTCGACGCGGGCGTTGATCATGCGGTTGCCGATCCTCGGGTCCTTCGCCCACGCCGGCACGAGCCCCCAGCGCAGCGTGCGCAGCTGCCGGGACGGCGCGCCGCCGTCCTCCTCGCGCGGCGGGCGGGTCACGACGGCGCGCACCGGCTGGGTCGGCGCCTTGTTGTAGGAGGGGGGCAGCTCCTCGCCGACCGCGTCGTCGACCTCGAAGGCCTCGACGAGGTCGGCGTCCCGGCGCGAGCTGGCGTAGCGACCGCACATGCGAGCAGTCTGCGGCGCGGCGCGGCTCGCGCGCACGGCCGACCCGGCGCCCTGCCCGACGGGCTCGCTCGACGGCACCGGCCGCCCACAGGGCGCGCGCGCGTCCCGTCGTCCACAGCCGCGCGACGACGGGTGCGCGGCAGGGGCGGAGGGCTCGAGGATCCAGCGGGTGCACGTGCTGGACCACCTGCTCGCCCGGGCCGCGCGCCAGGACGCGGTGCTGACGTGGCGCGACGTGGCGGCGGCGGGCGCCTCGCGGGCGCTCGTGCGGCGCCACCTCCGCGCCGGTGCTTGGGAGCCGCTGCTGCGCGGGACCCACCTGGTGGACCCGACGCGCACCGGGCACCTCCTGCAGCGCTCCTGGGCGCGCTCGGCGGTGGCGGCCGTGCCCGGCGCGGTCGTCGGCCTGGGCAGCGCCGCCGCGCTGCACGACATCGCGGGTGTGCCCCGCACGGGGCTCGTCGACGTCGTCGTCGGCGGTTCCGTGGTGGCTGGCAGCAGGCGGCTGGCGGTGCACCGCCTGCAGCTGGCGGCGCAGGACGTCGTCGACGCGGGCGGCATCCCGGTCACCAGCGCGGTGCGCACGCTGGCCGACCTGGTGCCCCGGCTCCCGCGTCCGGACGCCCTCGCCGTCCTGGACTCCGCGCTGCGGTCCGGGTGCGTGGACGTGGGCGGCCTCGCCGAGGCCGCCCACCGAGCGGCCGGTCGACGGGGCTGCCGCGCCGTGCAGGACCTCTGGGGGCTGGCTGACGCGCGCGCCGAGTCGCCGCTGGAGAGCCGCGCGCGGCTGCGCTGCGTGGACGCGGGCCTGCCGCCGGACGAGCTGCAGCTCCCGGTGCGCGACGAGCACGGCCACCTGTCCTGCGCGCCGACATGCCGTTCCGCGCCCGGCGGCGCGGACGGACCGGGCTGCTGCTGCTGGAGGCCGACGGCCGCACCGTCCACGACGCTCCCGAGGCCCTCCACCGGGACCGGTGGCGCACCAACACGCTGGTCGCCCTCGGGCACGCCGTGGTGCGGTGCACGTGGCGGGACACCCTGAACGCCTGCGCGGTACCGCTGCTGGTGGAGCGGGCGCTGTGACGCCGCGGATCGGCCGGGGCGCTCGTCGAGCGTCGACCCGTAGACGCGACACGCCGCGCCGACGGTCCACAGGTCAGCGCTCGGCGAGCGGGTGACGGGCGGCTGGGGGCGTGCGAGGGGCGGGGGGCGCGGGGGAGCCGCGTAGGGTCGCGGCCGTGGGGCGGCCGGCGTGAGCGCGCTGGTCCTGCTCACCACCGCCGCCGTGCTGTGGGCGCCCGGAGCGCTGCTGGCCCGCGCGCACGGCGTGCCGGCCGGGTGGGCGCTCGTGCTCGGTCCCGTCCTCACCCTCGGGGTCGTGGGGGCCGGCTCGGTCGCCGTCCCGCGCCTGGGGGCCGCGTGGGGCCCGGGCGCCCTGCTCGCCACCACCGCCGTCCTGGCCGCGCCCGCGGTGGTCGCCGCGCTGGTGCGCCGCCGCCGCGCCTCCCCGGTGCCCGCACCAGCGTGGCGCGCCCGCCTGCACGCCCGCCTGCACGCCCGCCTGCACGCCCGCCCGGACCGGCAGGTGCTCGTCGCGGCGGCGGGGGTGCTGGCGGCGGCGGGGTACGTGGCCGTGCTCGCCGGGCGCGCCGGCGTCGACCTCGGCGCGGTGGACCAGCTGTGGGACGCCGTCTGGCACGCGAACCTGACCACCTGGGTCGCCGCCACGGGCAGCAGCGACCCCACCCGGGCGCCCGCGGAGCTGCTCGGCGCGGGGTGGCGCGAGGTGGGCAGCGCCTACCCGACCGGGCTGCACGCGCTGGCCGCCGTGGGAGTGGACCTGACGGGGGCCGGCGCGGTGCCCGTGCTGAACGCGCTGCTGCTCGTGGCGTACGGCGCGGTGCTGCCGCTGGCCGCCGCGGCCCTGGCCTGGACGGCGACGCGCGGCAGGGGCGCGGGCGCGGCGGTCGCCGCCGCGGTCTCGGTGCTGCCGACGGTCTTCCCCGTCGACCACTGGTGGCGCCCGGCGTGGGCGTACGGGGTGGCGCTCGCAACCGCCCTGCTCGCCGGTGCGCTCGCCGTGCGGGCGTTCGAGGGGCGCCTGCTGGGCGGCGAGGGCTGGGCCAGCGGCGGTGGCAGCGGCGGTGGTGGCGCGGGGCTGGGGGACGCCCGCAGCTGGGTGCTCGTCGTGCTCGCCCTGGTCGGGGTGGCCGCCGTCCAGCCGGCCGGGGTGGCCGTGGTCGCGCTGCTGGCGGGGGCCTGGGGCGCGGGGCGGGTGGTGCGGCCGCCGTGGCGGCAGGCGGTCCTGGGCGCCTGGCCGGTCGCGCTGGTCGCCGTGTTCGTGCTGGCGGCCCTCGACCGGGCGCGGCAGCGCTTCCCCGCGCTCCAGGCCATGGCCGCCTACGACTTCCGCACCGAGGACGGCGCGCTGCCCGCGCTCGGGCAGGTGCTGGGCCTGGTGCTGCAGGTCAGTCCCGGGCTGGGCTACGGCGTGCCGGTGCAGGCCCCGCAGGTCGGCCTGGCCGCGCTGCTCCTCGGGGCGCTCGTGCTGACCGCCGCGCACCGGGCCACCGCGTGGCTCGCGCTGGCGTGGCTGGTCGCGGTGCTGCTGGCGGTGGTCGCGGTCGCGCCCGTCGCGCTCCCGCTGCGGTCGGTGACGATGCTTTTCTACAACGAGCCGCACCGGCTCGTCGCGCTCGTCGCCGTCCTCGGCGCGGTGATGACGGGCGCCGCCGCGGCGCGCGTCGCCTCCCGGCTCGACTCCCGGGTCGCCTCCTGGGCCGCCGGGCGCCGCCGCGCCGTCCGGGCCGGGGCCGCCGGCCTCGCCGTGCTGGCCTGGGTCGCCCTGGCCGTCGGGGCGCAGGAGCGGGCCGTCGTCCGCCTCGCGGCCGGGTACGCCGACCGCACCGTGGGCCCCGACGAGCGCGCCGTGATGCAGCGCCTCGCCGGGCGCGGGCTGCCCGAGGGCGCCCGCGTGCTCAACGACCCCGTCGACGGCTCGCCGTGGATGTACGCCCTCGCCGGGGTGCGGCCCCTCTTCGTCCACCACAGCGCGGGGGACCCGACCCCCGAGGCCGCCGTCCTGCTCGAGCGCCTGGACGACGTCGACACCGACCCCGCCGTGCAGGAGGCGCTGCGCGCCCTGCGCGTGTGCTGGGTGTACGCGGGCACCACGCCGGTGCAGGCGTGGCGCGAGCGCGCGCCGGGCTTCGCCGACCTGGACGCCGCGCGCTCCCTGGAGCTCGTCGACCGCCAGGGCGGCGCCTCGGTGCACCGGGTGCTGGTGCCGGGGACCCCGTGCGCGCCCTGAGGCGCCGGCAGCCGGGAGGCCGGCGAGGGGGATCCCCGCGACAGCCCGCGGCGGCTGCCGGGCGCCGGTAGCGTCCCCGCCGGGGAGTGCACGGCGCCGCGTTCGGGCGACGCGGGGCTTCCGGAAGGGGCGGGGACGGCTGCGGTGACGGCGTGGACCGACGCGTTCGGCGTGTTCGCCGTCGCGCTCGCCGTCCTGCTGGGGCCCGGGCTGGCGCTCGGCGCGGCGCTGCGCCTGCGCGGCCTGCTGCTCCTCGGCAGCGCCGCCCCGCTGTCCGTCGCCGTGGTCGCCGTCAGCGCCGTCCTCGCCCCCGCGGTCGGCCTGCGCTGGAGCGCGACCGCGCCGCTGGCGCTCACGGCCCTGGTCGCGGCCGCAGTCGCGGCCGTGCTCGCGGTGGCCCGGCCCGCGCCGCCGCCGCGCCCGTCGCTGCCGCGGCACGCGCGGCCGACGGGCACGAGCACGGGCATCACGACCGGCATCACCACCGGCATCACCACCGGCATCACGACCGGCATCACGACGGGCCTCGCCGCGGTCGTCGCCGCACGAGGCAGCAGCAGCACCACGGGCAGCGTCACCGCGACCGGCAGCACGCCGGCGCTGCGGCGCGACTCCCGCCGGGCGGCCGCCCCCGCCCGGCGGGAGCGCTCGGCCCTGCTGGCGGGCCTGCTGGGAGCGGGCACGGGCGCGGTGCTGCTCGCGGTCGCGGTGCGCCGCGGCATCTGGTCCCCGGACCTGGTCTCGCAGGCCTACGACATCGTCTTCCACCTCAACGCGGTGCACCTGGCGCTGGAGACCGGGGACGCCTCCAGCCTGCACCTGGCCCGCCTCACCAGCCCCGACGCCCCCGCGCCCTACCCGGCCGCGTGGCACGGCGTGGTCACCCTCGTGGTGCAGCTGAGCGGCAGCGGCGTGGTGGTCGCCACCAACGTCGTCGCGCTCGCGGTCTCGGCGGTGGTCTGGCCGCTGTCGGTCGTCGCGCTCACCCGCTCGGTGCTCCCCGACGCGCCGGCCGCCGCCGCTGCCGCCGGCGTCCTGGCCGCCGCCTTCCCGTCCTTCCCCACGCTGCTGCTGGTCTGGGGCGTGGTCTACCCGGTGCTGCTGGCCACGGCGCTGCTGCCCGCCGTGCTCGCGGCGCTGCTGGCCGTGCTCGGGCGCGGACCGGCCGGGGAGCGCCCGCACCCGGGCGTCGCCGCCCTCGTCACCGGGGGCGGGCTGGTCGGCCTCGCGCTGGCGCACCCCAGCGCCCTGTTCGCGCTCGCGGCGCTGGCCGGCCCCCTGCTGGCGGCGGTGCTCGCGCGCGCGGTGCGGCGCGCCTGGCGGCGCCCGGCCGCCCGGCCCCGGCTGTGGGCGGCCGCGGCCGCGGCGTTGGTCGTCCTCGCCGCGGCGGGAGTGCTGGTCGCGCGCTCCTCCACCCTGGCGGCGGTCGGGGCGTACGTGTGGCCCGCGCGCGCCAGCGTGCCGCAGGCGGTGGGGGAGGCGCTGCTGGGCGCTCCGCCGGAGGGCCGCCCGGGCGGCGCGTGGGCGAGCCTGCTGGCGCTCGCGGGCGCGGTGCTGCTGCTGCGGGCGCGCCGCGAGCGGTGGCTGGTCGCGGCGTGGGCCGCGGCCGCGGGCCTGTACGTGCTCGCGCAGACCACGGACACCCACCTGCTCACCGGGCCCTGGTACAACGACGCCTACCGCCTGGCGCCCCTGGTCGCCGTCCCGGCGGTGGTCCTGGCCGCCGCCGGCCTGGCAGGGCTGCTGGAGCTGGCGGGCGCGCGGCTGGACGCGCTCGGACGGCGTCCGGGCCTGCGCTCGGCGGCGGCCTCGCCCGGGGTCGTCCTCCTGGTCGCCGTCGTGGCGCTGCTGGCGCCCGGCTCCGGGGCGGCCTCCACCCGCGAGGCGCTGACCGCCGGGTACGCCTCGGGCGACAGCAGCGTCAGCCCGCTGGTCAGCGCGCAGGAGCTCGCCCTGTACGCGCAGATGCGCGACGCCGTCCCGCCCGGCGCGGTCGTCGCCAACGACCCCTACGACGGCAGCGCCCTGATGATGGCGCTCGCGGACCGCCGGCCCCTGTTCACGCACTTCACGGGGACGTGGACCGACCAGCAGCGCCTCGTCGCGGCGCGCCTGCACGAGGTGGGCACCGACGCGGGCGTGTGCGCGGCCGTGCGCGAGCTCGGCGTCACGCACCTGGTGGTGGCGGGCCAGCGCTACTTCGAGTGGCTGCCGCGGGCCGCCTGGTTCGACGGCGTGCGCGCCGCGCCGGACTCCGGCGCCTTCGCGCCCGTGACGGCGGTCGGGGACGCGCGCCTGTACCGGCTCACCACCTGCGCCGGCCAGCCGGTCTAGGGCAGCGGCGGGTCAGCGGGCGCGCACGAGGCCCAGGCCCGTGCCGCCGGAGAAGCCGGGGAAGACGTCGCCCAGCGACCCGGCGCCGCAGCGCTTCTGCAGCACCTCCCCGACGATGCCGCGGAAGTCGGTGGTGCCGGCGAGCGCGCCGTCGTCCAGGGCCGTGGTCGACAGCCCGGGCCACCGGCCGTGCACGCGGCCGCCGACCACGCCGCCGCCCATCATGAGCACGAGGTTGCCGTGGCCGTGGTCCAGCCCGCCGGAGCCGTTCTCGCCCGCGCGGCGGCCGAACTCCGACAGCGTCAGCAGCGTCACCCCGCTCATGCGGGGGCCGAGGTCGGCGGCGAAGGCGGCCAGCGCCGACGCCAGCTCGGCCAGCTTGTCCCGCATCCACCCGCGGTCGTGGCGGCCGAGGTCGTTGTGCATGTCCCAGTCGCCGTAGTCGACCGCGGCGACCTGGACGCCGACGTCCGCCTTGACCAGGCGCGCCACGTCGCGCAGGCAGGTGCCCAGGTCGCCCGCGGGGTAGGCCGCCCCGGGCGCGGCGCTCGTCCCGGCGATGGTGCGCGCCGCCTCCAGCGCCCGGGCGCCCGCGGCGGCCACGGTGGGCGGACCCTCCCGGTGCAGCTCGGTCAGCGCCGTCGTCCAGCGCGCGTGCTCCGCGGCGCTCCAGGGCCCGGCGAGCGCGAAGCCGTCCAGCGACCCGACCGTCAGCTCCTGGGACGGCCCGACCAGGGACGCCGGCGTGGTGGGGCTGCCGAGCGAGACCGCGGCGAGGGGGGTCTCCGGGGCCCGGGTGCCCAGGGTGCGGTCGAGCCAGCCGGTGCGCAGGCCGCTGCCGGGCGCGGCCCGCTCCATCTCCTCCATCGCCTTGAAGTGGGAGCGGGTGGGGTCCGGCTGGCCCACCCCCTGCACGGCGCCGAGCGTGCCGGCGCGCCACAGCGGCAGCAGCGGCGCCAGCGCCGGGTGCAGGCCGAAGGTGGAGTCCAGGGGCAGCAGCGCGGACGCCGGGATCCCGATGGTGGGCCGCAGGCGGCGGTAGTCGGGGTCGCCGCCGGGCACGATCGCCGAGAGCCCGTCGAAGCCCCCGCGCAGGGAGAGCACCACGAGCACGTCGCCGGTGTAGCCGGGTGCGGCCAGGGCGACGCGGGTGTGCACCGCCTCGGTGGCCGCGAGCGTGAGGGCCGCGCCGCCGAGGGCCTTCAGGAGGGTGCGCCGGGTCAGGCCGCCGCCGGGGCCGCCGCCCGGGCCGCCGTCCGGGCAGGTGCAGGGCAGCGTGGTCGCAGGCACGGTCATCGCTCCATGTGTCCGGGGGCGTGCAGCACCGTCTGGACGACGGAGGGCAGGCGCCAGGTGATCCACTCGTCGTCCGCGCGCAGCGGGGTGACCGCCGAGCGCTCGCAGAAGGCCAGCAGCACCGAGCGCTCGCGCGCCGTGGCCGGGCGCCCCAGCAGGCGGGCGAGCAGGGCGTCGACGACCTCGCCGAACGTGTCGGGCAGCGGGCGGGGCAGCAGCACGGCCAGGTCACCGCGGCGCAGGTCCGCGGGCCACCAGCCGTTGACGACCTCGGTGGTCTTGTTCCAGCGGCGCATCGTGGCGCCGGCGGACTGCCAGGCGACGGCGACGTCGGGGTAGCCGTTGGGCGGGGCCCACGCCAGCGGCGCCATCCCGATGTCGCGGGCCTGCCAGTACAGGTAGTCCATGCCGCCGAGGCCGCTCGGGCCGGGGGTGGAGCCGATCGCGCGCACGGCGGCGACGAAGCCCTCCAGCGGGCGGCGGGTCTTGGTGCGCCGGGCCGCCCAGAACTCGGGGCTGGCGAAGAGCTGGCGCAGCACCGGGACGACGCGCGTGCCCTGCGCGAGGTAGGTGGCGGCCAGGCGCTCCACCAGCGCCGCCGGCGGGTCGTCGGCGACGAACCGCACGCACAGCTTGCGCGCGATGGTGGCGGCCGTGCGCGGGTGGTGCGCGAGGTGGCGCACCAGGTCGGCCTGCACGCGCTGGCCGTCCGCGGCGCTGTGCGCCCCGGTGCTCCACCCCATCACCGCGGCGGCGCCGGGGTCGTGGCGGCGCTCGTCGTAGCGGTACAGGCCCGTGGCGTCGTCGACCGCGGCGCCGGTGAGCACCCGGGCCGCCGCGCGCACCCCCTCCTCGCCGTAGCCGGCGTCGACGCCGACGGTGTGCAGCTCCAGCAGCTCGCGGGCGTAGTTCTCGTTGGGCGCGCCGCGGGTGTTCGTGGCGTTGTCCAGGTAGCGCAGCATCGCCGGGTGGCGGGCGGAGGCGAGCAGCATGGCGTCGAAGGAGCCGAGCGCGTGCGGGCGGATCACCGTCGCGTCGTAGTCGTGGCGGTTGTCCCACACGTCCGAGGCGGGGTTGGTGACGTTGAGGTGGTTGGACCAGAAGTCGCACACCACCTCCAGCAGCTGCCGGCGGCTCCAGGTGGCCCGCGCCAGGGTCGCCTGCCCCAGCTCCCACATCGAGTCGTAGTTGCCGAACGAGCCGCCGCCGCGCGTCTGCGGGATCGACCAGGACAGGCGGCCGAAGCGGCGCACCAGGGCGTCGCACGCGGCGTCGTCGATCGCGGCGGGCTCGAGCTGGGCGTCGAGCCATGCCTGCGGGTCGCGGCGCACCTCCTCGACCAGGGTCGGCGTCGCGCCCCAGGTCAGGCGCCGCACGAGGTGCTGGACGTCGTCCTGCGACAGCGGTGCGGGCAGCAGCGCACCGGGCACGTGCCGCCGCACGCGGTCGCGCAGGGCCAGCAGGGCCGGCGTCGGGCTCACGGTCGGTCCTCCCTCGCTCCGCGTGGCGCCATCGACGCTAGGTGATGACATGTGACGATCTGTGCATGTCAGCGGTGGACGGCGCGTCGCGAGCGCCTCGTGAGCTCCTCCTGAGCTCCTCGTGAGCCTCCTCGTGAGCGCCTCGTGAGCGGGCGGATCGGCGGCGGCGACCGCTACGCCACGGCGGCCCTCGTCGCGGAGGCGTTCGCCGCGGACCTGCCCGCCGGCGCCGTGCCCGGCGTCGTCGTGGCCAGCGGCGAGGACGCGGCCGGCGGCATCGACGCCCTGAGCGCGACGTTCCTCGCCGGCCACGTCGGCGCCCCGGTGCTGCTGACGGCGCGCGACCGCCTGCCCGCCCCGACCCGCGACGCCGCGGCGGCGCTGCTCGGCGGGAGCGGCGGCGGCTCGGGCGGCGGCTCGAGCGCCGGTGCGGGCGCCGGGGCGGGCGCGGGGCGCACGGTGCACGTCATGGGCGGGCCCGCCGTCGTCGCGGACGCCGTCCTGGACCACCTGCGCGAGCTGCTGCCCGGCGCGCAGGTGGTGCGCGTGCAGGGCGGTGACCGCTACGCCACCGCGGCCGCCGCGGCCCGCCTCGGCGCGGCCTCCATCGCTCCCCGCGCGCTGCTCGCGGGCTCGCCCGCCGCCCGCACCGCGCTCGTGGCCAGCGGCACCAACCCCGCCGACGGCCTGTCCGCGGGGCCGCTGGCCTACGCCGGGCGCGTGCCGCTGCTGCTGACCGCGCGCGACGCCCTGCCCGACGCCACCCGCTCGGCGCTGCGCGACCTCGGGATCGCCCAGGTGGTGGTGCTCGGCGGCAGCGCGGTGGTCTCCTCCCGCGTGCTCGACGCCCTGGCCGCCGACGGGCTCGAGGTCGTCGTCGCCGCGGGCGCCACCCGCTACGACACCGCCGCCGTGCTGCTGGCGCTGGCGAGCGCGCCGCAGGCCGGCGCCGGCGCCGCGACCGGGCCGGGCGGCGTCGCCGGCTTCGGGCTCGGCTTCGCCGACGCGGCGCAGGGCTACCTCGTCAACGGGGTGCGCTTCCCCGACGCCCTGGCCAGCGGGCCGCTCGCCGGCAGCCGGCAGCGCCCCCTGTACCTGACCGCGCCGAGCGGGCTGAGCGGTGAGACCGCCGGGGCGCTGGCCGCCACCGCGACGTCCTCGGTGACGGCCATCGGCCTCGCCGGCGCCGTGCCGGACGCCGTCCTCGAGGCCGCGGACGCCGCCGCGCGCGCCTGAGCCCGCCGCTGCCGCTCGCGCCGGCACGTGCGCGGCCGCGGGCGCGCCGCGGTGCTGACACCGCGGGCGAGCAGGCCGGGAGCCGAGCGGCGCCGGGGTCGCGGCGGGGGTCGCGGCGGAGCGCCCGCCGCGGCGCGGGCGGTCCCTCTACGGTGGGCGCCATGGGCGCGGCGTGCGAGCGGGTGGTGGCCGTGGTCGTCGCCTTCGACCGGCGCGAGCTGCTCGTGCGGGTCCTGCAGGCCCTCGCCGCGCAGACCCGCCCCCTCGACTGCGTCGTCGTCCTCGACAACGCCTCCTCCGACGGCTCCGCCGAGGCCGCGCGCCGGGCCGCGGCCGACCTCGCCGTGCCGGTCGACGTCGTCGCGCTGCCGCGCAACACCGGCGGCGCCGGCGGGTTCGCCGCCGGGCTGGCGCGCGCGATCACTGAGCACGCCGCCGACTGGGTGTGGCTGATGGACGACGACACCGTCCCCACCCCGACGGCGCTGGAGCAGCTGCTCGCCGCGCGCGACGCCCACCCCGGCGAGGTCGCCGTCCTGGCCAGCCGGGTGGTCTGGCACGACGGGCGCGAGCACCCGATGAACACCCCGCGCCGGCGCCCGCTGGCCCGCGCGGCGGCGAGGGCGGGCGCCGCGTCGGCCGGTGCCGTGCCCGTGCGCTCGGCGTCGTTCGTCTCCCTGCTCGTCGACGCCGAGGCCGTGCGCGCCGACGGCCTGCCGGTGGCCGACTACTTCATCTGGAACGACGACTTCGAGTTCACCACCCGGCTGCTGCGCGCCCGCACGGGCCTGCACTGCCCGGCCAGCGTCGTCGTCCACGAGACGCGGGTGTTCGGCGGCACCGACGTCGACCCCGGCCCCCGGTTCTACTTCGAGGTGCGCAACAAGGTCTGGCTCTTCACGCGCTCGGGGGGCCTGGCGCCGTGGGAGAAGGCGCTGTACGGCGGGTCGACGCTGCTGCGCTGGGCCCGCACCCTGGCCGGCTCCTCGCAGCCGCGGGTGCTGCTCGCCGGCCTGCGCCGCGGGCTGGCGGACGGCCTGCGCCGGCGCCCGCGCCCGACGTCGCAGGTGCTCGAGGGGCTCGGCGCCGTCAGCGCCGCCGTGGTCGCGGTCGAGGCGGGCGCCGGCCGGTGACGGAGTTCTCCCTGCTGCTGCCCGTGTACGCGGGAGATCGCGCGGCCTTCCTGGAGCGGGCCTTCACCTCCGCCGTCCGGGAGCAGACCCGGCGCCCCGCCGAGGTCGTCGTCGTGCGCGACGGGCCGGTGCCCGCGGAGCTCGCCGACCGCCTCGCCGACCTCGTGGCCGCCTCCCCGGTGCCGGTGACCGTGCTGCCGCTGGTGCGCAACCGGGGCCTCGCGCTGGCGCTGGAGGCCGGCCTCGCGGCGTGCCGGCACGACGTCGTGGCGCGCATGGACGCCGACGACGTCAGCGCCCCGCACCGCTTCGCGGTGCAGCTGCCGGTGGTCGAGGCCGGCGCGGACGTCGTCGGGTCGGCGCTGGTGGAGTTCGCGCACGACGAGACCGAGGTGCTCGCCGTGCGCACCCCGCCGCTGACCCACGAGGCGATCGCGGCCCGCGCCCGCTTCCACAGCCCCTTCAACCACCCGACGGTGGTCTACCGGCGCTCCGCGGTCGCGCGCGCCGGCGGCTACCGCGAGCTGCCGCTGCTCGAGGACTACTGGCTGTTCGCCCGCATGATCGCCAGCGGGGCCCGCACGGCGAACGTCGCCGAGCCGCTCGTGCGCTACCGCGTCGGGGCCGGCTCGTACGCGCGCCGCGGCGGGCTGCGCCTGCTGCGCTCGGAGGTGGCGCTGCAGCGGCACCTGCACGAGGAGGGCTTCACGACCGGGGCGCAGTTCGTGCGCAACCTCGTGGTGCGCGGCGGCTACCGGGCGGTGCCGGTGGGCCTGCGCCGCCTGGCCTACCGGGCGGTGTTCACCCGCGGGCCGCGACCCCGCCCGTAGGGCGGCCGGCGCGACCCCGCGGGTGCCGGCGCGACCCCGCGGGTGCCGGCGCGACCCCGCGGACGACGGCGACCCCGTCGACGACCGCGACCCCCTCGACGACGGCGGGGACGCCGCCGACGTCGGGGACGGCTGCCGCGGCGGCGTCGAGCCTGACAGCCCTCGGCAGGTTCGTGCCGCGTCCCCGCCGCGGCAGCTCCACGGGTCTTTTGTCCGGTTGACACCGAGTGTCCGTTTGATGACGGTGGGCTCTCCGACTCAGGACGCAGCCGCCGGGGGGACCGTGCTCGTGGACCAGTCGTCACTCTCACCCGCGCCACCGCGCCCTCTGACGCGAGGGACCGCGCCGCCCTCGGTGGTGCCGCAGCGCTCGGCGCCGCCGCAGCCGCCGCGCCCGTCGCAGCGCTCGCCGCTGCGCTCGCCGCCGCGTCCGGCGTCCCGCCCGGCGCGGCCGCAGCCCTCGGCTCAGCCGCTGCCCTCGGCACCGCCGCAGCCCTCGGCTCAGCCGCTGCCCTCGGCACCGCCGCAGCCGTCGCTCCCAGCGCCGGACGCCGCCGCGCCCCTCGTCCTCATCACGGGCGTGGCCCCGGTCTACGGCCACGGGCTGTGCTCGGCGCTGGCGCACAGCGGCATGCGCAGCGCCCTGGTTCCCGACCTGGAGGAGCTCGAGGCCGCCGCCGGCGACGGCGCGACGTGCCTGCTCGTCGTCCCCCAGGAGCTCGGGACCCGGGCGCTGGCGGCCCTCGACGGCCGGCGGCGCCGCGTCGAGCTGGTGCTGCTGCTGCGCGACGACCGGCCGAGCAGCTACCTGACGGGCCTGCGGGCGGGGGCCCGCAGCTTCGTGCACCCGAGGGCGCGCCTGCCCGAGGTCGTCGCCGTCCTGCGCGGCGCCGCCCGCGGGCTGACGCTGCTGCCGCCGGCCGTGGTGCGCTCCCTGTGCCGGCCGCTGCACACCCAGCCGGCCCCGCAGCTGTCCGAGCGCGAGCGCTCCTGGCTGCGCCAGATCGCCGCCGGCGTGACCGTCGCCGAGCTCGCCCAGCGCTCCTCCTACTCGGAGCGGGAGATGTACCGCCTCCTGGGCAGCGTCTACCGGCGCCTCGGCGCCAAGAACCGCACCGAGGCGCTGTTCACGGCCCAGCGCTCGGGCCTGCTCGCCGACCCCCGCTGAGCACCGCCGGCCGAGGCCCGCGCCGCCGCGGCGCGAGCGCCTCGGCCGCCGGGCTCTCGCACGCCGACGATGCGGTGTCACGCAGCGTTGATTCGACTTGACACCCCATGTGCCTGCGGTCACTGTCTCGAGAGGTGGTCATGGTTCAGGTGCTCGCGAGGCCGCGGCTGCCGTCAGACGTCGTCCAGCCCGAGGCGGTGCAGGTGGAGGTCCCCGAGGAGCGGTCCTCCTCACCGTCGCGGCGCGTCGTGCTGGCCGGGCTGCCCGAGCTGTACGGCCACGGCCTGCAGGAGGCCCTGAGCGCCGCCGGCGTCGGCCCCGTGCTCCTCCTGGACGGCCAGGACATGGCCGGCGCCCTGCCCGACGCCCTCGCCGACGCCCTGCCCGTGGACGGCGCCGCGCTCGTCGTCGTCCCGGACGAGCGCGCCGAGCCCGTCCTGGCCCTCGCCTCCCGGGACGGCGGCGCGCTCGCCGTCGTGGAGGTCACCGAGGAGGAGTCGCTGGAGACGTTCGTCACCGCGGTGCGCCGCGGCGCCGTGGGCGTGCTGCACACCGGCGCCGACCTCGACCTCGCGGTGGAGACCGTGCGCTCGGCCGCCGCGGGGCGCATCGTCCTGCCCGAGCACGTGGCCCGCGCCCTGTGCGAGCCGTCGCCGCTGGCCGCGGCCCCCCAGCTCGAGCCGCGCGAGCTGGGCTGGCTGCGCCAGCTGGGCCGGGGCGTCACCGTCGCGGTCCTCGCGCAGTACGCGGCGTACTCCGAGCGCGAGATGTACCGCCTGCTGTCCAAGACCTACGCCCGCCTCGGCGCCGCCAGCCGCACCGACGCCCTGCTGCGCGCGGAGCGGTGGGGCCTGCTCGATGAGTGAGCAACCCCCGGGCGGCGCGCCCGGGGCCCGCCTGCCGGACCCGCCCGACCTGCCGGACCTGTCGGACCTGCTGGACCCGCCGCAGCCGCCGGGGCCCTCGGGCGCGCCGTCCGGCCCGCGCTGCGGGCCCGACGGGGTGCCCCCGCTGGTGGACGCCGCGTGGCTGGCCGAGCACCACGACGAGGTGGTGCTGCTGCAGGTCGACGACGACTCGGCGTCCTACTACGACGTGCACCTGCCCGGCGCCCTGCCGGTGGCCACCTACGACGACCTGTACGAGCAGGTGCGGCGCGGTCCCATCACGCGCGAGCACTTCGAGGAGCTCATGCAGAGCCGGGGCGTCACGACGGACGACCACGTCGTCCTCTACTCGGCCACGGCCCACGAGGACCGCGACCACTCCACGTTCGCCTACTGGCTCATGCGCCTGTACCGCCACCCGCGCGTCAGCGTCCTGGACGGCGGCATGCTGGCGTGGGTGCGCGCCGGCCACCCGCTGCAGACGCGCGTGCCCACCGCCCGCCGCGTCGGCCGCTACACCAGCCCCGGCCGCGACCCGTGGGCGGCGGTGGGCCGCGACGAGCTGCTCGCCCGCTACGTCGGCTCCCGCGACGGCACCCTGCTCATCGACTGCCGCACCCCGGAGGAGTACCGCGGGCGCGCCCACCACCGCCTCGACGTCGCCGTCGAGCGGCACCGGGTCAGCGGCCGGATCCCCGGCGCCCGCAGCCTGCCGTCCGCGCTCCTGCTGCGCGACACCCGCTTCCGCAGCCGCGAGGAGCTGCACCAGCTCTTCGCCTCCCGCGGCGTCTCCGCCACGACGGACGTCGCGCTGTACTGCCGCACGCCCGAGCGCAGCGCGACGCTGTGGTTCGCCCTGGCCGGGCTGCTGGAGCACCCCCGCGTGCGCCACTACGTCGGCGGCTGGGCGGAGTACGGCGCCCTCCTCGACGTCCCCGTCACCCGCGACTGAGCCCGGCGCGCGCGGCAGGCCGCCGCGCGGGGTGCGGCGACGGGTCCTCGCTCCACGGCGGGTCCTCGCCCCACGCGCCCCCACGTCCTCGGCGCGCCCTCCTGCGCACCTCCGAGCACCCCGCGCACCTCTGCGAGCACCCCTGCGCGCACCCCTGCCAGCCACCTCGCCGACACCTCGCCGACACCCGCTGACCCGCCTCTGACCTGCCAGGACGCGTGTTCGCACGGTCAGGCCCCCGCCGCAGGCCCGGCAGCACCGCGACAGTGTCTGTGTCAGTCCTGTGACGCCCCGTCCGCAGGGCCGTGACGCACCCGTGCGAGGGGCCCTCCTCCCGGTTGACGGGCCCCCACGGCGCTGGCGAGCCTCGGGGTGCCGGACCCGGCAGGGGCCCGAACCCGGGGCCTGCGGCCGGCGACCACCCGGCTACGAGGAGGACCCCCCATGCGTCGAGGCAGCGCCGTCGGCAGCGCCGGCACCAGCGCCGGCACCAGCGGTGCCGGATCCCGCACCGGATCCCGCACCGTGATCGTCGCCCGGATCGCCCCGGGCGCCGAGCCCGACGTCGCCCGGGTCTTCGCCGAGTCGGACCGCACCGACCTGCCCCAGCAGCTCGGCGTCACCGAGCGCTCGCTGTACAGCCTCGGCGACGCCTACGTGCACCTGGTGGAGTTCGACCGCAGCGCCGAGGAGGCGATGGCGGTGGCGGTGGGCCTGCCCGGCTTCCGCGACGTCAGCGCCCAGCTCCAGCCGCACATCTCGCCGTACCTGGCGACGTGGCGCTCGCCGGCCGACGCGCAGGCGCGCTGCTTCTACACCTACCGTCCCGGCTCGGGGCCGGAGGTGCTCGCGTGAGCACGCTCTCGACGCGCACGACCACCGACAGCGAGTGGGTGCGCTGCACGGCCTGCGGCCGGCTGCTCTACGGCCGCCGCCTCTCGCGCGAGCTCGGCGTCTGCCACGAGTGCGGCCACCACGGCCGCCTCGGCGCGCGCGCCCGGATCGCGCAGCTCGCCGACCCGGGCAGCTTCGAGGAGCTGACCGTCGAGCCGCCCGCGGACGACCCGCTGGGCTTCACCGACTCCCAGGCCTACCCCGACCGGCTGCGCGCGGCGCGCGCCGCCACCGGCGAGGTCGAGGGCGCGGTCGTCGGGGCCGCGACGCTCGGCGGGCACCCGGCCGTCCTGGCCGTCATGGACTTCGACTTCCTCGGCGGCAGCATGGGCGCCGCCGTGGGCGAGGCGGTGGCCAGCGCCGTCGACCACGCGCTGGAGCGGCGCCTGCCCCTGGTCGTCGTCACCGCCTCCGGCGGCGCGCGCATGCAGGAGGGCGCGGTCTCCCTGCTGCAGATGGCCAAGACCAGCCAGGCGATGGCGGTGCTGCGCGAGGCCGGCCTGCTGTCGGTGTGCGTCCTGACGGACCCGACGTTCGGCGGCGTGACGGCGTCCTTCGCCACCCTCGGCGACGTCCTCGTCGCCGAGAGCGGGGCCCTCGTCGGCTTCGCCGGGCCCCGCGTCATCCGCCAGACCGTGCCGCAGCCGCTGCCCGAGCGGTTCCAGGTCGCCGAGTCCCTCCTCTCGCACGGGCTGGTCGACCGGGTGGAGACGCGCGACCAGCTGCGCCCCGTGCTCGTGCGCCTGCTGGCCCTGTCCGCGGCCGCCGCGGACCCCGCCGCCCGCGCCAAGGCCCAGGCCGCCGCGGCGGAGACCGGGCCGGAGACCGGGCCGGCGCCGCGCCGCGAGCCGGGCCCCGACGGGCGCGACCCGTGGGACGTCGTGCGCGAGGCCCGCCACCCGGGCCGGCCGACGGCGACGGACTACCTCGCGACGGCGTTCGACGACGTCGTGGAGCTGCACGGGGACCGCGCCCTCGCCGACGACCCGGCGATCGTGGGCGGCCTCGCCTCCATCGGGGGGCGCACGGTCGTCGTCGTGGGCCACCAGAAGGGCCACGACACCCGCGAGCTGGTCGCCCGCAACTTCGGGATGCCGCACCCGGAGGGCTACCGCAAGGCGCTGCGACTGTTCGCCCTGGCCGAGCGGCTCGGCGTGCCCGTCGTCACGCTCGTCGACACCCCCGGCGCCTACCCGGGCGTGGCGGCGGAGGAGCGCGGCCAGGCCGGCGCGATCGCGGAGCTCATCGCCCGCTCCGCGCGCCTGCGGGTGCCGGTCGTCAGCGTCGTCACGGGCGAGGGCGGCAGCGGCGGGGCCCTGGCCCTCGCCACCGCCGACCGCCTGCTGCTGCTGGAGAACGCGTTCTTCTCCGTCATCAGCCCCGAGGGGTGCGCGGCGATCCTGTGGCGCACCGCGGGCGCCGCCGCGGAGGCGGCGCGGGCGCTGCGCCTGACGGCGGGCGACCTCGTGCGCCTCGGCGTCGCGGACGGCGTCCTGGCCGAGCCCCCCGGCGGTGCCCACGCCGACCCGGTCACGGCGGCCGCGATCGTGCGCGCCGCCGTCCTGGAGGAGCTCGCGGCCCTGGAGGAGCTGGACCCGGACGAGCTCGTGCGCCGCCGCAGCGCCCGCCTGCGCGCCGTCGGCGCCGGCCCGGCGAGGTGGTCCGCGTGAGCGCCTCGCCCCAGCCCTCGCGCCTGCCGGCCGCCCGCACGGCCGACCCGCAGCCGGACGACCTCGCCGAGCTGTGCGAGCAGGCCGTCTCGCTCGCCCGCAGCCTGCGCGGCCCGCTGCGCCGCATCGCCGTCCGCCGCGGCGAGGCGGCCGTCGAGGTCGACTGGCACGAGCCGGCCGGCCCGCCCGCGGGCACCGCGCCGGCCGGTGCGCCGGCCGCGCCCGGCGCGGCGAGCGCGCCCGCCCTGGTGGCCGAGGACGCCGTGGCGGTCGACGAGGACGCGGACGGGCACGTGGTGCGCGCCCCGCTCGTCGGCACCTTCTACCGCTCGCCCTCGCCGGGGGCCGAGCCGTTCGTCTCCGTCGGCGACGTCGTCGCCGTCGGCCAGGCGCTCGGGATCGTCGAGGCCATGAAGCTGATGAACCCGATCCTCTCCGACGTCGAGGGCGAGGTCGTCGAGCTGCTCGTCGGCGACGCCCAGGCGGTGGAGTTCGAGCAGCCGCTGGTGCGGGTGCGTCCCGGGCCGCAGGTGCCTGGCGCCGCGACCCCGGCCGTCGGGGTGGGGTGAGGACGTGTTCTCCAAGGTGCTCATCGCCAACCGCGGCGAGATCGCGGTGCGGATCGCGCGCGCGTGCCGCGAGCTCGGGATCGAGGTCGTGGCCGTGCACTCCACGGCCGACCGCGACGCGCCGTTCGTGCGGCTCGCCGACGAGGCCGTGCAGATCGGCCCCGGCCCCTCGCGGCACAGCTACCTGAACATCCCCAACATCATCGAGGCGGCGCGCCAGACCGGCGCGGAGGCGATCCACCCCGGCTACGGGTTCCTCTCCGAGGACCCGGACTTCGCCGAGGTGTGCGCCGACGCGGGCATCGTCTTCATCGGCCCGCGCCCGGAGGTGATGAGCCGCCTGGGCAACAAGGCCACCGCCCGCTCCCTCATGGCGGCCGCGGGCCTGCCGCTGCTGCCCGGCGCGGTCGACCCCGTCCCCACCGTGGAGGAGGGCGCCGCGCTGGCCGACGAGATCGGCTACCCCGTGGTCGTCAAGGCGGTCGCGGGCGGCGGGGGGCGCGGCATCACCGTCGTGCGCGACGCCGCGTCGTTCGCGGAGGCCTACACGAGCACCCGCCGCACCGCGCACGCCGTCTTCCGCGACAGCAGCGTCTACGTCGAGCGCTACCTGGAGCGGGCCCGGCACGTGGAGGTCCAGGTGCTCGTGGACAACTACGGCAACGGCGTGCACCTGGGGGAGCGGGACTGCTCGGTGCAGCGGCGCCACCAGAAGCTCATCGAGGAGGCCCCCGCCACCTCGCTCGACCCCGACCAGCGGGCCGCGCTCGGCGCCGTCGCCCTCGAGGGCGCCCTGGCCGTGGACTACACGGGCGCGGGGACGTTCGAGTTCATCGTCGACCCCCAGGGGCGGGCCGCCTTCATGGAGGTCAACACCCGGATCCAGGTCGAGCACCCCGTCACGGAGGTCGTCACCGGCGTGGACCTCGTGCGCGAGCAGATCCGCATCGCCGCCGGCGAGCCCCTCGGGGTCAAGCAGGAGGACGTCGTGGTCACCGGCGCGGCCATCGAGTGCCGCATCAACGCCGAGGACCCGCGCCGGGCCTTCGCGCCCACGGCGGGCCTGCTCGACGTCGTCGAGCTGCCCGGCGGGCCCGGGGTGCGCGTGGACGCCGGGTACACGGCCGGCTCGCGCGTGACCCCCCACTACGACTCCCTGCTCGCCAAGGTGGTCGTCTGGGCGCCCGACCGCGAGCAGGCGCTGACCCGCATGCAGCGCGCCCTGGCGGAGCTGCGGATCGAGGGCCGCGGCGTGGCCACCACCCGCGAGCTGCACCAGGCGCTGCTGCGCTCGGAGGTCTTCCGCGCCGGGGAGCACCACACCGGCTTCCTCGACCAGCACCTGCCGGAGCTGACCGCGTGAGCCTCCCGACCCACCCCGCGAACCAGCACGACCCCACCGCAGACCAGCACGACCCCACCACCGAGGAGCACCCCATGGCCACCGCCCCGTTCACCGCGTCCGACCTGATGGACCTGCTGGTCCGCTCGGTCGGCCTGCCCTCCAGCGCCCGCACCGACGACACCTCCGCCACCCTCAGCGACCTCGGCCTGGACTCCCTCGCCGTGCTGCAGCTGCAGACCGAGCTGCAGCAGCGCTACGGCGTGGAGCCGGGGGAGTCCACCCGCGCCGAGGACGCCGTCGTCGGCGAGCTCGTCGCCTCCGTCAACGAGGCCGCCGCCAGCGGGGCGTCCGCGTGAGCGGCGCGGGGCACGTCGACAACACCGTCCTCATCGACGCCCCCCTGGACGTCGTGTGGGACATGACGAACGACGTGGAGTCCTGGCCGCAGCTGTTCACCGAGTACGCCACCGCCGAGGTGCTCGAGCGCTCCGGCAACACGGTGCGCTTCCGGCTGACCATGCACCCGGACGAGCAGGGCCGCGTGTGGTCCTGGGTCTCCGAGCGCACCGCGGACCCCGCCACCCGCGAGGTCGTCGCCCGCCGCGTGGAGACCGGCCCGTTCGACCACATGGACATCCGCTGGACCTACGAGGACACCGGGCGGGGCGTGGCCATGCGCTGGGTGCAGGACTTCGCGATGAAGCCCGACGCGCCCATCGACACGGAGGGCATGACGGCGCGCATCGACGCCAACACCGCCGTCCAGATGGCCGTGATCCGCGAGAAGGTCGAGGCCGCAGCGCGCGCCTCGGCCAGCCCCGCCGGCAGCCTCGCCGGCGGCACCGCCGAGAGCAGGAGCAGTTCGTGACCACGCACGTCGACCAGCCGAAGAGCACCACCGACCTGCCCGACGTGGGCTCGCCGCCGGACGTGGTGCAGCGCCACCAGGCGCAGGCGCCCGCCCCCGCCAGCATCCCCACCGTGGACGCGACGCAGGTGCCGGCCAACCGCCGGCGCGGCGGCGACGTGCGCACCGTGCTCGCGCCGTCGACCTGCGGGTCCACGACCGGGTTCATGGGCACCCTCACCCTGCAGCCGGGCGAGGCCGTCACGGAGCACTGGCACCCGTACTCGGAGGAGTTCCTCCTCTGCGTCAGCGGCGAGATCACCGTGCGCCTCGACGGCGAGCCGAGGACGCTGGCCGCCCAGCAGGGCGTGTGCATCCCGATCGGGGTGCGCCACCGCCTCGTCAACGACACCGAGCTGCCGGCGTTCGCCGTCTTCTCCCTCTCGCCGCTGGCCCCCCAGCCGCGGCTGGGCCACGTCGACACCGAGGCACTGCCGGGGGCCGCCTCGTGATCGGTGGTCGCCGCGCCGTCGTCACCGGCATCGGGGTCGTCGCCCCCGGGGGCCCCACCCGCGACGCGTTCTGGCAGATGCTCCTCGACGGGCGCACCGCGACCCGGCGGATCTCCTTCTTCGACGCCTCGGGCTTCCGCTCGCAGATCGCGGCCGAGGTCGACTTCGACCCCCGCGCCCGGGGGCTGACCCCCCAGGAGGTCGCGCGCACCGACCGCTTCGTGCAGTTCGCGATGGTGGCCGCGGACGAGGCCGTGGCCGACAGCGGCCTCGACCTGGACTCGGGCACCGGCGTGGACCACGACCGGCTGTCGATCAGCCTCGGCAGCGCGGTCGGCGCCACCATGCGCCTGGAGGACGAGTACGTGCGGGTCACCGACGGCGGCCGCAACTGGGTCGTGGACCCGGCCTACGGCAGCCGGTTCCTCTCCCAGGCGCTCGTGCCCAGCAGCGGCGCCGCCGAGCTCGCCGTCCGCTACAGGGCCCACGGCCCCGCCTCGGTGATGTCCACGGGCTGCACCTCGGGCATCGACGCGATCGGGTACGCCCTGCAGCTGATCGAGGACGGGGACGCCGACGTCGTCATCGCCGGCGCCAGCGACGCCCCGATCTCGCCGATCTCGGTGGCGTGCTTCGACGCCATCCGGGCCACGTCGGCGCGCAACGACAGCCCCGAGTCCGCCTCCCGGCCCTTCGACGCCACCCGCGACGGGTTCGTCATGGGCGAGGGCGGGGCCGTGATGGTGGTCGAGGAGTACGAGCACGCCCGCGCCCGGGGCGCGCACGTCTACGCCGAGGTCGCCGGCTTCGCGAACCGCTGCAACGCCTTCCACATGACGGGCCTGCGCCCCGACGGGGTGGAGATGAGCGCCGCCATCGACGAGGTCCTGCGCCAGGGCCGGCTGGACCCGGACGCCGTGGACTACGTCAACGCGCACGGCTCGGGCACCAAGCAGAACGACCGGCACGAGACCGCGGCGGTCAAGCGCAGCCTCGGCCAGCACGCGTACGAGACACCGATGAGCTCGATCAAGTCGATGGTCGGGCACTCGCTCGGCGCCATCGGCTCCATCGAGGTCGCCGCCTGCGCCCTCGCCGTCGAGCACGACGCCGTCCCGCCGACGGCGAACCTGGAGAACCGCGACCCGGAGTGCGACCTGGACTACGTGCCGAAGACCGCGCGGGACCACCGCACCGACGTCGCGCTGTCCGTCGGCAGCGGGTTCGGGGGCTTCCAGTCCGCGATCCTGCTCGTCGACCCCGAGCGGGGCTCCCGGTGAGCCGGGCCGGCGGCCGCGCGGTCGTCACCGGGCTCGGCGTCATCGCCCCCAGCGGGATCGGCACCCAGGAGCACTGGGCCACCGTGCGCGCCGGGCAGGTGCGCGTGCGGCCCGTGGAGGGGTGGGACACCACCACCTGCGGCGTCACCCTCGGCGGGCAGGTCGACGGCTTCAAGCCCGAGGACCACGTCGACGAGCGCCTGCTCGTGCAGACCGACCGCTGGACGTGGATGTCGCTGGCCGCCAGCCGGATGGCGCTCGCCGACGCGGCGTACGACCCGGCCGAGCACGACCCGTACGCGACGTCCGTGGCCCTGGCCGCGGGCTCGGGCGGCAACGAGTTCGGCCAGCGGGAGATGACGGGCCTGTACGGGCGCGGCCCGAAGGCCGTCACCACCTACCAGTCGATCGCGTGGTTCTACGCCGCCAGCACCGGCCAGGCGTCGATCTGGCACGGCACCAAGGGCCCGGCCAGCGTGCTGGTCAGCGAGGGCGCCGGCGGCCTGGACAGCATCGGCCACGCCCGGCGGGTGGTGCGCCGCGGCACGCCGACCGTGCTCGCCGGGGGCACCGAGGCCGGCCTGTCCCCGTACGCGCTCGCCTGCCAGGCGGTCGGGGGCCGGCTGACGCCCGGCACCACGGCGGCGGAGGGCTACCGGCCCTTCGACGTGCGCGCCGACGGCTACGCGCCCGGCGAGGGCGGCGCGGTGCTCGTGGTCGAGGACGCCGCCGCCGCGCTCGAGCGCGGCGCCCCGCAGGTGTACGGGGAGGTCGCCGGCTACGCGGCCACCCACGACGCGGAGTCGGTGACCGCGCCGGCCACGGACTCGCGCCAGCTCGCGCGGGCGATGGGCCGGGCCCTGGCCGACGCGGGGGTCACCCCCGACGACGTCGACCTGGTGATCGCGGACGCCGCGGGCGTGCCCGCGCTCGACGCCGTGGAGGTGCGGGCGCTGCAGGAGGTCTTCGGCGCCCGCACGACCCCGGTGCCCGTGGCCGCGCCCCAGGGCCTGGTCGGCCGGCTCAGCGTCGGCGGCTCGGCGCTGTCCGCGGCCACCGCGCTGCTGAGCATCCGCGACGGCGTGCTGCCCGCCGTCGGCAACCTGCACGAGCCGGTCCCGGCCGCCGGGCTCGAGCTCGTGCGCGAGGCCCGGGAGGGCCGCGTCGAGGTGGTGCTCGTCAACGCCCGCGGCCTGGGCGGCTTCAACAGCTCGATGGTGCTGCGCCGCTGGGTGCCCGAGGGGACCGCGTGAGCGGTGCCGGGGTGCGCACCGTCCTGAGGATGCGCGCGAAGGAGGGCTGCGAGCAGGCGTTCGAGGACGCCTGGCGCGGTGCCGCCGCGCAGATCAGCCGCGTGCGCGGCCAGGTGCGCCAGGAGCTGATGCGCGACGCGGCGGACCCGCGGTGGTTCGCGATCGTCAGCGACTGGACCGACCGGGCCAGCGTCGACGCGTTCGGGAGGTCCTCCGCCCGGGAGACCCTGACCGAGGCGCTGCGCGACCTGCGCGAGGACGCCGCCCGCTCGACGTTCACCGTGCTGGCCGCGGTGGACGCCGAGCGGCCCCCGCCGGTGCGCATCGACTTCTCCATGAGCGTGAAGCCGGGCGAGCAGGTGGCCTACGAGCGCGCGTACACCACGGTCGCCGAGCGGATCGGCGACGCGGCCGGGTACGTGCGCGAGGAGCTGCTGCGCGACGAGTCAGGCCTGCGCTACCACATCTTCGCGGAGTGGGAGTCCGAGGAGGACTTCCTGCAGTGGGTCGAGGACCCCGCGCACATGGCGGCGGGCGCGCCGCTGGTGCGGTGGCACTCGGTGGAGTTCCGCCGCGAGGTGCTCGAGATCCGCCGGCGCCCGGACGCCGACGAGGAGTTCCCGCCGCTGGCCTCGCCCGGCGGCGACGTCGAGGTGGACCGGGTGCGCGTCGACACCGCGGTGACCGTGCAGCCGGAGGAGCAGGACGCCTTCGAGCACGCCTACCTCGCCGCGGCGGCGCTGGCGCGCAGCGCCCCGGGCCACGGGTGCGAGGAGCTGCTGCGCGAGGCCGACGGGCTGCGCTACCACGTCGTCGCGGAGTGGGACTCCCTGCAGCGCTTCACCCACTGGGCGGCCGAGCCGGCGAACTGGGCCGCCGGGCCGCTGGGCCGGTGGCTGGCGCGCGGGGAGGAGCGGCGGGTCTTCGCGCTGCGCGCGCGCCCGCTGCCGCCCTCGGCGCAGCCGGCGCCCGAGGCGGCGTCGCAGGCGGCGTCGCAGCAGGCGCCGCAGCAGGCGCCGCAGCAGGCGCCCGATCCGGCGTCCGCCTCGCAGGAGCCGGCCGACGCCGTCCCGGAGGTGCTGGTCGCGGCGCCCGAGCCGGACCTGGAGGCGGTGGCGGGCGAGCCGGTCGTCGTCGATCCCGCGGCGATCGAGCCGGGGCTCGCCCCGGCGCCCCTAGAGCCGGTCGCGCCCGCGCGGCGCCCGGGAGGAGCCGGCGACCCGGAGGTGCTCGTCATCGGCGCCGGGCCGGCGGGCATGACCGCCGCCATCGAGCTGGCCCGCCGCGGCGTGCGCGTGCGCGTGGTCGACAAGCGCCCCGAGGCCTCCACCCAGGCCGACAAGGCGATCGGCATCCACTGCCGCACCATGGAGATCTGGGAGCAGCAGGGCATCGTCGCCGAGGCCATGGACGCCGGGGTGTGGCTGCACGGGCAGACCGTGTTCGTCAACGGGAAGCAGACCCACCAGGTCGACTGGGCGGGCCTGGACGAGCTGCCCTACGCCCACCTCGGCCTGCCGCAGTACGAGACCGAGCGGATCCTCGGCGCCAAGCTGGAGTCCCTCGGCGTGCGCGTCGAGCGCGGCGTCGAGCTCGTCGGCTTCACCCAGGACGACGAGGCCGTCACCAGCGTCCTGCGCTCCGCCGACGGGGAGGAGACGGTCCGCTCCCCGTACCTGCTCGGGTGCGACGGCGCGCACAGCGCGGTCCGCTCGGGCCTGGGCCTGCAGTTCGAGGGCGGGCTGTCGATGTTCCCGCAGCTGTTCATGCTCGGCGACGTCGACCTGGACTGGCAGATGCCGGCCGGGCACCTGCTGCGCTTCGTGCGCATCGAGGGCGACGACTTCACGGGCATGCTCGTCTGCGTCCCCCTCAAGGGCCGGGGCCGCTACCGGGTGGCGACCCTCGCCCCCGAGCGGCTGCAGAGGACCGTCGGCGCGGGCGTGGTCTCCGCCGGGTTCTGGAAGGAGTACGAGCCGCCGGGCCTGGCCGACATCCAGGAGGTCGTCACCGAGCTCGCGCCGCCCGGCACCACGGCGAGCAACCTGCGCTGGTCCTCGGTGTTCCGCATCAAGCACGGCATCGTCGACCGCTACCGCGTCGGGCGCGCCTTCGTCGCCGGGGACGCCGCGCACCTGCACCCCCCGGCCGGCGGGCAGGGCATGAACACCGGCATCCAGGACGCGTGGAACCTGGGCTGGAAGCTGGCCCTCGCCGTGCGGGGGCGCGCCGCCCCGGGCCTGCTGGACAGCTACGACGCCGAGCGCCGGCCCGCGGGCAGGGCGATCGTCGACCGCGCCGTCAACCTCGCCTTCACGGACGAGATGGACATGGAGGACGAGAAGGCGCAGTTCCTCCTCGAGATGCAGATGACGATGAACTACGCCGGCAGCCCGCTCGTCGGCGAGCGCCTCGAGGCGCCCCTGGGGGGCCCGGAGCCGGGCCACCGCGCCCCGGACGCCCTCGGCCTGCGCAGGTTCGGGGTGGCGCACCCGGTGCGGCTGTTCGAGGTGCTGGCCGGCCCGCGCACGGCCGTGCTGCTCTACGCCGACGCCACCGTCGGCGAGGAGGAGCTGCTGGGGTTCGAGAAGATCGCCGACGCGGTCCGCTCGCAGGCCCCCGGCCTGGTCGACGTGCACCTGGTCCTCAGCCCCGACGCCGCGGTGCCGCCGCTGCTGGACCTGCCCTCCCACCGGGACGCCGCGGAGGAGTACCGGGCCGCCTACGGCGTGCGCGGCGCCGCGGCGCACGTGGTGCGCCCCGACGGGCACGTGGGCTTCCGGTGCTCCCCGCCGTCCCCGGCGGCGCTGCGAGACCACCTCGCGGGCGTGCTCGCCTGACGCCGGTGCCGGCTGCAGCAGCGGCGGCGGCCGCCCCTCGCCGGGCGGCCGCCGCCGCTGCCCGCCCGGTCCTGACCACGGTCCGCGACCGGACGTATCGCCGCGGCCGCCGCGCGCGCCCCGCTAGGGTGGGCCGACCGCAACCGCAGGAGTGTCGTGAACGCTGATCTCATCGTCGTCGGTTCCGGGTTCTTCGGGCTCACCGTGGCACAGCGCTGCGCCGAGGAGCTGGGCCTGGACGTCCTCGTCATCGACCGGCGCCAGCACATCGGCGGCAACGCCTACAGCGAGGCCGAGCCGCAGACGGGCATCGAGGTGCACCGCTACGGCGCGCACCTGTTCCACACCAGCAACGAGCGGGTGTGGCAGTACGTGAACCGCTTCACGACGTTCACGGGCTACCAGCACAAGGTCTACTCGACCTACCGCGGCGAGGTGTTCCCGCTGCCGATCAACCTCGGCACGATCAACCAGTTCTTCCGCGCCGCGCACGGCCCCGCGGCCGCCAGGGCCCTGGTGGCGCAGCAGGCGGGGGAGATCGACACCGCCAGCGCGCGCAACCTCGAGGAGAAGGCGATCTCCCTGATCGGGCGCCCGCTGTACGAGGCGTTCATCAAGGACTACACCGCCAAGCAGTGGCAGACCGACCCGGAGGACCTGCCCGCCGAGGTCATCACCCGCCTGCCGGTGCGGTACACGTACGACAACCGCTACTTCAACGACGCCTACGAGGGCCTGCCCACCGACGGCTACACGGCCTGGCTGCAGCGCCTCGCCGACCACCCGCGGATCACCGTGCGCCTCGGCACCGACTTCTTCGACACCACCCAGCCGGTGAACAAGGGAGCCGTCGTCGGGCAGGTGCCGGTGGTCTACACCGGCCCCGTCGACCAGTACTTCGAGAACGTCGAGGGGCGGCTGACGTGGCGCACCCTGGACTTCGAGGAGGAGGTCCTCCCCGTCGGGGACTTCCAGGGCACGTCGGTGATGAACTACGCCGGGGACGAGCCGTACACCCGCATCCACGAGTTCCGGCACTTCCACCCCGAGCGCACCTGGTACCCGAGCGACAAGACCGTGATCATGCGCGAGTACTCGCGCTTCGCCGGGCCGGGCGACGAGCCCTACTACCCGGTGAACACGCCGGCGGACCGCGAGCGGCTGCTGGCCTACCGCGACCTGGCCAGGGGCGAGTCCGGCGTCCTGTTCGGCGGCCGCCTGGGCACCTACAAGTACCTGGACATGCACATGGCCATCGGCGCGGCGCTGTCGGTGGTGGACAACAAGCTGGCCCCGCACTTCGGCGCGGGCGAGCGGCTGGTCAGCGGAGGGGTGGACGCATGAGCGCGGTGGCCGCGCAGCAGCGCTCGGAAACGGCCGCGGCGTCGGTGCCGGTGCGCGAGCTGGCGCGGGTGGTGCTGCCCGTCGGCGGCGACGACGACGTCCTGCCCCTGTACGTCGAGGGCGAGCTGAGCGCGGGGGCGGCGGCCCCCGCGGCGCCCCCCGGCAGCGCCACGGCCGCCGCCCAGGCGGTGGACCAGGTCCTCGGGCGGCGCCGCTACCGGGTGCCGGCCGGCACCCGCTCCTCCTTCGGCACCTACTTCAACGCCTTCCCCGCCGGCTACTGGCGCCGGTGGACGGAGGTGGGCGCCGTGACGCTGCGGGTGCGCACCTCCGGCCCGGGCACGGTGGTGGTCTACCGCTCCAACGCCAAGGGCAACATCCAGCGCACGGCGGCGCTGCCCGTCACCGGCGAGGCCTCCAGCACCTTCGAGCTGACCCTGAAGCCCTTCAACGACGGCGGCTGGTACTGGTTCGACCTGGTCGCCGGCAACGACCACCTCGTGCTCGAGGAGGCGTCCTGGTCGGCCCCGAGCGAGCGGCCCCGCGGCACCGCCACGGTGGCGGTCACCACGTTCGACCGCCCGGACTACTGCGCGCGGCTGCTGGCGACCCTCGGGGAGGCCGAGGAGCTCGCCGGCGTCCTCGACGAGGTCGTCGTCGTCGACCAGGGGCGCAGGCTCGTCACGGAGGACGAGGGGTACCCGGCCGCCGCGGCCGCGCTGGGGCAGCGGCTGCGCGTGGTGCGCCAGGCCAACCTCGGCGGCTCCGGCGGCTTCTCGCGCGGCATGGTCGAGGCGGCCGCCGGCGGGCGCAGCCGGTACGTGCAGCTCCTGGACGACGACGTCATGGTCGAGCCCGAGGGCATCGCGCGGGCGGTGGCCTTCGCCGACCTGGCCCGCACGCCCACCATCGTGGGCGGCCACATGTTCAGCCTGTACCAGCGCACGCTGCTGCACGCCCTGGGCGAGCGGGTGCAGAAGTGGCGCTTCTGGTGGGGGCCGGTGGCCGCCACCGCGGAGGACCACGACCTCGCGCACGCCAACCTGCGCGGCACCCCGTGGCTGCACCGGCGCGTGGACGTCGACTACAACGGCTGGTGGATGTGCCTGATCCCCGTCGACGTCGTCCGGCGCATCGGGGCCTCGCTGCCGGTCTTCATCAAGTGGGACGACGCCGAGTACGGCCTGCGCGCCGCGCAGGTCGACGTGCCCACCGTCTCCCTGCCCGGCGTCGCCGTCTGGCACGTGCCGTGGACGGACAAGGACGACGCCGTGGACTGGCAGGCGTACTTCCACGCCCGCAACCGCGTCGTCGCGGCGCTGCTGCACTCGCCCTACCCGCGGGGCGGCAACGTGGTGCGCGAGAGCCTCAGCACCCAGGTCAAGCACCTGCTGTCGATGCAGTACTCGACCGCGGAGCTGCGCCTGCTGGCGCTGGAGGACGCGATGGCCGGCTGGGAGCGGCTGCACGAGGACCTGCCCACCAAGCTGGCGCAGGTGCGGGCCCTGCGCGCGCGGTTCCCCGACGCCACCACGGCCCCGGACGCCGCCAGCTACCCGCGCCCCAAGCGCCGCAGGCCCCCGCGCAAGGGCCGCGACATCGAGGTGCCCGAGGGCCGGGCCGGCATCCTCGCCTCGGCCGTCACGGGCGCGGTCAAGCAGCTGCGCCCGCTCGACGACCTGGCGCGGACGAACCCGCAGGCGGCGGTGCCGCACATGGACGCGCGGTGGTGGCTGCTGTCCCAGCTGGACAGCGCCCTGGTCTCCACCGCCGACGGCACCGGCGTCGCGTGGTACCGCCGCGACCCGCGCCGCTACGCCGACCTGATGCGCCGCAGCATCGCCGTGCACCAGCGGCTCCTGCGCGAGTGGCCGCACCTGGCGGCCGCCTACCGCGAGGGCGCCGGCGAGCTGACCTCGCTCGAGCGCTGGCGGGCCACGCTGGGCCTGGACGGGCGCGGCGACGGGCGCAGCGGCGGCGACGGGCGCAGCGGGGGCGGCGGGCCGCAGCAGGGGGTCGGCAGCCCATGACCGCGGTGGCCAGCGCCCCCGCGGTGGTCCCCGGCCACGGCGCGGGGCTGCTCGACGTCGTGCGCCGGCGCTACCTGCTGCAGCTGCTGGTGCGCAAGGAGCTGCGGGTGCGCTACCACGGCTCCGTCCTCGGCCTGGCGTGGTCCTACGTCAAGCCGGGCGTGCAGTACGTCGTCTACTTCCTCGCCCTGGGCGTGTTCCTGCGGCTGCGGGAGGTCATCCCCGACTTCGCGGTGTACCTGTTCTCCGGGATGATCGTCGTCAACCTCTTCTCCGAGGCCCTGGGCAACGCCACCCGCTCGGTGCTCAACAACGCCGACCTCGTCAAGAAGATCTACCTGCCGCGCGAGCTGTTCCCGGTCGCCAGCGTGTGGGTGGCGATCGTGCACTTCGTGCCCCAGCTGGTGGTGCTGCTCGTGGGGGCGGTCGTCGCCGGCTGGCGCCCGCAGGTGGTGCCGCTGCTCGCCGCGGTGGCCGGGTTCCTCGTCGTGCTGCTGCTGGCCACCGGCCTGGGGCTGCTGTGCGGGGCGGTCAACACCGTCTTCCGCGACCTGGAGAACCTCGTCGACCTGCTGCTCATGGTCGCCGTGTGGATCTCGCCGGTGCTCTACTCCTGGCAGCAGGTCGCCGCGACCCCCCTGGTGGCCGACAACCCGGTGCTGCTGACCATCTACCAGCTGAACCCCGTGACCGTGGCGGTGGAGCTGTTCCACTGGGCGTTCTGGCTGCCCGGCTCCGGGCTCGGCCCCGAGGTGCTGCCGCCGCACCTGCTGTGGCACACCGCCTGGGCGCTGGGCGTCGCGGTGCTCGTCCTCGCCCTCGGTCAGGCCGTCTTCCGGCGCCTCGAGGGCCGGTTCGCCCAGGAGCTGTGATGGGCGCGGGGGAGCGGCCGTGAGCGTCGCCATCGAGGTCGACGACGTGCGCATGCGCTTCCTGCTGCGCCACACCCGCTCCCTCAAGGAGCTCGCCGTCTACGCCGTGCGCGGGCGCGACCTGTCCAACAGCTTCATGGCCCTGGACGGCGTCTCCCTGCGCGTGGACGCCGGCGAGACCGTCGCCCTGCTGGGGTTCAACGGGTCGGGCAAGTCGACCCTGCTCAAGCTCATCTCCGGGGTGATGCGCCCCACGAGCGGCCAGGTGCGCGTGCGCGGGCGCATCGCCGGGCTGATCGAGGTGGGCGCGGGATTCCACCCCGACCTGACCGGGCGCGAGAACGTCTTCCTCAACGGCGCGATCCTCGGCATGGACGAGGCGACGATCCGGCGCCGCTTCGACGACATCGTCGCCTTCAGCGAGATCGAGCGCTTCATCGACACCGAGGTCAAGCACTACTCCTCGGGCATGTTCCTGCGCCTGGCCTTCGCCGTCGCCGCCCACACCGACCCCGAGATCTTCCTCATCGACGAGATCCTCGCGGTCGGCGACGAGCCGTTCCAGCGCAAGTGCCTGGAGCGGATCCGGGTGCTGCGCGACGAGGGGCGCACCCTCGTCATCGTCAGCCACGACCTCGACATGGTGCAGGCCCTCGTGGACCGCGGGGTCGTCCTGCAGTCCGGCCGGGCCGTCTTCGACGGCCCGGCGCACGCCGCCGTCGACCACCTGCGGCAGTCGGCATGACCGTCCCCAGCACGCACGCACCGGGAGCAGCAGTGGAGACCCAGCGGGAGCGCAAGCTCGTCAGCTACATCTTCCCCATCTACAACGAGGCCGGGAACATCCCGCTGCTGCACCGCACGCTCAGCGACCTGCTCGCCGCCCACCCCGAGTACGACTACGAGCTGATCTTCGTCAACGACGGCAGCCGCGACCGCTCCCTGGAGCTGCTGCACGAGCTGGCCGCCGCCGACGAGCGCGTGGTCGTCCTCGACCTCTCCCGCAACTTCGGGCACCAGCTCGCGGTCACCGCGGGCCTGGACGCCGCCCGCGGCGACGCGGTGATCATCATGGACAGCGACCTGCAGGACCCGCCGAGCGTCAGCTTCGAGCTGCTCGCCGCCTGGGAGGCCGGCAACGACGTCGTGTACGCGCAGCGGCGCAGCCGCAAGGACACCCTGTTCAAGCGGCTGACGGCCGACGTGTACTACCGCCTGCTGCACTCGGTCGCCGACATCGACATCCCCCGCAACACCGGGGACTTCCGGCTCATGGACCGCGCGGTCGTGGACCAGCTGGTCTCCATGCGCGAGCACAACCGGTTCCTGCGCGGCATGGTCAGCTTCGCCGGCTTCCGCCAGGTCGCCGTGCCCTTCGACCGCGACGAGCGGCACTCCGGCGTCACGGGCTACCCGCTCAAGAAGATGATCAAGTTCGCGGCGGACGGCATCATGAGCTTCTCCGCGGCCCCGCTGCAGCTCATCGCCCGCATCGGCTACCTGTTCGCGGCGCTGGCGTTCCTCGGCATCGTCTACGCGATCGTCATGAAGTTCTTCTTCCCCGAGGTGACGATCCCGGGGTGGACGTTCATCGTCATCAGCATCCTGCTCATCGGCGGGGTGCAGACGATCATGCTGGGGATCCTCGGGTCCTACATCGGCCGCATCTACACCGACGTGCAGGGCCGGCCCCTGTACATCGTGCGCGAGGTCGTCGGCCGCGGCGCGGGGCAGTGGCCGCGCACCGGCTCGGCGCCGGCCCGGCTGCAGGCCGGCGCCGAGCGCCCGGTCCAGCCGGGGGTCCAGCCAGGGGTCCAGCCGGGTATCCAGCAGGGAGTGCAGCAGGGGGCGCAGCCGGCGGGCCTGCGCCGATGACCGCCGTCCCCGCGCAGCTGGGAGGGCTGCTCCGCCAGCACCGGGAGCTCGTGCTCTACGGCCTCATCGGGGGCACCAGCGCCCTGCTCGACCTGGTCGTCTTCCTGGTGCTGGTCGGCACCACCTCGATCTCCGAGGTGCTGGCCACGTGCCTGTCCGTCAGCGTCGGCATCGTCACGAGCTTCACGCTGAACGCGCGCTTCAACTACCGCACGAGCTCGCACCTGGTGCAGCGCTTCGCCGCGTTCTACGCGGTGGGCTTCCTCGGCGTGGTGATGAGCGCCGCCATCCTCTTCCTGCTGCACGACAAGGCCGGCATGGCGCCCTGGGGCGCCAAGGTGATCTCCATCCCCGCCGTCGTCGTCACGCAGTTCCTCGTCAACCGCAAGGTCGCCTTCGGCGACGTCCTGCGCCACACCGGCCGCTTCTCCGGGGCCGAGGTGGCCGTGCTCGCCGTCGCGGGCGCCGGGATGCTCGCCAACAGCCTCATCGGGCTGACCTTCGCCGACGAGCACGACAACTTCATGGGCGGCGTCCTGCTCACCCGCGGCGAGCTGCCCTACCAGGACTACCACTCCCACCACATGCCGCTGGCGTACTACGCGGCCGGGGTGATCGCGTTCTTCACCGGCTCCGACTTCGTGCTCTTCCGGGCCGGCCTGGCGGTCGTGCTGTTCGGATGGCTGCTGGCGGTCCACGGCAACCTCAAGAAGGCGTTCGGGCGCTGGCCGTCCCTGCTGGCCGTGCTCCTCCTGGCCGGGCTGCAGCCGGTGTTCTGGACCCAGCACATGACGGCGGACACCCTGACCGCGTTCGCCGTGGCGCACTTCCTCGCCTGGCTCGCGGCCCTGCTGTGGCAGCGGGAGGACCCCCTGCCGCCCTTGGGCTGGGGGCAGCTGCTGCTGCGCGCGTCCCTGACGATGGTCCCGGTGCTCGGCACCCTGCCGACCGCGCCGCTGTCCGCGGCGATGATCGCCGTGCTCGTGGTCGTGGTGTGGGGCGGCACCTCCGGCGGGCGGCTGCGCCGCGCGGTCACGGCGCTCGTGCGCACCGGGCTGGCCTGCCTGCCGATCGCCGTCCTGACCATGGCGCCGACCGCGCTGACCGGCGGGCTGGGCGCCTTCTACGCCTCGGCGTTCACCTTCAACACCGAGTACTACGCCGACCACGTCGCCGACCTGCAGCCGACCCTGCGCGGCACGCTCGTGGCCGCGGCGCTGCAGCCGCTGCGGGGCCTGCTGACGTTCGAGTACGGCTTCGCGCAGCAGGACCGGCTCGGCTCCTTCGTCGACCTGGCCACCGTCCTGGTCGTCGTGCTGCTCGTGCTCGCGGCGTGGCGGGCGCGCGCGGCCGGCACCCGCTGGTTCGCCCTCGCGCTGGCCCTCGTGACCTACGCGGCGGCCAGCCGCAGCGGCTTCCGCGCCTTCACCTACTACCACGAGGCCGCGGTCGGCACCGCGTTCGTCATCGCCCTCGTGGCGCTGCTGTGGCTGTGCGCGCACCCGGCGGCGGTGGACGTCCAGCGCGGGCTGGTGCAGGCCCTCGCCGTGGTCGGAGTGCTCGTCACCGTGGTCGTCGCGGCCTTCGGGGTGCGGGTGGGCTTCCCGTCGTGGACGAGCATCGCCAACGCCCCCCGCGAGCACGTGCGGGCGCAGCTGGGGGCCGAGGACGAGCGCGTGGAGCTGTTCCGGGAGGTCACCGACGAGGTCGGCGGCACGTTCTGGGACGGGCCCTACGGCTTCTACAGCGCCGCGCAGCTGCCCGAGCGCCGGGCCTCCTACTACACGTTCTTCCTGCCCTGGCAGGCCGACTGCGGCCCCTGCTCGGCGAAGCTGGAGCGGGACCTGCAGCGCGCCGACCCGGTCGTCGTCCACTGGACCGGGGAGTTCCTCTCCGCCACCGACTACGCGCCCGCGGTCTCCGAGGTGCTCGCGCAGGGCTACTACCAGGTGGGCGACCCGCGCCTGGCCGACATCTACTTCTCGACCGACCATCGAGCGCGCATCGACGCGCTCCTGCAGAGGAACGGCTATGACGTCTGAGATGACACCCCCCCGGACCGAGTCCGCGCAGACCCCGCAGACCGCCGAGACCGCCCAGACCGCCCAGAGCGCACAGACCCCTCAGGCCGCGGTGCCCCGCAGCGCCGTCGTGGTCGGCGCCGGCTACACCGGGCTGGTGGCCGCGCTGCGCCTGGCCCAGGCCGGCTCGTCCGTGACGGTGCTCGAGCGCGGCGACGTCGTGGGCGGGCTCGCCAGCGACTTCACCGTCGAGGGCGCGTCCCTGGAGCGGGCGTACCACCACCTGTTCAAGACCGACGAGGACATCATCGCCCTGGCGGGCGAGCTGGGCGTCGGCGAGCAGCTGCGCTGGCACGACAGCTCGGTCGCGATCTACTACGAGGGGCGGCTGCACCCCTTCGCCACCCCGCTGGACCTGCTGCGCTTCTCCCCGCTCAAGCCGTGGAACCGGCTGCGGGCGGGCCTGGTGGTGCTGTATCTGCAGAAGACCCGCGCGTGGACGCGGTTCCAGCGGGTGACCGCCTACGCGTGGATGCGCCGCGCCGGCGGCGCGGAGGTCCTGAAGGTGATCTGGGAGCCGCTGCTGCGCGGGAAGTTCGACCAGTACTACGACGAGGTGGCGATGGCGTGGCTGTGGGCGCGCATCCACATCCGCGCCAACTCCAAGGCGCCCGGTGACTCGGGGGAGAAGCTCGGGTACTTCGACGGCGGCTTCCAGACGTTCACCGACGCGCTCGTGGACGCCGCGCAGGCGGCGGGCGTGAAGATCCGCACCGGGGTCGACATCGCCGCGATCACCGCCGCCCCCGGCGGCGGGGCGAGCGTGCGGATGGCCGACGGCACGGCCGAGCAGGCCGACGCCGTCGTCGCCACGGTGCCGTCGTCCGTCTTCGCCCGCCTCGCCGGGGAGGACCTGCGCGCGCTGCCCGGCGGCGCGGACTACGCCCGCCGGCTGGAGGCCATCGACTACCTCGGCGCGCGGCTGATGATCTTCTCCTCCGACCAGGACCTCAGCCCGTACTACTGGCACAACGTCAACGACGTGGACCTGCCCTTCCTGGTGTTCATCAACCACACCAAGCTCGTGGGCACCGCGCCCTACGGCGGCCGGCACGTGTACTACCTGGCGACGTACGTGCCGCACGAGCACGAGCTGTTCACCTGCACCGAGGACGAGCTCGCGGACCGCTGGTTCGAGGCGCTGCGCCAGGTGGTGCCGTCCTTCGACCGGGAGCGGGTGCGCGAGCGCCACACCTTCGCCTTCGCCAACGCCCAGCACATCGTCGACACCGAGTACGCGGAGAAGCGCCCGGAGCACCGCACGCCGCTGCCCGGCGTGCACCTGTGCAACTTCTCGCAGATCTACCCCGAGGACCGCGGCACCAACTACGCCGTGCGCGACGGGCAGCGGATCGCGGACGTCGTCCTGGGGCGCACCGCCGAGCGCTGAGGTCGGGCCCACAGGACGGAGGGCCGGTTCCCCGCGGGGGACCGGCCCTCCTGCGTCCGGCGGCGGGCGGGTGCTCAGGTGAGGAGGGTGCGCCCGTCGCGGGTGACGGTGATCCGCCCGGTCTGGAAGGCCTGGGTCCACCCCACCGCGGTGAGGAGCTCCTCGCCGGTGGGGTAGCCGAGCGCGCCGTCCTGGGCGCCGCCGGCGCGCCACGCGGCGTCGATCTGGCCCTTGACGCGGGAGGCGCCCGTGGCGGGGGACCAGGCGATCGTGCCGCGCTCGAACGCCTGGGTGCAGCCCCCGCCGGCCAGGCCGCACCGCTCGGGCGCGGTGGGGTACCCGAGGTAGCCCGCCTGCGCCCCGTCGGCCCTCCAGGAGGCGTCGATGCTGCCCTTGACGGAGCGGGCGCCGGTGGCGGGGGACCACGCGACGGTGCCGCGCTCGAAGCGCTGCGTGCACCCGCCGCCGGCCAGGCCGCACCGCTCGTTCGCGGTGGGGTGGCCGAGGTAGCCGGCGTGCGCGCCCTCACCGGTCCAGACGTCCTCGATGCTGCCCTTGACCCGGACGGCGCCGGTGGCCGGGGACCAGCTGGTGGCGCCGCGCTCGAACGCCTGGGAGCACCCGCCCCCGGGCAGGCCGCACCGCTCAGCGGCGGTCGGGTAGCCCAGGTAGCCGGCCTGCGCCCCGTCGCCCGTCCAGGAGGCGTTCATCTCGCCCTTGACGGAGCGGGCGCCGATGGCCGGCGTCCAGGCGATGGTGCCGCGCTGGAAGGCCTGGGTGCAGCCGCCGCCGGCCAGGCCGCACCGCTCCTCGGCGACGGGGTAGCCGAGGAAGCTCGTGGACTCGCCCTCCTGCGCCCACAGCGCGTCGATCTGGCCCTTGACGGCGTGCGCGCCCGTGGCGGGGGACCAGGCGATGGTGCCGCGGTCGAAGTCCTGCGCCCAGCCGCCCGCGGCGGTGGCCCGCCCGTACCCGGTGGGGTGGCCCAGGTAGCCCCCGGCGCCGCCCGAGGCCATCCACACCGCGCGGGCCTCGCCGCTGACCTCGACGTACCCGCTGGTGCGCACCAGCTCCGCGGCCCGGTCCCGCACCTGGCCGAGCTTGGCGTACCCGGCGTTCCCCGGGCACTCGGTGAGGCCGACGTCGCGGTGGCCGAGGACCGCGGGCACCGTGACCACCTGGCCCGCCGGGTAGCGGGCCGTGGTGGCGCTGCTGGCCGCCGCGGTCAGCCGCGCCGTGCCGCGCGGGTCGAAGTCGTTGAGGTAGGCCTTCCAGGCGACCACCTGGCTGACGGCCTCGAGCATCGCGGCCGGCGGCGCCTCGGTGGAGTAGTTCCCGATCATCGACACGCCGAAGGTGCCGGTGTTGAAGCCGCCGGCGTGCGCGCCGACCACGCCGCGCTCGATGCCGCCGGCGCGCCCCTCCCAGATCCGCCCGAAGCGGTCGACCAGGGCGTTGTAGCCCACGTCGCACCAGCCGCGGGCGGAGACGTGGTAGGCGTAGATGCTGCGCAGCATCGCCGGCACCTGCTCGCGGCTGTAGGCGTTGTTCGCGTCCGCGGTGTGGTGCACCACCGCCGCCTGCAGCTGCGAGGAGTAGCTGGGGGTGCAGGTGCGCAGGGACTCGTCGGCGCCCCACTGCGCCCGCGAGTGGACCACCGGCGCGCCGGCCGGGGCGGCCTCGGCCCGCGCCAGCGGGCCGGTGGTGCCGACCCCGTCCGCGGCGGAGGTCGCGGTGTCGACGACGGCCAGCGCCGCGCCGTCCGCGGCCCGCTCGGCCAGGCGCACCTGCACCTCGTCGGCGCCGCCGACCCACAGCGGCTCGGTGCCCGGCCGGGCCTGCGCGGCCTCCGGGGTGCCCGCGTCCGGGCCTCCCTCGTCGTCCACGGGCAGCGCCGTCCACGCCCCCCACGCGCCGTCCTCGTGCACGCGCACCCACGCCGTGGACGCCGCGGCGCCCTCCTCCCACGTCACGCCGAGCAGGTCCGCCCCCTCCTCGGGCACGACGGTGAACGTCGACGTGCCGCGTGCGGCGTCGCGGTCCTCGGTGACCTCCTGGCCCGGGTCGTCCGCCAGCGGGACGACGTCCACCCCGGTGGGCACCGGGTGCGGCTGCACGGCCACCGCCGGCAGGTCCACCACCGGCAGCGCGGTCAGGGCCAGCACGAGGCTGGCGACGGTCAGGGGACGGCGCACGGACATGCGACCTCCTGGGCTCGGCACCGGGGACCAGTGGGCATCGGCCCGGCCGGCGGGCGACTTGACCGGCGGCGCCGCTCGCGGGTCGGGCGGGGGTTAGGGGAGGGTGGTGCGGCCGTCGCGGGTGACGGTGATCCGCCCGCGCTGGAAGGCCTGGGTCCACCCGACGGCGGTGAGGGCCTCGTTCGCGGTGGGGTAGCCCAGCGTCCCGCCCTGGGCGCCTGCGCCGCGCCAGGCGGCGTCGATCTGGCCCTTGACGCGGGCGGCGCCGGTGGCGGGGGACCAGGCGATGGTGCCGCGGGAGAACGCCTGGGTGCAGCCCCCGCCGGCCAGCCCGCACCGCTCGTTCGCGGTGGGGTGGCCGAGGTAGCCGGCCTGCGCGCCGTCGGCGGTCCAGGAGGCGTTGATCTCGCCCTTGACCCGGGAGGCGCCGGTGGCGGGGGACCAGGCGATCGTGCCGCGGGAGAACGCCTGGGTGCAGCCTCCGCCGGCCAGGCCGCACCGCTCGTTCGCGGTGGGGTGGCCGAGGTAGCCGGCCTGCGCGCCGTCGCCGGTCCAGGAGGCGCTGATCTCGCCCTTGACCCGCGAGACGCCGGTGGTCGGGCTCCACGCGATCGTGCCGCGCGAGAAGGCCTGCGTGCAGCCGCTCCCCGCCGCGCCGCACCGCTCGTTCGCGGTGGGGTGGCCCAGGTATCCGGTCTCGGCGCCGTCCGCGGTCCAGGAGGCGTCGATCTCGCCCTTGACCGCCCGCGCCCCGGTGCCCGGGGTCCAGGCGATGGTGCCGCGGGTGAAGCGCTGCGTGCAGCCCCCGCCGGCCAGGCCGCACCGCTCGTTCGCGGTCGGGTACCCCAGGAACCCGGTCTCGGCGCCGTCGCCGGTCCACGTGGCGGCGATGTCGCCCTTGACGGGGCGCGCGCCGGTGGCCGGCGACCACGCGATCGTCCCGCGGGTGAAGCGCTGCGTGCAGCCCCCAGCGGCCAGGCCGCACCGCTCGTTCGCCACCGGGTGTCCGAGGAAGCCGTCCTGCGCGCCGTCGGCGCGCCAGGCGGCGTCGATCTCGCCCTTGACCACGCGCGTGCCGGTGGCGGGGGAGGAGACGACCGTGCCGCGCTCGAACGCCTGGCTGCACCCGCCGCCCGCCAGGCCGCAGCGCTCGGCCCCGGTGGGCAGGCCGAGGAAGCCGCCCGCGCCGCCGTCCGCCGTCCAGGCCGCGCGGACCTGCCCGGTGACGACCCGCGCGTCCGCGCCGGCGAGCCACGCGACGGTGCCGCCGGTGAACTCCTGCACGCAGCGCTGCGCGCTGGTGCACCGCTGGTCGGCCAGGGGCTCGCCGAGGTCGCCGGTCGCGCCGCCGGCGGCCCGCCACGCGGCGTGGACCGCGCCCTCGACGACGCGCGCCCCGGCGGCCGGGGACCACAGGACGGCGCCCGCGGCGAAGTCCTGGCGGCACCCGCCGCCCGCCGGGCCGCACTGCTCGGGGCCGGTCGGGACGCCGAGCGCGCCGGTCGCGCCGCCGCGGGCCCGCCAGGCCGCCTCGATGTCGCCCTTGACCAGGTGCGCGCCCGTGGCCGGGGACCACGCGGTCGACCCGCGCGCGAAGCGCTGGGAGCAGCCGGCCGCCGTGCACTCCTCCGCCGCGGTGGGCGCGCCGACGAACCCGTCGGGGCCGCCGTCGGCCATCCACGCCGCGAACATCTCGCCCAGCACCGAGTGCTGGGTGCTGCCGAACCAGTCGGTCATGATGCGCCAGAAGTTGCGGTTGCCGTAGGCCGAGCACGCGTCGCCGGTGCCGTACACGTTCGCCAGCGCCGCCGCGTTCGGCTGGTACGGGGTGTACCGGTACAGGCCGGCCGTGGCCTGGTTCTCGATGTGCACGGGCGCGCTGCCGCAGGCGCGGTCGGGGTGGAAGAGGATCTCGTTGCTGCGCCCCGGCCGGTAGGGGCTGGTGGCGGCGTGGGCGGCGTAGTTCTTGAACGCCCAGGCCGCGCGGTAGACCTGGTTGGAGAAGCCGTAGTACTCGGCGTTGCAGGGCTTGCCGTCCGGGCAGCCGTAGCCGGTGGCGCTGCGGTAGCTGATGGCGCTGGGGGCCGTCTTCGACACCAGCCCCGACTCCTTCTGCAGGAGCACCAGCAGCGCGCGGGGGTTGACGCCGCAGCTGCGCGCGACCGCGACGACCACCTGCGCGGCGCTCTGCTGCGCCGCGCCGGTGTAGCCGGCGCAGTTGGCGTCGGCGGCGCGGGAGGGGGTGTCCTCGCGGTAGTCCTTCAGGCAGGGCATCTCCCCGGCCCGGCAGGCGGACCCGCGGGCGTCGAGGAACGCCTGCACCTGGCGCTCGTCCATCGTCGAGGCGTCGAAGAACACGGCGTCGCTGACGATGTCGCCGGCGCGGAAGGCCCCGCCCGACACGGCGGCCTGCGCCGTGCCGGCGCCCGGCGCCACGACCGGGGCCAGCACGGGGGCGAGGGCCGCGACGACGGCGACGACGACGGCGACCACGACGGCCGGCAGGCTCCGTCGCGTCCGGGGCGCGGGGTGCGGACGGGGCATCAGGTCACCTCGAGGTTCGTGGACGTCGACACCGCGGGGCTGCCGGGGGAGGAGTAGGTCACCGTCAGCGCCCACGTGCCGCTCGCCCGTCCGGTCACCGGGAGGAGCAGCTGGCCGCAGACGGTCGTCGAGGCGTCCGGCACCGCCGCCGCCGACGCGGACAGCCGCGAGGAGCCGCGGAGGGCGCTCAGGGCGCAGCTGCCGCCGCTCTCCACGACGCCGGGGACGTACGCCGAGACCTCCAGCGCGCGCCGGTCGGGGTCCCAGCCGGAGTAGGTGACCACCGGGGCCGAGCCGGCGGGCGCGGACGGCTCCGGCGGGGGCGGCGCGTCGGCGGAGGCCCGCGGTGCCCGCGAGGCCGCGCTTGGTGCGGGGGGAGCCGCGGTGCTCCTCGGAGCGCGAGGGGTGCTGCGAGCGGTGCTGGGGCCGGCGGTGCTGGGGCTGGCGGTGCTCGCGCTGGTGGCGCTGGGGCTGGTGGCGCTGGGGCTGGTGGTCGGGCTGCCGGCCGGGTCCGCCGTGTCGGCGGTCGCGCCGGCGGTGCCGGTGGCCTCGCCGGCGGTCGGCGCGCCGCTCGCGCCCGCCGTGGCCCGGGAGGCGGCGTCCGAGGCGGCGTCTGCGGCGTCGTCGGAGCAGCCGCCCAGCGCGCCGGCGCCGGCGAGCACCGCCGCGGCGGCCCACCACGCGGCGCGGCGCGCAGCGGCGCCCCGGGCCGGGGTCTGAGCGGGCATGTCACCGAGAGTAGGCATCCGACTGCGCGAATCAGCGCAGTTCGGGAGATCCTCGCGTGTCGCGCGGCGGCCGCGCCCGGTGCGCGGGGCCGGCCGCGAGAGCGTCAGCCGCGGGCGGTGACCTGCTCCTGGGCGGCCACCCGCTCGGCGTCCGGAGCGCCCGCCCCGAGCACGACGACGGAGCCGTCCACCGCCAGCGGCGCGAGCAGGGCCCGCACGGGCTCGAAGCGCTCGGCGGGCACCAGCAGGCGCACGCGCGGCGGCCACGGCCCGGCGGCACCGGGCGCGCCGGCGAGGTGCTCGCGCAGGTCCGCCGGCTGCGCCAGGGGCGGCAGGGAGTCGGCGAAGGCCCCGACCTCGGCGTTGTAGTCCAGGACGCCGGGGGCGAGGGGGCCCTGCGCGGCGACCGAGCGCGCGAGCGCGGGCAGCGCGACGGCCACCTGCAGCGGGCCCGGCCCGTGCACGGACGCCGCAGCACCCGTGCTGACGAGCACGTCGGCGTCGTCCGGCGCGGCGGGCACGGGCCCGGCGCCGCTCGCGCCGGGGGCGGCCAGTACCGGCTCGGCGCCGACCGCCCACGCCGAGAGCACCCACACCGCGGTGCGCCAGTGCGGCGGCAGGGCCAGGTGCACCCGGGTGCCCGGGCCGGCGTCCAGCTCCTCCACGAGCAGGTTCGCCGTCTTGGCGACCCAGTTCTCCAGCACGCGGGCCGACAGCTCCACGCGCTCGCCGTCCGCGCCGTACCACGTCAGGCGGGGCCGCCCGAGGTCGCTGGCCCTCAGGGCGGCCAGCAGCTGAGGAACGGTGCGCGGCGCCTGCGGCGCGGACGGCGGGGTGCTCACGCGGCGTTCGGCTCGGGGGAGTCGGAGTACGGGTGGGCGGTGACGAAGTCGGTGATCGCCTCTCCGGAGACCGCGCCGCACAGCTGCAGCGAGCCCTCCTCGGCGCCCCAGTGGGCGAGCCCGATCGTCTTGCCCTCGGGCAGCTCGCCGCGCGAGGCGTCCCACGGGGCGGCGATGAACTTGCCGTTCGTCTCCCCCAGCGCGCGCGCCTCCTGCGCGATCTCCTGCAGCTGGGCGCGCTGGTCCTCCGGCAGGTCCTCGGTGTACCAGGCGATCGTGTAGCCGTGCTCGAGGTTGTGCACGAGCTGCTCGACCGGCGGGCGGTCCTCGGCCGTGTAGAACGGCGAGGCCGGGTAGGCCGGGGAGGCGTAGTGCTGTCCGAAGACGGCCGGCACGGTGCCGTAGTCGACGGTGGTCACGTCGGGGGACGACGTGCCCGGCCCCACGTGCTCGCTCACGCCCGTCGCCGGCTGGGTCTGCACCGGGTCGCACGCCGCCGCGGACGCCGGGAGCCCGACGAGCGCCGGGTCCTCCGCCCGCTGCTCGCGGACGATCACGACCGCGACGACGGCGACGAGGACGGCGACCAGCGCGGCCGCGCCACCGATGATCAGCGCGGTGCGGCGGCGCTCGCCGGCGCGCTGGGAGCGGCGCACCTGCTCCAGCCGCGCGGACCGGTCGTCCCCGGACGGCCTCGCGCCGGCCGGTCGCGCGCCGCCTCCGCCCGAGCCCTTCGCCGAGCCCTTCGCTGCGTTCCTCGTCGTGCTGCCCTTCGCCACGCTCCCACTGTACGGAGGCACCTGGGCGGACCCTGGGAGTCCCGTCCCGGGACGTCCTGTCCCGGGGAGTCCTGTGCCGCCGCGGCCCGGGCGTGGAGGATGGGCCCGTGCTGCCGGTCCCCCTTCCCCGGGACGGCGCCGGTGCCGGGGCGTGTCTCGAGCGGCGCTGGCGCCCCTCGCGCGACCTCGACCTCGACGCCACCTTCTCGATCCTGCGCCGCGGCGCGGGCGACCCGGCCGTGCGCCGCTGCCCGGACGGCTCGTGGTGGTGGGCCACGCGCACCCCGTGCGGGACGGCGCTGCTGCAGCTGCGCGCCTGCTCTGGCGCCGTGCTCGCCCGGGCGTGGGGCGAGGGGGCCGCGTGGCTGCTGGACGGCGTCCCTGAGCTGCTGGGGGAGGACCAGGACGACGACGGGTTCCGCCCCCGCCCCGAGCACCCGCGCCTCGTGGCGGCGTGGCGGGCGCGGCCGGGGGTGCGGGTGCTGCGCACGCGCGCGGTCTTCGAGGCGCTCGCGGGGGCGGCGGTCGAGCAGGTCGTCACCCTGCGGGAGGCCCGCTGCGCCTGGCGCGACCTGCTGCTGCGCTTCGGCGAGCCCGCTCCCGGCCTGCCCGCCCGCCCCGGCGGGCCCGCGGCCGGGATGCGCGTGCCGCCGTCCCCGCGCGACTGGGCCGCCATCCCGAGCTGGGAGTGGCTGCGCGCCGGCGTGGAGGAGCGGCGGCGCTCGGTGGTGCAGCTGGCCGCCCGGTCGGCGTCCGGGCTGGAGCGCACGGTGGCGATGGAGGCCGGGTGCGTCGAGCCCGCGCTGCGCACCCTGCCGGGGGTGGGGGTGTGGACGGCCGCGGAGGTGCGCCACCGCGCGCACGGGGACCCGGACGCGTTCAGCTTCGCCGACCTCCACGTCCCGAAGAACGTCTCCTGGGCGCTGACGGGCGAGGTGCTCGACGACGCTGGGTGCGCCGAGGTGATCGAGTGCTACCGCGGGCACCGCTACCGGGTGCAGCGGCTGCTCGAGCTGGCCGGCACCTCGCGGCCCCGCCGCGGCCCCCGGGCGCCGCTGCCCCGCCACACCCCGCGGGCGACGGGCATGCGCACCTGACGAGCCGCCGGCCACCCCCGCACCCGCTCCTGCACCCTCCCCCGCAGCAGCCGCACCCCCCAGCCGCTTTCGTGCGCCCACCTGCGCTCCGAGGGCCCCTCACACCGCAGTTGGGCGCACGAAAGCGCTCCGGAGGGGGATGGGGCGAGGTGCGTGGCCCCACCCGTCCGCCCCATCCCCCTCGTGATCTTGCACCTCTGGGTCGCCGTGGTCCTGGCATGCACGATCACCGCGGGGGCGGGGGAGAGGGCCTCTCGCTCGCCGTGACGGTGGCCGACGCGGCGCTGGGCGCGACGACGACGTCGGCGTCCAGGGCCTCGGCCCACAGGGCGGCGCGCACGCGCTCCACGAGCACGCCCACGCCGAACGGCTCCCCGCGCACGAGCACGCGCTCGCCGTCCGCCTCGGCGACGACGCCGGACGGCGCCCGGCCGGCGCGGGCGACGAGCAGCGCGCGCGCCACCCGCTCGGCCACCGGCCCGCCGGGCGCGATCGGCGCCGGGTCAACCCCGCCGGACGCCGCGGGCACCCCGACCGGCACCCCCAGCGCCGCCCGCACCGCCTCCACGTGCCCGTGCGCGAACCAGTCCGCGGGCCCGACCCGCACCAGCGCCGCTGCCCCGGGCCCGTCCTCGGGCGCCACCGCGGCCCCCAGGCCGCGCACGAGCGCCACCGGCAGCCCCGCGGCCTTGCCCTTGACGAGGTCGGCCAGGGCCGCGACCTCGTCCCCGACCGCGCGCACGGTCACCTCCAGGGGCCGGCCGGTGCGGTCGAGGCGCCCGCGCACGTCGTCCAGCAGCTCCAGCCCGGCGGCGCCGAGCGCGAAGTCGGTGACGCCGTCGCGCCACGGCCGCCCGCCGGTGTCGGAGACGACCACGGCGGGCCGGACGCCGGCCAGCTGCGCCACCCGCGCGCGCAGCGCCCGCGCCGAGGCGTCGGGGTCGGCGGGCAGCAGGAGCACCGTGCCCGGCTCGACGTCCGAGGCGTCGACGCCCGCGGCCGCCATCACGGGCCCGGAGCGCGACTGCACCACCTGCGTGGTGCGCCCGTCGGGCAGGCGCCGCTCGGCGACGACGCGCACGGTCTGCGACCGGACGGCGTCGCCGCGGTCGGACGCCGCGACCGAGCGCCCCTCGGCCTTGGCGACGACCTTGCTGGCGACGACGAGGACGTCGTCGTCGCGCAGGGCCAGGCCGGCGGCGGCGCAGGCGCGCACCACCAGGCCCGCCAGGTCGTCGCCGGCGCGCACCTCCGGCAGCCCGGGGACGGCGACCGCGGTCACCTCGTGCGGCGCCGTCACCGCCCCGCCCTCCGGTACCCGCCGTCCTCCAGGCCCGCGGCCGTCTCGAACCGGTTGCGCAGCGGGTCGGCGCCGGCGAGCGCGTACAGCAGGGGGAAGAGCAGCCCGAACCGGCGCCACTGCTCCTGGTGCACCCGCTCGTGGCGCAGGCGCTCGGGGGAGACGGCAGCGGGGGAGGAGCCGGTGACGTAGGTGTCGCCGTAGCAGGTGCCGCCGCGCGCGAAGGAGCGCCCGCGCGCCCCGGCGCACACCCGCAGCCCGTCGACGTCGGTGCACGTCGCGCCGTCCCAGCGGGCCACCCGCGCGGCGAGCAGGCCGACGAGGGCGCTGGTGGCGCGGTTGGCCCGCAGCACCAGGGCCAGCAGGGGCCTCACGCGCGCACCCGGCCGGCGTCCAGGGCGGTCGCGAGCGCCGCGCCGGCGAGGTCGGCCGCGGCGGCGACGTCGCGCATGAGCAGCGGGCGCGCCAGCACCGGCGCGCGCCCGCCCGGCACGGTCGTGCCGTGCAGCGCGCCGTCCGCGGCGTCGTCGACGAGCCAGGCGTCGAGCAGGTCCGCGTACAGGCCGCCGACGGCCGCGGCGGAGGTCTCCACGCCGATCGCCCGCAGGCACGCGTCGGCCATGCCCCGCACCACCGCGCCGCCGAGCACGGGCGAGACGCCCACCACGGGCGCGGAGCAGGAGCGCACCGCCTCGCGCACCCCCGGCACGCCGAGGACGGTGCCGATCGAGACCACGGGGTTGGACGGCGGCAGCAGCACGGCGTCCGCGCCGGCGAGCGCCTCGAGCACGCCGGGCGCGGGCGCGGCGGCCTGCGAGCCGACGGCCTCGAAGCGCACGGCCGGCACGCCCGCGCGCAGGCGCACCCACCACTCCTGGAAGTGCACCGTGCGCCCGTCGGCGAGGACGACGTGGGTCTCCACCGGGTCGTCGCTCATCGGCAGCAGCCGCACGCCGGGGCGCCACCGCTCGCACAGGCGCGCCGTGACCGCGCTGAGCGGCACCCCCTCGCGCAGCAGGCGCGTGCGCACCAGGTGGGTGGCGAGGTCGCGGTCGCCGAGGGTGAACCACTCCGGGCCCTCGCCGTAGCGCACGAGCTCCTCCGCGACCGTGGACCGCTCGTCGCGCTGCCCCCAGCCCCGCTCCTCGTCGACGCCGCTGCCGAGGGTGTACATCACCGTGTCGAGGTCGGGGCAGATCCGCAGCCCGTGCATCGTGACGTCGTCCGCGGTGTTGACGACGGCCACCACCTCGGCGGAGCGCAGCGCGGGGTCCTCCGCCGCCGCCAGGTGAGCCCTCAGGCCCCGCAGGAACCGGGCCCCGCCGACCCCGCCGGCCAGCACCACGACCCTCACGCGCGCATCACGGCGACCATCCTCGCCCATGCCCTCCGGACCTGCGCGGACCCGGCGGCGGGGGCGGCTCGCCCGGCCTGTCCGATTCTGCTCCGCGTGTCGCGGAAGGGGCCCGGAAAGAAGTCCGGGCAGTGTCTCCATTCCGGTTGACGGTGGGTAGTCGCACCCCTGTAATTCGGTGACGGCCCGAGGGTGATCAGTACCCCGTCGAGGCGCGTTCGAACCACCGGAAGGGGTACGCGACATGAGCACGGACACCGGTCAGCTCTCGGCCATCTCCCTGGGCATCCCGCGCCCCCGCACCGAGCCCGCCGAGCGCGGGACCGAGCAGGTCAGCTGGCAGGAGCGCGCGCTGTGCGCCCAGACGGACCCCGAGGCGTTCTTCCCCGAGAAGGGCGGTTCCACGCGCGAGGCCAAGCGCGTGTGCCTGTCCTGCGAAGTGCGCGTGGAGTGCCTGGAGTTCGCCCTCGAGAACGACGAGCGCTTCGGCATCTGGGGCGGTCTGAGCGAGCGCGAGCGCCGCCGCGTCAAGCGCCGGGCGGTCTGAGCTGGGGCCCCTGGACGTCGCGGGGCGGGCGCTCACCGGCGCCCCCGCGACCGCTCCGGCGCCGGCGCCCGGCGGCGGGCACCAGCAGGTCCCCCCGCTGCCGCGGCCCCGGCCGCCGCTGGGCGGCGCAGGACCGGCCCGCCGCCCCTCCCGGGTGCTGGCGGTGCTGGTCTCCTGCGAGGGCCAGCGGTGGCTGCCCGAGGTGCTGGCGGCCGTGGCGGCGCAGACCCGGCGCCCGGACGACGTCCGGGCCGTCGACGCCGCCTCCCGCGACGACACCGCGCTGCTGCTGCAGGAGCTGCTGCCCTCGGCGCCGCTGGCCGTGCAGCGGCGGGCGGGCTTCCTCGACGCCGTGCGCGCCGCGCTGGCCGCCGCGGACGCCGACCGCCTCGCGCACGACGCCGCCCGCGCCGAGGCCGCCGCCGCAGCCGCCGAGCCCTCCGAGGCGGCCCCGGCCCCGACCCCGACCCCGGCCCCGGACTGGGTGTGGCTGCTGCACGACGACGGCGCTCCCGCCCCCGACGCCCTGGAGCGCCTGCTCGCCGCGGTCGAGGTCGCGCCGTCCGTCGGGATCGCCGGCTGCAAGCTGCGCGAGTGGGACGACCCGGCCCTGCTGCAGGAGGCGGGCTTCAGCACCAGCCCCCTCGGGCGCCGCCTGACCGGCGTCGAGGCCGGGGACGCCGACCAGGGCCAGCGCGACGACCGCGACGACGTCCTGGCCGTCTCCACCGCCGGCATGCTCGTGCGCGCCGACCTGCTCGAGGCCCTCGGCGGCGACCCGGCCCTGCCGGTGCTGGGGGAGGACCTGGACCTGTGCCGGCGCGCCCGCCTCGCCGGGGCCCGCGTGATCGTCGTGCCCGGTGCCGTGGTGCGCCACGCCGACGCCACCCGCCGAGGCCAGCGGCCCACGCCCGCCTCCCGCGCCCCGCGCTGGACCGACCGGCGCCACCGCACCCACGGCCTCCTCGCGGGCGCGGCCCTGCCGCTGCTGCCCCTCGTCGCCCTGGCCGCCCTCGCCGGCGGCGTCCTGCGCGCCCTGGGCCGCATGGCCACCAAGCAGCCCGACCGCGCACCCGCGGAGCTGACCGCGGTGCTCGCCGCCCTGCTGCGCCCCGGGCGGCTGTGGACGGCGCGCCGCGCCGCCGCCCGCACCCGCCGCCTGCCGCGCCGCGCCCTGCGCCCCCTGCTCGCCGGGCGGCGCGAGGTGCTCGGGTGGCACCGCGACCGCGTCGCGCGCCGCACGTGGCTGCCCGGCGCGGGGGAGGCCCCGGACGCCGAGCCGCCGCCGGTGACCGAGGCCGCCGCGGCCGAGCGCCGCCGCGGGCAGCGCACGGCCCTGGCGGCGCTGCTCGCCGTGCTGACCGCCGCGAGCGCGCTCGGCCAGCACCGCCTGGTCGGCCGCGGGGACCTCGTCGGCGGCGCGCTCGCGCCCGCGCCGTCCCTGGGCGAGCTGTGGCGCGCGGCGCGCACGCCGTGGCAGCCGGCCGGGCTCGGCTCCTCCGCGGCCGCCGACCCGTGGCTGTCGGTGCTGTGGGCGCTGTCGGTGCCGGCCGGCGCCTCGCCCGGCCTCGCGGTGACCGCGCTCGTGCTGCTGGCCCCGCCCCTGGCCGGGCTCGGCGGCTGGGTCGCGGCCGGCGCCCTGACCCGCTCGGTGCCGCTGCGCGCGGCCGCGGGCCTGGCGTGGGCGGCCGCGCCGCCGCTGACCGCCGCCGTCGCCACCGGCCGGATCGCGGCCCTGGTCGCGCACCTGGCCCTGCCCTGGGCCGCCCTGGGCCTGGCGCGCGCGGCGACGTCCCGCTCCCGCCGCCGCGCCCTGCCGGCGGCCGCTGGCGCCGGGCTCGCCGCCTGCGCCGCCGTCGCCGGGGCGCCCGCGCTGCTGCTGGTCCTGCTCGCGCTGCCGCCCGCGCTCGTGCTCCTGCGCCGCTGGAGCAGCCCGCTGGCCTGGGCCCTGCTGGCCCCCGTGGCCGTTCTCGGCCCGCTGCTCGCACCGGCGCTGGCCGATCCGCGGGTGCTGCTGGCCGACCCCTCCTGGCCGGTGCCGACGGCGCCCGCGCCGTCCTGGCAGCTGCTGCTCGGGGCCCCGCAGGCGGTGGCCTCCCCCCTCGTGCTGCTGCCCGGCGCGCTGCTCGCCGCCGCCGCGCTCGCGGCCCTCGGCGCCCGCTCGCGGCCCTCGGCGCGCGCCGGCGCCGGCCGGGCCCCGGCGCCGGCGTCGCGGCTGGGCTGGGCGCTGGCCGCCGCGGGCCTGGCCGTCGCGCTGGTGGCCGGCCGCACGGCGGTGACGACCCTGGACCTGCCCGCCGGCACCGGCCAGGTGCCCGCCGTGACCGGCTGGGCCGGCGCCGGCACCAGCCTGCTGCTGCTCGGCCTCGGCGTCGTCGCGCTGGACGGCGCCGCGCGCCTCGCCGCGGCGCTCGCCGGCCCGGCGCCCGCGCTCGTGCGGGCCAGGGCCGCGCGCGGGCCGCGCACCGCCCTGGCCACCGGCACGGCCCTGGCGCTGCTGGCCCCGGCCCTCGCGCTCGGCGCGGCCGCGGCCGCGCAGCTGGCGGGCGAGCAGGACCTGCGCCGGGTGCAGCCGGCCGCCCCGACCGTCGCCCGCGACGCCGCGGCCTCCCCGGACGCCGTGCGCACCCTCGTGCTCGACCTCGCCGACGACGGCTCCGCCGCGGCGTCCCTGCAGCGCGGCGGCGCGTCGCTGGCCGACGCCTCGGCGGTGCGGGCGGCCTCCCGCGTCGAGGGGCCGCTGGCCCGGCCGTCGACCGGCGCCCCGGACGCCGCCGAGCAGGCGCTGCGCTCGGCCGCCGCCGTGCTCGTGGCCGGGCGCACCGACCCGCGCCCCCTGCTGGCCGACCTCGGCGTCGGGTTCGTCCTCGCCCGCACCTCCGCCACCGCTGCATCCACCTCGTCCGGGGCCCCGGCCGACGGCTCCAGCCCCCTGGACGCCGTGCCCGGCCTCGCGCGGGCCGGCGCGGCTCCGGCGGGCGTGCTGCACCGCGTCGTCCCGGCCAGCGGCGGCGGCGCCGACGCGCCCGACCGGCCGGCCCGCGCGCGCCTGCTCGCCGCCGACGGCACCGTCGTCACGGCCCTGCCGTCCTCCGGCGCGGACGTCGTCGCGCAGCTGCCGCCGGCCCCCGAGGGCGCCGGCGGGCGCACGGTCGTGCTCGCCGAGCGCGCGGACCCGGGCTGGCGCGCCACCCTCGACGGGCGCCCCCTGCGCTCGGTGCAGCACGCCGGCTGGGCGGCGGCCTTCGAGGTCCCCGCGCAGGGCGGCTCCCTGGAGGTCGTGCGCTCCGACCCCGAGGCGTCGGCGTGGACCGTCCTGCAGGGCCTCGTGCTCCTGCTGACCGGACTGCTGGCCGTGCCCGTGCCCGGCGCCCGACGGAGACCGACCCTATGACCGACCCCGTGACCGACCCGACTCCCGACCCCGGGCCGCAGGCCGTCCGGCGCCGTGCCCGCTGGGCCGGGCAGCTGCGCCGGCCCGGCGGGTGGCCCGGCGGCTGGCCCGGGCTGCGCCCGGCGCTGGCCGCGGCCGCGCCGCCGGCCGCCGTCCTGGCCGTGGTGGTGGCCGTCTGCGCCACCGGCACTCCCGCGCCGGCCGTGGCCGCCGGCACCGCCGGCGCGGGAGTGCGCGTGCCCGCGGCGGCGGGCTCCCTCGTGTGCCCGGGGCCGCCGACCGCGCTGTCCCCGCAGGCGCCCGGCGCCGTGGCCGGCCTGCCCGGCGCGCAGCCGGCGGTGCCCGCCGCGACCGTCGCGCGCGTGCTGCGCCTCGGCGCCGAGCAGCCGGACGACGGCCCGGCCTTAGCGCTCGAGCCGGCCGTCGAGCAGCAGGACGGGCAGCAGGACGGGCAGCAGGACGGGCGGGCCCCGGCCGCGGCGCCCGTGCTCGGGCAGGTGCGCGGTCAGCTGGTCGGCGCGGACGTGCGCGGCGCCGGCACGCTGCTGGCCACCGCCGCACCCGTGGCGGAGGGCACGGCCCTGGCCGCCGGGGTCACCGCCGCCGTGGCGCCGTCCGGGGACCTGCGCGGCCTCGCCGCCGCGCCCTGCGTCCCGCCCGCGTCCGAGCAGTGGCTGGTCGGGGGCAGCACCGAGGTCGGCTCCTCCGTGCGCCTGGTGCTCGCCAACCCCGGGCGCACCGCCGCCAGCGTCGACGTCACGGTGCTCACGCCCGACGGGGCGCAGCAGCCGGCGGGCCTGCAGGCGCTGGCGCTGGCCGCGGGGGAGCAGCGCTCGGTGCTGCTCGAGGGCGTCGTGCCCGGCGCCGGCCGCCTGGCCGTGCAGGTGCGCTCCAGCGGCGCGGGCGTGGCGGCGTGGGCGGTGCAGCAGGTGCTGCGGGGCCTGACCCCGGGCGGCACCGAGGTGCTCCTGCCCGCGGCGCCCGCCGCTCTGCGCGCCGTGGTGCCCGGCGTCGCGGTCGTCGCCGGCGGCGCGCCGCCGGCGCTGCGCCTGGCCAACCCCGGCACCGGGCCCGTGGTCGCCGAGTGGTCCCTGCGCGGCCCGGACGGCACCTCCACGCCCGCCGGCACCACCCCGGCCGTCACCGTCCCGCCCGGCTCGGTCGTCGACGTGCGCCTGGACGGCGCGCCCCCCGGCGACCACGCGCTGCTCGTCGACGCCGACGGGCCCGTGGTGGCCTCGGCGCTGCTGCGCTCGGCCCCGGGCGCGGACGGCGCGAGCGACCTGGCGTGGGCCTCCTCCGCCACCGCCGTCGACGCCCCCACGGCCCTGGCCGCGCCGCCCGGCGCGGGGGACGGCGACCCGCCATCGGGCGCGCTCGTCCTCGCCGCCGCATCGGACGACGCCGCGGACGACGCCGCGGACGGGTCGCAGGGCGGCGCCGCCGTGGACGTCCGGGTGCTCGACGCGGCCGGCACGGCGCTGGCGCCCCAGCGCCTGCAGGTGCCGGCCGGGCGGGCGGTGCGCGTGGACGTCGTGGACCTCCGGGGCGCCGGTGACCGGCTGCCCGTGGGGCTGCTGCTCACCCCGGTCGACGGGGCGCCCGCGGTGGTGGCCGCGCTGCGGCTGGACCTGCCCGGCCCCGGCGGCGGCGGGCTGCTCTCGGTGCTGCCGGTCACCGCGCCCGCGCCGGGCGCCGACCAGGTGGCGGTGCGGGTCTCCGGCACGCCCTGACGGGCCCGGTCCCGGTGCGCGCTCCAGGGGCGTCCCGGCGGTGCGCCTCAGCGGTCGTCGCCGGGGTAGCGGGGGTCGACCTGCTCCGGCTCCACGCCGAGCGCGGAGGCGACCTGCTCGACGACGACCTCGTGCACGAGGGCGGCCAGGTCCGGCTCGTCGGCGCCGCGCGTCTCCAGCGGCCGCCGGTAGACCACCACGCGCGGGCCCGCGCCGTCCGCGGCCGGCTCGAACCGGCCCAGGGGCACCTCGTCGCGCTCGGGGCGGACGGCGTCCGGCGGCGGCACGTCCTCGACGGCGAACTCGATCTGCGACAGCTGCTCGGCCCAGCGCCGCTCCAGCCGCTCGACGGAGCCGAGCACGACGTCGTCGAAGCGCTCGGCGCGCGTGCGGGCGCCCGGCACCCCGACCGGCAGCAGCGGACCCCGCAGGCCCCGGCCGTGGCGGTCGCGCCGGCGGGTGCGGGAGGCGCGCGGCGCCGAGGGTGCGGCCATGGCGGCCAGGCTAGTGGCGGGCCGGTCGCGGGCCGCGGCGCGCGCGGCGGATGCGCGGATCAGCGGACGGACCGCGCGGCGGAGGAGTAGCGTCTGGCCGTGGCTTCGAGGCGGTGCAGCAGAAGCGGGTGCGGGGCCCCGGCCATCGCGACCCTGACGTACGTCTACGCCGATTCCACGGCGGTCCTGGGTCCGCTGGCGACGGTGGCGGAGCCGCACAACTACGACCTGTGCCCCGCGCACGCCGAGCGGCTGACCGCGCCCCGCGGCTGGGAGGTCGTGCGGCTGCAGCAGGACGCCTACGAGCACCGGCACAGCCACGACGACCTGCTCGCGCTGGCGGACGCCGTGCGCGAGGCGGCGCGGCCCGCGCCGGAGCCCGTCGTCGCGCCGGCCGCCGCCGTGGGCGCCGAGGTCGGCCGCCGCGGCCACCTGCGGGTGCTGCGCGATCCCGGCCCGGACTGACCCGGCCCGGACTGACCCGGCCCGGACTGACCCGGCCCGGAGGGCGCCTCAGCCCTGCTTGCGGGAGTGGTCGAGCACGCTGTCGATGCTCAGCTCGTCGCCCGCGGCCTCCCAGCGGCGGTGCTCGCACCGGCGGCAGGAGGTGAAGCGCACCGGCGTCCCGTCGGTCAGGGTCATCGACAGCCGCACCAGCCGCTGCCCGCCGCACGCGGGGCACGCGTCCTCGCGGCGGTGCTCGCGCTGCGTGAGGGAGCCCAGCGGCTGCGCGGGGTCGGCCGCGCGCGGGCGGCGCGATCGCTGCGCCGGGACGGCGGCTGCGGCCGGCACCACGGCGGTGTCGGGCACGACGGTGGTGCCCGGCACGACGGCGGTGTCGGGCACGACGGTGGTGTCGGGCACGACGGTGGTGGCAGGAGCGGTGGGACCAGGAGCGGTGCGGGGAGCGGGACGGGGAGCGGCGGTGCGGGGCATGCGTGCCTCCAGGCGAGCGGCGGCGAGGGCGCCGCGGACGCCGTCCCATCGGCAGGGCCCCGCGCGGCGTTGAGGATGCGGCGCGTCGCGACATCCCGGACCGACCGGACGCACCGGACGCACCGGGCACGACCGGGTGTCAGCACCAGCACGGGCCCGGGCGCGCGCCGGTGCTGACACCGGCGGGTGAGCGGCTGGCTACGCTCGCGGCCATGCCGGAGGCGCCGCTGGACCTGTCGAGGATCGTCAAGGCCTACGACGTGCGCGGCCTGTCCCCGGAGCAGCTGGACCCCGTGGTGGCCCGCGCCCTCGGCGCCGCCGCCGCGGACGTCCTCGGCGTCGCCGGCGGCGGGGGCGCGATGGTGGTCGGCCACGACATGCGCCCGACCTCCCCGGGCCTCGTCGACGCCTTCGCGCGGGGCGTGACCGACCGCGGCGGCGACGTCCTCGTCATCGGCCTGTGCTCCACCGACGGGCTGTACTTCGCCAGCGGCTCCCTGGACGCGCCGGGCGCGATGTTCACCGCCAGCCACAACCCGGCCGCCTACAACGGCATCAAGCTGTGCCGCGAGGGCGCGAGGCCGGTGGGCCAGGAGTCCGGCCTGGCGCAGGTGCGCGACCTCGCGCAGGCCTACCTCGACCCCGCCGGGGACGGCGTGCCGCCGGCCCCGCGGCCGGGCGCGCGCACCGAGCGCGACCTGCTCGGGGAGTACGCCGCCCACCTGCGCTCCCTGGTCCCCCTCGGCGGGATCCGGCCGCTGCGCGTCGTCGTGGACGCCGGCAACGGCATGGCGGGCCTGACCGCGCCGGCCGTGCTCGGCACCGCGGCGGGGCTGCCCGCGCTGCCGCTGGACGTCGTCCCGCTGTACTTCGAGCTCGACGGCAGCTTCCCCAACCACGAGGCCAACCCGCTGGAGCCGGAGAACCTGCGCGACCTGCAGGCCGCCGTGCGCGAGCACGGCGCCGACCTCGGCCTCGCCTTCGACGGGGACGCCGACCGCTGCTTCGTCGTCGACGAGCGCGGGCAGGCGGTCAGCCCCAGCGCCGTCACCGCCCTCGTCGCGCTGCGCGAGCTGGCCCGCGAGGGCGGGCGGGGCACGGTGCTGCACAACCTCATCACCTCCCGCGCGGTGCCCGAGCTCGTCGAGCGCGCCGGCGGCACCCCGGTGCGCACCCGGGTCGGGCACTCCTTCATCAAGGCCGAGATGGCCCGCACGGGCGCCGTCTTCGGCGGGGAGCACTCCGCGCACTACTACTTCCGCGACTTCTGGGGCGCCGACACCGGCATGCTCGCGGCCCTGCACGTGCTCGCCGCGCTCGGCGAGCAGGAGCGCCCGCTCTCCCAGCTCCTGGCCGAGCACGACCCGTACGCCGCCAGCGGCGAGATCAACTCCCGCGTGGACGACGTCGCCGCGATCACGCGGTCGGTGGAGGAGGCGTGGACGGCGCGCGGCGGGCGGGTGGACGACCTCGACGGGCTCACGGTCTCCTCCCCGCCGGGGGAGGAGCCGTCGTGGTGGTTCAACCTGCGCCCGAGCAACACCGAGCCGCTGCTGCGCCTGAACGTCGAGGGCGCGGACGAGGCCACCATGGCCTCCGTGCGCGACGCCGTGCTCGCCCAGGTGCGCGGCGGCGCCGCGTGAGCGCGCAGGAGGCCGGCGCGGGGCTGCCCTGGCAGCAGCCGTGGCTGCGCGAGCTGCTGCGCTGCCCCGCCGACCGCGCGCGGCTGCTGGACGCGACGGGGCCCGAGGGGGGCCTGGAGCTGCGGTGCACCGACCCCGGCCACGCCGTCGCCTACCCGGTGCTGGACGGCGTGCCGGTGCTGCTCGCCGACGAGGCCCGGCCCGCGGCGGGGACGGGGGAGGACCGGTGATCGACGAGCAGCTCCTCGACGACCCCGACGCGCTGGCGGAGGCCGACCCCTCCGGCGTCCTGCGCGCCCTGGCCGGCGCGGGCGCGCAGGTGCGCCGCGCCGCCGACCTGGCCGCCGAGGCGGGGCTGCACCGCCTGGACGCCGGGGACCGCCCGCGCGCGGTGCTCGTCGCCGCCCGCGGCGGCGCCTCGGTGGTCGGCGACGCGGTCGCCGCCCTGACCGGCGCCGCCTCGCCGGTGCCGGTGCACGTGCGCACCGGCGACGTCCTGCCCGGCTGGATCGGGCCCCTCGACCTCGTCGTCGCCGTCTCGCTGTCGGGCTCCTCCTCACCGGCGACGACGCTGGTCGCCGAGGCGGGACGCCGCGGGGCGCGGGTGGTCACGGTCGGCGGCGCCGACTCCTCCCTCAGCCGGGTCAGCGCCCAGGTGCGCGGCGCGCACGTGCCGACCCCCGCGCCGGGCCGGGACGCCGTGGCGGTGCCCACCACGCGCACCGCGCTGTGGTCCCTGCTGACCCCGGTGCTCGTCGCGTGCGACCGCCTCGGGCTGCTCACCGCGCAGCCGGCCGACCTCGAGCGCCTCGCCGACGCCCTCGACGCCGAGGCCGCGACGGCGCGCCCGTCGTCGGAGACGTTCGTCAACCCCGCCAAGTCCCTCGCGGTCGAGCTGGCCGGCTCGGTGCCCGTGGTGCTCGGGGACGGCCCCGTCTCGGCGGTCGCCGCCGCGCGCGCGGCCACCGTGCTGGCCCGCACCGCCCGCGTGCCCGCGATGGCGGGGACGCTGCCGGACGACGCCGGTGACGTCGTGGCCACCTTCGGGGGCCCCTTCGCCTCCAGCCCGGACGACGTCTTCGCCGACCCCTTCCTCGACGAGGCCCCGGCGGGGCCGCGGCTGCGCCTGCTGCTGCTGCGCGAGCGCGCCGAGGCGGCCTCGCACGCGGTGCTGGCGCTGGCCGAGCGCTCCGGGGTGCGCGTCAGCGAGGTCGTCGCCGAGGAGGCGTCGGAGCTGGAGCGGCTGGGCCTGCTGGTGGCGCGCACCGACTTCGCCGCGACCTACCTGGCGCTGGGCTCCGGGATGGACCCGGCGATCAGCCCCCACGTGGCCGACCTGCGCGACGCCCTGGCCTGAGCCGCTGCGCCACCCGAGCGGCTCTGGAGGTGCTGAGTCCGCTCGGGAGGAGGAACCTCGTCGGACGGCGGTCCTCCTCGGACCGCCGTCGTGCCCCGACCCCCCGGAAGGACTGCTGTGAGCGGACTCGTCGCCCTCCTCGACGACGTGGCGGCGCTGACGCGCGCGGCCGCTGCCTCCGTCGACGACATCGGGGCCGCTGCCGCACGGGCGAGCGCGAAGGCCACCGGCGTCGTCGTCGACGACACCGCGGTGACCCCGCAGTACGTGCACGGCCTGGCCGCCCAGCGCGAGCTGCCGATCATCAAGCGCATCGCCAGGGGGTCGCTGCGCAACAAGCTGCTGGTCATCCTGCCCGTGGTGCTGCTGCTGAGCCAGTTCCTCCCGGTCCTGCTCACCCCGCTCCTCATGATCGGCGGCACGTACCTGTGCTACGAGGGCGCCCACAAGGTCTGGGCCCGCCTCAGCGGGCACCACGGCGCCTCCCACGCCGACGCGGCGACCCTGCTGGACGAGGACACCATCGTGCGCGGCGCCGTGCGCACCGACTTCATCCTCTCCGCGGAGATCATGGTCATCGCCCTCAACGAGGTGGTCGACCAGCCGTTCGCCTCCCGGGCGGTGATCCTCGCGATCGTGGCGGTCGGCATCACCGTCCTGGTCTACGGGGTGGTCGGGCTGATCGTGAAGATGGACGACGTCGGGCTGCACCTGGCGGCGAAGCCGAGCCCGGGCGTCGCCCGGGTCGGTCGCGGGCTGGTCAAGGGGATGCCGCGGCTGCTGACCGCGCTGACCGTGGTCGGGACCGCGGCGATGCTGTGGGTCGGCGGGCACATCCTCCTCGTGGGCAGCCACGACCTGGGCCTGGACGCCCTCTACGACGGCGTGCACCACCTGGAGGAGGCCGCGGCGGCGGCCACCGGGGCGCTCGGCGGCGTCGTCGGCTGGCTGGTGAACACCGCCGCGAGCGCCCTGCTCGGGCTCGTCGTCGGCGCGGTGGTCGTCCTGGTGATGACCCTCACCGTCCACCGCCGCGCCTCCCGCACCGCGGACGGGACCACCTCCCTGCGCGGCGGCGCGGGAACCGGCGGGTCCGCGGGGGCGGGCGCGCGGCCGGGCTCGGGCGCCCACCCCGCCGGCCGCGCGGACCGCCAGGTCCCCTGACCCGCGGCCCCGCCCTCGACACAGGTGGCGTGCAGCCGTGCGGGACGCTCCGGTGACCGCGTGCGGACTCCGTCCGGCGGCTACGCTGGGAGGTGTTCGGCGCCGGTGGTGACCACTGGCCCAGAGGGGCCGCGCCGGGCCGCAGCGCTCAGCCGCGCACCCGGGCCGGGTGCGCGCGCGGCGCTGCGCCCCCGTCAGCCCCGAGGAAGGCACTGCTGTGGACTACCAGGTCCGAGACCTGTCGCTGGCCGACGCCGGCCGCCACCAGATCCGCCTGGCCGAGCACGAGATGCCCGGCCTGATGGCGCTGCGCGAGGAGTACGGCGAGTCGAAGCCGCTCGCCGGCGCGCGCATCGCCGGCTCCCTGCACATGACGGTGCAGACCGCCGTGCTCATCGAGACCCTGGTCGCCCTCGGCGCGCAGGTGCGCTGGGCCAGCTGCAACATCTTCTCCACCCAGGACGAGGCCGCGGCCGCCGTCGTCGTCGGGCCGGAGGGCAGCGGCGGCACCCCCGAGGCGCCCGCCGGCGTGCCCGTCTTCGCCTGGAAGGGCGAGACCCTGGAGGAGTACTGGGAGTGCGCGGACCGGATCTTCCGCTGGCCGGGCGGCCCGGACGGCGCGACCGGGCCGAACATGATCCTCGACGACGGCGGCGACGCCACGCTGCTGGTGCACCAGGGCGCGGAGCACGAGGCCGCCGGCGGCGTCCCGGCCGCGTCCGAGGAGGACTCCGAGGAGCGCCGCGCCGTCCTGGACCTGCTGCGCCGCAGCCTCGAGCAGGACCCGCAGCGGTTCACGCGCCTGGCCGCCGGCATCCGCGGCGTGACCGAGGAGACCACCACCGGCGTGCACCGCCTGTACGAGATGCACCGCCACGGCGTGCTGCGGTTCCCGGCGATGAACGTCAACGACGCGGTGACGAAGTCGAAGTTCGACAACACCTACGGCGTGCGCCACTCCCTCATCGACGGCATCAACCGCGCCACCGACGTCCTCGTCGGCGGCAAGGTGGCCGTGGTCTGCGGCTTCGGGGACGTCGGCAAGGGCAGCGCGGACTCCCTGCGCGGCCAGGGCGCGCGCGTCGTCGTCACCGAGATCGACCCGATCAACGCCCTGCAGGCGGCGATGGAGGGCTACCAGGTCGCGCGCGTGGAGGACGTCGTGGCCACCGCCGACCTGTTCATCACCGCCACCGGCAACCGCGACATCATCACCGCCGAGCACATGGCCGCCATGAAGGACAAGGCCGTCGTCGGCAACGTCGGGCACTTCGACAACGAGATCGACATGGCCGGCCTGGCGAGGATCCCCGGCATCCGGCGCGTGGAGATCAAGCCGCAGGTGCACGAGTGGGTCTTCCCCGACGGGCACAGCATCATCGTGCTGTCCGAGGGCCGGCTGCTGAACCTCGGCAACGCCACCGGGCACCCCTCGTTCGTGATGTCCAACTCCTTCTCCGACCAGGTGCTGGCGCAGATCGAGCTGTTCACGAAGGCCGACGACTACCCGGTCGGCGTGCACGTGCTGCCCAAGGCCCTCGACGAGAAGGTCGCGCGGCTGCACCTGGACGCCCTCGGCGTGCGCCTGACCGACCTGACCAAGGAGCAGGCCGAGTACCTCGGCGTGGACGTCGCCGGCCCGTACAAGCCGGACCACTACCGCTACTGAGCCCCGACGGGCCCCGAGCGGGTCACAGGCCCTGCAGGCGCCGCAGGTCTTCGGCGACGGCGTCGCGCTGCTCGCGCTGGCGGCGCAGGCGCACCAGCTCGCGGTCGCGGCGCTCGGCCAGGACGGCGGCGAGCACCGCCTCCGGCGCGCTGCCCGCGGGCGGCGGCGGCGCCACGCGCGCGAGCACCGCGGCGGCCGCCTGCTCCAGCAGCCGGGCGCGCGACGCCGGGTGCAGGCCGTCGGCGCGCGCGAGCAGCTGGCGGGCGGAGACCGCGAGCGCGTCCGGCAGCCGCCCGATGTCGGCGGACGCCGCCCAGGCGGCCAGCTGCGGCGGCGCGAGCAGCGGCGCCTGCGCCTGCCGGGCCGCGCGCGTGCGCACGACGCGGGTGCCGGCGAGCAGGTCCCCGATCCGCTTGCCCTGCGGGTGCACGAGCGAGCAGATCACCGCGGCGCTGCCCCCGGCCAGCCAGATCTCCCCGAAGCCGACGAGGGCGCGCACGGCGGCGTGGCGCGCCCGCACCGGCCCGCCGTCGTCGCGCACCACGCGCAGCCCGAGCGCGGCCTTGCCGGGGGAGCGGCCGCGGCTGAGCGCCTCCCACGCGGCGGGCAGCACGACGAGGACGCCGACGGTCGCGGCGAGCGCCAGCGCCGAGAGCGCGGCCACGTCGAGCCCGGGCGCGGCGAGGCCGACGAGGAGCGCGAGCGCGGCGCCGACGGCCGCCAGCACCAGCACGTCGACCGCCAGCGCCAGCGCGCGCGGCAGGAAGGACGCCGGGCGCAGGTCGAGCAGCACGGCCTCGCCGGTGACGACCTCGCCCGGCAGCACCAGCGCGTCGTCCCCGCTCCTCACCGCGCCAGGCTAGTGTCCGGCGAGGGCGGCGACCGGGAGGACCGCGGTGGACGTGGAGGCCTTCGTCGCCGTGCACGGCGACGAGTGGGACGAGCTGGCGGCGCTGCTGCGCCGGCGCCGGCTGAGCAGCACCGAGGCCGACCGCCTGGTGCTGCTGTACCAGCGCGCCGCCACGCACCTGTCGCAGGTGCGCTCGGCCGCGCCCGACCCGGTGCTGCTCAGCCGCCTGAGCACCCTGGTCGCGGGCGCGCGCAACCGGCTCACCGGCGCCCGCGAGCCCCTGTGGCGCGACCTGGCCCGGTTCGCGGTCGTCTCCTTCCCGGCGGCGCTGTGGCGCCTCCGCTGGTGGACGGCGGCCGTCACCGCCTCCTTCCTGCTGGTCTCCTCGGCGACGGCCGCGTGGGTGGCGGGCGACCCGGCGGTCGTGGCGGCCATGGGCGCCCCGGAGGAGCTGCGCCGGTACGTCGACGAGGACTTCGCCGCCTACTACTCTGAGGACCCCGCCGGCTCCTTCGCCGCCCGGGTGTGGACCAACAACGCCTGGATCGCCGCCCAGTGCGTGGCCCTGGGCATCACGGGCGGATGGGTGGTGCTCGTCCTCGTCAACAACGCGCTCGCGGTGGGCACCGCGGCCGGGCTGATGCTCGCCTTCGACCGCGGGGGCGTCTTCTTCGGGCTCATCCTCCCGCACGGCCTGCTGGAGCTGACCGCCGTGTTCGTGGCCGCGGCCGCGGGGCTGAAGCTGTTCTGGGCCTGGGTCGAGCCGGGCCCGCGGCCGCGCTCGCGGGCCATCGCCGAGGAGGGCCGGGCCCTGGTCACCGTCGCCCTCGGGCTCGTCGTGGTCCTCGCCGTCTCGGGGGTGCTGGAGGGGTTCGTCACCCCCAGCCCCCTGCCCACCTGGGCGCGGGTCGGCATCGGCGCCGCGGCGCTGGGCGCCTTCCTCGCCTACGGCGGCGTGCTCGGGCGGCGCGCGGTCGCGGCCGGGGAGACCGGGGACCTGCGCCCGGAGCAGGCGGGCGACGTCCGGCCCGTGGCCGGCTGAGCGCCCGGCCCCCAGTTCCCGGCCCCCAGTTCCCGGCCCTCGACGTCCCGGCCCTCAAGGTCGCGGCCGTCCGTGACGAAGGACCCGTCAGGACGCACCGCTCATCTCGAGGAGTTGCCTGACATGTCGACCACCGCTGCCCGCGCCGCCACCGCGGCGGACGACACGACCGTGCGCGAGCACCAGGGGATCGCCGCCGCGATCGACCGGGCGCAGGCGGTGATCGAGTTCGACGTGACGGGCAAGATCCTGACCGCGAACAAGAACTTCTGCGACACGATGGGCTACTCCCTGGCCGAGGTCGTCGGCAAGCACCACCGCATGTTCTGCACCCCGGAGCTGGCCGCCTCGGCGGAGTACCGGCAGTTCTGGGAGGAGCTGGCGGCGGGGGAGTTCGTCACCGGCGAGTTCAAGCGCCTGGCCAAGGGCGGCAAGGAGGTGTGGCTGCAGGCCACGTACAACCCGATCCTGGACGTGGACGGGCGGCCGGTGAAGGTGGTGAAGTTCGCCTCCGACGTCACCGCCGCGAAGCTGGCCAACGCCGAGTTCGAGGGCAAGGTCGCCGCGATCGACCGGGCGCAGGCGGTGATCGAGTTCGACGTGACGGGCAAGATCCTGACCGCGAACAAGAACTTCTGCGACACGATGGGCTACTCCCTGGCCGAGGTCGTCGGCAAGCACCACCGCATGTTCTGCACCCCGGAGCTGGCCGCCTCGGCGGAGTACCGGCAGTTCTGGGAGGAGCTGGCGGCGGGGGAGTTCGTCACCGGCGAGTTCAAGCGCCTGGCCAAGGGCGGCAAGGAGGTGTGGCTGCAGGCCACGTACAACCCGATCCTGGACGTGGACGGGCGGCCGGTGAAGGTGGTGAAGTTCGCCTCCGACGTCACCGCCGCGAAGCTGGCCAACGCCGAGTTCGAGGGCAAGGTCGCCGCGATCGACCGGGCGCAGGCGGTGATCGAGTTCGACGTGACGGGCAAGATCCTGACCGCGAACAAGAACTTCTGCGACGCGATGGGCTACTCCCTGGCCGAGGTCGTCGGCAAGCACCACCGCATGTTCTGCACCCCGGAGCTGGTGGCCAGCTTCGAGTACAAGCACTTCTGGGAGCGCCTCGCCGAGGGGAACTTCGAGTCGGGCGAGTACAAGCGCTTGGCCAAGGGCGGTCGGGAGGTGTGGCTGCAGGCCACCTACAACCCGATCCTCGACCTCGAGGGGCGGCCGGTGAAGGTGGTGAAGTTCGCCTCCGACGTCACCGCCGCGAAGCTGGCCAACGCCGAGTTCCTCGGCAAGGTCGCCGCGATGGACCGCGCGCAGGCCGTCATCGAGTTCGACCTGACCGGCAAGATCCTCACCGCCAACGCCAACTTCCTCGCCGTCCTGGGCTACTCCCTGGCGGAGGTCGAGGGCAAGCACCACCGCATGTTCTGCGACCCCGCCTACACCCAGACCGACGCCTACACCGACTTCTGGGAGCGCCTCGGCGCCGGCGAGTTCGAGTCGGGCGAGTTCAAGCGGTTCGGCAAGGGCGGCAAGGAGGTCTGGATCCAGGCCACCTACAACCCGATCCTCGACGACTCGGGCAAGCCGTTCAAGATCGTCAAGTTCGCCTCCGACGTCACCGGCGAGAAGCTGCGCAACGCCGAGATCGAGGCGCGCGTGACCGCGGTCAGCCGCGCCCAGGCCGTCATCGAGTTCGACCTCGAGGGCGTCGTCCTCAGCGCCAACGAGAACTTCCTGCGCACCATGGGCTACTCGCTGCGGGAGATCGTCGGCCAGCACCACAGCCAGTTCTGCACCGAGGACTACACCCGCTCCGAGGAGTACCGGGACTTCTGGCTGCGCCTGTCCAAGGGCGAGCTGATCTCCGGCCGCTTCCACCGCAAGGGCAAGTTCGACCGCGACGTGCACATCCAGGCCACCTACAACCCGATCCTCGACCTGTCGGGGCGGCCCTTCAAGGTCGTCAAGTACGCCTACGACGTCACCGCGCAGGTGGACCGCGAGCGCCGCATCAACGAGGGCACGCGCGACATGACCGCCTCGGTGCGCAACCTCGCCGGCTCCATCGAGGACATCGCCGCCAACTCCACCCTGGCCACCGGCCTGGCGGAGGAGACCCAGGGCAACGCCGAGCAGGGCGTGGAGGCGCTGCGCGCCTCCCTCGAGGCCATCGCCCTGATCCAGCGCTCGTCGGTGTCCATCAGCGAGATCGTGCGCGTGATGGGGGAGATCGCGAACCAGACGAACCTGCTCGCCTTCAACGCCTCCATCGAGGCCGCCCGCGCCGGCGAGCACGGCGTCGGCTTCTCCATCGTCGCCGGCGAGGTGCGCAAGCTCGCCGAGCGCTCCTTCGAGGCGGCCCAGCAGATCGGCAAGCTGATCGAGGAGTCCGCCGAGCGCGTCAACCAGGGCTCCGAGGTCTCCAAGCGCGCCGAGAGTGCCTTCGAGCGCATCGTGGCCAGCGTCGAGCGCACCAGCGACGCGATCCGCACCATCTCCGAGTCCACCCGGGTGCAGCAGGACGCCTCGCGCGAGGTCGACCGCCTGATCGCCCAGCTGTCGGACGTCGGGACCCTCTGAGCGGCGCGGACGAGGAGCTGCTGCCGTGTCCGAGGACCTGCCCGAGGCCCTGCCCGGGGCCCTGTCCGGGGCCCTGCCCGGGGTGCTGCCCGACGCCGGTGAGGAGACCGTCTACGGCCTGCTGAGGCTGGCCGGCATGGACGTCGCGCTGCCGCTGGCGGCGCTGCGCGAGGTCGTGCCGTGCCCGGCCGTCCTCGCCGGCCTGCCGGTGGCCGCGCCGGGCCTGCTGGGGGCGATGGAGCTGCGCGACCTGGTGCTGCCCGTGGTCGACCTGCGCTCCCTCATCGACCTGCCCGCAGCGCGCGACGCCGACCAGGTCGTCGTCGTGGTCGCCTCCGGCGGCCAGCTGCTCGGTCTGCTCGTCGACGAGGTGGTCGAGGTGACCCGGCTGCGGGCCTCCGCGCTGCTGGCCATGACGACGGCGAGCGCGAGGGGCGCGGGCACGGTGCTCTCCCACACCTTCCGCGAGCCGGGAGCCGGCGGCGTGGTCAGCGTCCTGGACGCGGCCGTGCTGCTCTCCCTGCCCGGCGTGCCGACCGTGGAGGACGTCACCAGCGGAGCGACCGCCATCAGCGGGGCCGCCGACGGCGTCTCGCGGCGGGGGGCGGGCCGCACGGTCACGCTCGTGCAGTGCGGCCCCCACCGGCTCGCCCTCGACGTCGCCCGCGTGCACACCACGCTGCCCTCCTCGGCGGCGCGCCCGTCGGTGCTGGACGGCGCGCTGTGCCGCGGGGTGCTCGACTTCGCCGACCGGGAGGTGCCGGTCGTCGACCCGCTGGCCCTCCTGGGCTTCGAGCCCCTGGCGGCGGAGGACACCGGGGCCGGGCTCGTGCTCGACCTCGGGCACGGCTACGTCGTGCTCGCGCTGTCGGAGCTGCTGCAGCTCGTCGAGCTGCCGGTCGAGGACGTCCTGCCCGTGCCGGCGTTCGCCGTCCCGCGCGCCGAGCTGCTCGTGGGCATGGCCGACCTCGAGGGCACCGGCCCGTGCCTGGTCCTCGACGAGGACGCGCTGCTCTCGGCTCCCGAGCTCGTCGCGCTGGCGTCGGTGAACACCGCGGTGGGCGCCGAGCCGGTGGTGGCCACGACCGCCGCGACCGAGGTGGGCGGGGGCGCCGTCGTCAGCGGCGAGTCGTACCTGACGTACGCCGCCGGGGTGGACCTCGCCACGCCGCTGCAGCACGTCGCCGAGATCCTCCCGGTGCCCACGACGATCACCGACACGGGCGTCGGCGGCGCCGTGCGGGGCGTGGTCGTGCACCGGCGCGCCTCCGTGCCGGTGCTGTGCCTGGCGCAGATCCTCGGGCGCACCCCGGCGCCGGTCACGGCGGCGTCCTGCCTGCTGCTGGTCGCGGTGGACGGCGGCTCGGTCGCCTTCGCCGTCGACGGCCTGCGCGGCATCGACCCGCTGACGTGGTGCGACCCCGAGCAGGTGCCCGGCCCGACGCCGGCGGATCTGACCCGGGTGCTGCACACCTCGCGCCTGGTGCAGGTCGGCGAGCAGACCCGGCTGCTGCCCGACCTGGACCTGCGGGCCCTCGCCCGCGCCGTCCAGGGGCCGGTGCCCGGTGCGCATCCGGCGCCCGAGGGCACGGCGCCCGAGGGCACGGCGCCCGAGGAGCCGGTGCCGGCAGGCGCCCTCGTCTGAGTCCTCCGGCAGCGACGCGCGCCCCGGCCGGCGGCACCCGCCGCCGGCCGGGGCGCGCTCACGCGTGGTCGAGGTCCACGAGGGGGCCCTCGCCGGAGACCGGGTCGAGGGCGCACCACCGCGCGGTGCGGTCCTCCTCGCGGGGCCGCAGGTGCAGCAGCGCGCTCCAGAACCGCACCGCGCGGTCCAGGTCGGCGACGCCGAGGACGACGGACTGCACCACCACCACCCACCCACCCACCCCGGCACCGGCCACCGACAGCCCCGCCCGGCCCCTCGGGCACGTCGACGTCCCGCGCGAGGAGGTTGACGGCAGCACGGGCGAGGAGCCGGGTGCGTGACGCCCCGCATCGAGCGGCGGGTCGGGCTGGACGCCGTCCGCCGCAGGGGCGAGGGTGGGCGGGTGCTGCTGCGCCGGGTGATCGGGGAGTGCCTGCGCCGGGTCCGGCGCGAGCAGGGCAGGTCGCTGCGGGACGTCGCCGAGCAGGCCGGGGTGTCCATCGCCCACCTGTCGGAGGTCGAGCGCGGCCGCAAGGAGGCGTCGTCCGAGGTGCTGGCGGCGATCTGCCGCGCCCTCGGCGTGGACCTGCTCGACCTGCTGCGCTTGGCGCACCGGGAGCTGGCGCGCTCGCGCGGCCTGCGCCCGGTCGCTCCTGGCGCCGGCGGGCAGCTGGCGTCGCGGCGCAGCGCCGGCACCGCCGCGGTGCCCCGCGGGGACGTCGTCGCCCTCGCCGCCTGACGACCCCGCCGGCCCTGCCGGGCGTCTGCCGGGGGCAGAACCGGGCTGGCGCGGCCCCGCCGGGCACCACCGCCTTCCGCCCGCAGGTGGAGCAGGCGCTGCCGCAGCTGCTCGCCGCGCTGCCCACCTGAGCCGGCCCTGACCCGCTCAGAGCCGGCCGGCGGCCTTCAGGGCGAGGTAGGCGTCCGCCAGCCGCGGCGGCAGCAGCTCCGGCGGCGCGTCGACGACCTCCGCGCCGGAGCGCTCCATCCGCGCCACCAGCGCCGCCCGCTCCAGGCGCGCCCGCTCCGCGGCCGCGGCGGTCAGCACGGACGGCGCGTCCCCGCGCGAGGCCACCATCGCGTCCACGGCCGGGTCGGCGACGGAGCTGACGAGCACGGTGTGCGCGGCGAGCAGGGTCGGCAGCACCGGCAGGAGGCTCTCCTCCACCGCGGCCGCCTCCAGCGGGGTCAGCAGCACCAGCAGCCCGCGGTGCGGCATGCGCCGGCGCACCTCGGCGACCACCGCCGACCAGTCGGCCTCCACGAGCGAGGCCTCCAGGGGCGCCATCGCCTGCACCAGCGCGGCCAGCAGCCCCGGCGGTCGCACACCGGTCACCGACGCGCGCACCCGGCGGTCGGCGGCGAGCAGGTCCACGCGGTCACCGGCGGCCGAGGCCAGCGCCGCGAGCAGCAGCGCGGCGTCCATCGCGGCGTCCAGGCGGGGCGCGTCGCCGACCCTGCCCGCGGACGTGCGCGAGGTGTCGAGGACGACGAGCACCCGCCGGTCGCGCTCGGGCCGCCACGTGCGCACCACCACCGAGGAGGCGCGGGCGGTGGCGCGCCAGTCGATGGAGCGGACGTCGTCGCCGGGCACGTACTCGCGCAGGGAGTCGAACTCCGTGCCCTGCCCGCGCACCGACGCGCTCGCCGAGCCGTCGAGGGTGCGCAGGCGCGCCAGCCGGCCGGGCAGGTGGCGGCGGGAGGCGAACGGCGGCAGCACGCGCAGCGCCCCCGGCGCGGGCAGGCTCGCCTGGCGCGCGGCGACGCCCAGCGGGCCTCGTGAGCGCACGACCACGACCTCCACGCGCCGGTCCCCCCGGCGGGTGGGGCGCAGCGCCGTGCGCAGCCGGCGCCGCTCCCCGGGCGGCACGTCGAGGGCGGAGCGGGCGCCGTCCGCCCCGGCCGACGGCGGCCAGGCGTCGCGCAGCACCCCGCGCAGGCGCCGGGAGCCGGTGTTGGTGACGACGAGGACCCCCTCGACGGGCTCGCCCAGGCGCACGGACGCCGGCAGGTCGCGCTCGACCTCCAGGGCGCGCGGGGAGGCGGCCAGGGCGACGTCCAGCGCCACGACCGCGACGACGCCGAGCAGCCACAGCGCCGCGCTGCGCCACCCGGGCGCCAGCGCTACCACCGGCACCCCGAGCAGCACGAGCAGCACCGCCCGGCCCGTCAGCGCCACGAGGGCCCCCTCAGCGCGGCACGGGCACGGAGGCCAGCACGCCGTCCAGGACGGCGTCCACGCTCGTGCCGTCCAGCTCCGCCTCCGCGCGCAGCGCCACCCGGTGGCGCAGCACGGGGCGGGTGAAGGCCTTGACGTCGTCCGGGGTGGCGTAGTCGCGCCCCGACAGCCACGCCCACGCCCGGGCGGCCGCCAGCAGGGCGGTGGCGCCGCGCGGGGAGGCCCCCAGCTGCAGGGACGGCGCGGCCCGCGTCGCCCGGCAGACGTCGACGACGTAGCCGAGCACCTCCGGCGCCACAGCGACCGCGCTGACCGCCGCGGCGGCCGTGGCCAGCTCGCGCGCGCCGGCCACCGGCCGCACCCCGGCCGCCCGCAGGTCGCGCGGGTCGAAGCCGCTCGCGTGCCGGCGCAGCACCTCCACCTCGTCCTCGCGCCCGGGCAGCGGCAGGGCCAGCTTGAGCAGGAAGCGGTCCAGCTGCGCCTCGGGCAGCGGGTAGGTGCCCTCGTGCTCGACGGGGTTCTGGGTGGCGGCGACGAGGAACGGGGAGGGCAGCGGGCGCGGGGTGCCGTCCACGGTCACCTGGCGCTCCTCCATGGCCTCCAGCAGCGACGCCTGCGTCTTCGGCGGCGTGCGGTTGACCTCGTCGGCGAGGAGGAGGTTCGTGAACACCGGGCCCTCGCGGAAGGAGAACTGCGCCGTGCGCGCGTCGTAGACGAGCGAGCCGGTCACGTCGCCGGGCATGAGGTCGGGCGTGAACTGCACGCGCGTCGTGCGCAGGTCCAGCGCCGCCGACAGCGCCCGCACCAGCAGCGTCTTCGCCACGCCGGGCACGCCCTCGAGCAGCACGTGCCCCCCGCACAGCAGCGCCACGACGAGGCCGGTGACCACGCCGTCCTGACCGACGACGGCCTTGGCCACCTCGGCGCGCACGGCTGTCAGGGCCTCGCGCGCGGACTCCGCCTCGGTGGGCGGGGGCCCCGGCGCGGGGGCCAGGGCGGTGGGCGGGGGAGTGGTCATCGCAGCAGCCTCCCAGCGGAGCGGACGTCGTTCTCGAGGTCGTCGAGGTCGCCGGCGAGGGCGACCAGGGCGCGGTCCTCCCGCGGCGGCGGGCCGGCCAGCAGCGCCGCCACGGCCCTCGGGTCGCGTCCGCACGCCGCGGCCGCGGCGTGCGCCACCCGGTCGGCGGGGGTGCCCGCCGGCAGGCCCAGGCGCGCGCCGAGGCGGGCGGCGGCGGCCGCGCGCAGGGCGGTGCTCGCCGCCGCGCGGTCGCGCGCGGCGCGGTAGAGGGCGGCCCGGCCCTCGACGGCCTCCACGGAGCGCACGACGACGGGCAGCGGCTCGGCGACGAGCCGGCCCAGCCGGCGGGCGCGCCAGAGCACGGCCACGACGGCGGCGAGCAGCAGCTGCACGGCCACGGCGTCCACCCACGGCGGCAGCAGCGCCAGCGGGCCGGCCGCCGGATCCCCGGGCCGGGTGTCGAGGGGGTTGGCGACCAGCCACACCACGCGCGCGGAGGACCCGAGCGCGCGCAGCGCCAGGGCCGCGTGGCCGGCCTCGTCCAGGTGCTCGTTGGTCACGACCGCCGGCTGGCCGAGCACCCGCACCGCGCGCCCGCCCTCGTCGACCACCGCGTAGGAGCCGCCGAAGCACGTGGTGACGGCCGGGTCGCCCGCGACGGCGGCGCGCAGCGGCAGCCCTCCGGCCAGCGCCTCGCCCGCGGCGGCGGCGTCCGGGTCGGAGCAGCCCGCGGCCACGACCTCCTCCGCCAGCGGCTCCGCGGGCGGGTCGTCGTCCGCGCCGGCCAGCACCAGGTCGGGCGCGAGCACCTCCAGCGCCGGCTCGCCCGGGGCGAGCAGCACCAGGTCGGCCCCGGTGTCCTCCCCGAGCGCGGCGAGCTCCTCCCACCGCTCGGCGGACAGCACGTCGACGCCGCTGACGACGAGGGTCGCGCCACCCTCCGCGCCGCCCCCCGCGCCGCCCTCGTCGTCGGCTGCGGAGAGGGCCTGCGCGGCGGTGGCGACCCGCTCGACGCGCTGCACCGGCACGCCCTGCTCCCGGAGCACCTCGGCGACCGCGCGGGCGCCGCCGGGCGCGGCGCTGTCGGGGTCCAGCCCCCGCGAGGGGCGCTGCCCGGCCAGGACGACGCCGAGGGTGGGCAGGGCGAGGAGCAGCACGGCGAGCAGCACGGGCAGGCGCGCCCGGCGCCAGCGGCTCACGCCCGCTCCGAGCGCCCGGCCGGCGTCGCGCCCGGGAGCACCGGGCGCGCGACCGCGACCGCGTCGTCCAGGGCGCGCAGGCGCGCGTCGTCCTCGGCGCTGGCGGGCCGGCCGCCGTAGCTGACCGCCTCGAAGGCCCGCGCCCCCTGCGCCAGGGCGGCGGCGAGGTCCGGCAGCGCCCGCCCGGCCGCCGCCGCCGCCTCGGCGGCCGTGGTGCCGGGCGCGGCGTCGACGAGGTCCCGCTCGGCGAGCGCGGTCACCACCGCCCGGAAGCGCGCCCGCACCGCCTCCTGCCAGTCCCCGGCGCGCGCGGCGCGGTCGGCGGCGGCGCGGTGCTCGGCGGCGCTCAGGGCGCTCCCGCCGAGCACCCCCTCGAGGCGGCGGGGAGCTCGCCGGGAGACCCGCCCGGTCGCGCGCAGCGCGACGAGCACGAGCACCGCGAGCAGGAGCAGCAGGAGGACGACGGCCACGCGCTGGCCGACCCCGCTGCCCGCCGGGAGCTGCAGCTGCCCCAGCCGCTCCAGGACGGCCTCCACGAGGCGGGTCAGCAGCCCCGGCTGCGCCTCGCGGTAGGCGGCCTCGGCGAGCTCCTGGCGCGCCCACTCCCGGGCCTGCTCGGCGCTGGGCTGCACACCTGCGCTCACGCGCTGGTGGCGGCCCGTGCCAGCTCGACGTCCAGGCCCTCCAGCCGCATGCGCTGGTCGATGTAGAGCAGGGCCGTGATGGCGGCGGTCAGCGGGTACAGCACGGTCGAGGCCAGGACGGCGCCCACCGCCGGGGGGACGAGCGCGGCGAGGGCGGAGGCGGTGCTGCTCGGGTCCGCCACGGCACCGGCGAGCACGAGGCCGAGGACGCTGAAGGGCGCGACGATGAGCGTGGTGGTGATCATCATCACGACGTTGGCGAGCACCAGGACGCCGAGCACCCGCCAGAACCCGCGTCGCGTCAGCGCCCAGGAGCGGCGCATCCCGCCGAGGACGGGCTGGCCCTCCAGCACGACGGCGGGGGTCGTCAGGGCCAGGCGGGTGCCCGCGAACAGCGCCGCGGCCAGGGCGGCGAGGCCGCCGAGCACGAGGAGGACCACCCCGGTCGCCAGCAGGCCGTCGTCGGCGCCGGTGAACGCGGGCACCAGCAGCAGGATGCCGGGCAGCAGGCACACGAGCGCGACCGCGACGACCAGGAGCACGGTCAGCACCGCGGCGCCCAGCAGGGCGGGCAGGCGGGGGCGCACGCGCTGCCACAGCTCCCCGAACGGGATGCGCCGGCCCAGCACGGCCGTGCTGACCGCCACGGTGGCGACCCCGGCGAGCAGCGTGGTCGCGAGCAGCTCGGTCACGGCGGTGACCAGGGTGCTCACGGTCGTGGTCGTCAGCGCCCCGGACAGCTCCGCGACGGACTCCACGGACTCCGGGTCGACCGCCAGCGGCGCCAGCGACTGCGCGGAGAGGACCTCGAAGGCCGTCTGGATCGCGTACAGGACCGTGACGACGACCGCGGCCGCGCCGAGCATCGCGCCGGGGGCGGTGCGCACGGCCTGGAACGCGCCGTCGTAGACCTCCAGCGCGCTCAGCGGCCGCAGCGGCACGATGCCCGGCTTCAGCGGCAGGCCGACGTCGGTCCACCCCGGCGGCGCGCCCCACCCGGCGGCCTGCGCGCCGCCCGGGGTGCCCGGGGCTCCGGGGGTGCCGAGGGCGCCGGGGGGCTGCAGCGGCGGCCCGGCCGGGGGCTGGGCCGGGGGCGGCGGGGTGCCGGCCGGCTCGCCCGACGGGGCGGCCCAGCCGTGCGCGTCGCTCATCCCGGTGCCTCCAGGTCGCCCTCGGTCTCGCGGCCATCCTGCCACGCGGGCAGCGCTGCGCAGAGGAGTCACGGCGGGCGCGCCGGGGTGGGACGATGGCGGCCATGAGAGGACGCGTGCTCGTCGTGGACGACGACACCGCGCTGGCCGAGATGATCGGCATCGTCCTGCGCGGGGAGGGCCTGGACGTCGACTTCTGCGCCGACGGGTCCGCCGCCCTCGCCGCGTTCCGCGAGACCCGCCCGGACGTCGTCCTGCTCGACCTCATGCTGCCCGGCACCGACGGGATCGAGGTGTGCCGGCAGATCCGGGCCGAGTCCGGCGTGCCCGTGGTCATGCTCACCGCGCGCGCCGACACCGGCGACGTGGTGCTGGGCTTGGAGTCCGGCGCGGACGACTACGTGCCCAAGCCCTTCAAGCCCAAGGAGCTCGTCGCGCGGGTGCGGGCCCGGCTGCGGCGCACCGAGGCGCCCGAGCCCGAGGTGCTGCGCATCGGGCCGGTGACCATCGACGCCGCCGGGCACGAGGTGCGCCGCGGCGACGAGGTGGTGCAGCTGACGCCCCTGGAGTTCGACCTGCTCCTCGCCCTCGCCCGCCGCCCGTGGCAGGTGTTCACGCGCGAGGTGCTGCTGGAGCAGGTGTGGGGCTACCGGCACGCGGCCGACACGCGCCTGGTCAACGTGCACGTGCAGCGGCTGCGCTCGAAGGTCGAGCGCGACCCCGAGCACCCGGAGGTCGTGCTGACCGTGCGCGGGGTGGGCTACCGGGCCGGCGGGTCCGGCGCCGCGGCCGCGGGTCCCGGCGCCCGCGCTGAGGGCGTGCCGGCCGAGAGCGCTGCAGCCGGGAGCCCTGCAGCCGGGGGCGCTGCAGCCGGGGGCGCCGTGGCCGGGGGCGCCGCGGCCGACGGCGCCTGAGGGGCCGGCCCCGGTGGAGGCCGTGCGGGCCCTGCAGCGGCTGTGGCGCCGCTCCCTGCAGCTGCGCGTGGTGGCCGCGACCGTCGTCCTGGGCCTGCTGACGGTCACCACGGCGGGCGTCGTCCTGGCCGAGGAGATCGGCGACCGGCTCTTCGACAGCCGCCGCGCGCAGGTGCTGCAGGAGGCCGCCCGCGACGCCGCGGACGCCCAGGACCGCCTGGACGTCGCCGACGTGGACACCGCGGCGGAGGTGCGCGAGCGGGCGCTGCTGCTGATCAGCCAGCTCGAGGGCGTCGGGCCCGAGCGCGACCGCGTGGTGCTGCTGCTGCGCCCTCCGGACAACGACGACCCCGCGGCGATCGGGGACGTCTTCCGCGGCGGGCTCGTGCCGCCGTCGGCCGTGCCCGAGGACCTGCGCGCCGCGGTGCGCGCCTCCGCGGGACAGCAGTACCGGCCCGTGGACATCCCGGACGGCGCGGGCGGCACGGCCCCGGCGCTGGCCGTCGGGCAGATGATCGACGTGCCGATCGCCGGGCCCTACGAGCTGTACTTCGTCGTCGACCTCTCCCGCGAGCAGGCGACGCTGGAGGCCGTCCAGCGGGTCCTGCTCGCCGGCGCGGCGGTCCTCGTCCTCCTCGTCGGCGCGGTCGCCGCCGTGGTCGCCCGCCAGGTGGTCCAGCCCGTGCGCCAGGCCGCGGACGTCGCCGAGCGCCTGGCCTCGGGGGACCTCGACGAGCGGATGGCGCAGCGCGGGGAGGACGAGCTGGCGCGCCTGTCGCGCTCCTTCAACGCGATGGCCGACAGCCTGCAGCAGCAGATCCGCGACCTCGAGCAGCTCGGCACGCTGCAGCAGCGGTTCGTCTCCGACGTCTCGCACGAGCTGCGCACGCCGCTGACGACGATCCGGATGGCGGGGGAGGTGATCCACGAGGCCCGCGGCTCTTTCGACCCGGCGGTGGCGCGCTCGGCGGAGCTGCTCGCCACCCAGCTGGACCGCTTCGAGGCGCTGCTGGCTGACCTGCTGGAGATCAGCCGCTTCGACGCCGGCGCCGCGGCGCTGCACCTGGAGGTCGTCGACGTGCGCGCCGTCGTCGAGCGGGCCGCGGAGCTGGCCGCGCCGCTGGCCGAGCGCCGCGGCAGCCGCCTGCAGGTGCGCGGCCCGCTGGAGCCGTGCACCGCCGAGGTCGACCGCCGCCGCGTCGAGCGGATCCTGCGCAACCTCGTCGTCAACGCCGTCGAGCACGGCGAGGGCCGGCCCGTGCACGTGGAGACCGCGGTCAGCGCGGACGCCGTCGCGGTGCGGGTGCGCGACCACGGCGTCGGCCTCTCGCCCGCGGACGCCGCCCGCGTCTTCGACCGCTTCTGGCGCGCCGACCCCGCCCGGGCCCGCAGCACGGGCGGCACGGGCCTGGGCCTGGCGATCTCCCTGGAGGACGCGCACCTGCACGGGGGCCAGCTGCTGGCCTGCGGGGTCCCCGACGGCGGCGCGTCCTTCCTGCTCGTGCTGCCCCGGCGCGCGGGCGAGCCGGCGGGCGCCTCCCCGCTGGGGCTGCGCGAGCGGGCGGCGATCGAGCGTGCCTAGGCGGGCGCGCGCGCCGCGGGCCGCGCTGGCCGCGTTGGCCGCGCTGCTGGTCCTCGCGCTCGCCGGCTGCGCCTCGATGCCGACGTCCGGGCCGGTGCGCGCCGGCGCGGCGCCGGAGAGCGGGGAGGAGCGACGCTTCCGCGTCGAGCCGGTCGGCCCCGCGCCCGGCTCGGCGCCGCTGGACCTCGTGCGCGGCTTCCTGCTCGCCGGGGTGGGGGTCGAGGACGACTTCGCCACCGCCCGCCAGTACCTGTCCGCGGACCGCCGCGGCACCTGGCGCCCCGGGGCCCGCACCGTCGTGCACGCCGACGGGGGCCCGGAGCTGCGGGCGGAGCAGGCCGGCCAGCAGCTGGTCGAGGACGTCGCCCGCGCGCGGGGGGCCGCCGAGGGCGCCCCCGCCGGCGGCGCGCGGGCGGACGCCGGGCCGGTGACGGTGACGATCACCGTGCGGGTGAGCGGGACGGTCGACGACCGGGGCCGCTACGCCGCCGCGCCCCCGGGGGCCGTGGAGGAGGTGCGGATGCTCCTCGTGCGCGAGGAGGGGCAGTGGCGCATCGCCGAGGTCCCGGACCTGCTGCTGCTCGACGACGCCGCCTTCACGCTCTCCTTCCGCTCCTACCAGCTGTACTTCGCCGACCCCGCGCGCCGCTTCCTCGTGCCCGAGGTGCGCTGGCTGCCCGACCGGCAGGCGGCGGCCACCACGCTGGTCACCGAGCTGCTGCGCGGGCCCTCCCCGTGGCTGGCGCCGGGTGTCGTCACGGGCTTCCCGGCGGACCTGCCGACGGGCACCGGCACGGCCCGCAGCAGCGTCGTCGTCGCGGACGGCGAGGCCCGGGTGGACCTGCCCCAGCGCCTGCTGGACGCCGACCCCGACGACCGCGGGCTGCTGCAGCAGCAGCTGGCGGCCACGCTGGGGCAGCTGCCCGCCGTCAGCGCCGTGCGGGTCACCGTCGCGGGCGGCGAGCTGGGCGGCAGCAGGGGCCCGGTGCTGCACCGGGACCCGGCCGTGGACCCGGCGCCGGTGCTGCTGGCGCAGGGGGCGCTCGTGCGCCTGCGCGGCGGCGCGCTCGTGCCCGTCGCGGGCGTGCCGGCCCTGGGGGAGCTGGGCGCCAGCGACCCGGCCGTGCTCGACGACCGCTACGCGGTGCTCGCCGCCGGGCGCTCGCAGCTGCTGCTGCTCACCCAGGGCGCCGCAGGAGCGGTGCCCGAGCCCGTCGTGGCGCTCGCGGGCGCGGAGCTTACCGCGCCGTCCTTCGGGCCCGACGGCTGGGTGTGGTCCACCGCCGCGCAGTCCGGCGGCGCCGTGACCGCCGTCGGCCCCGACGGGCGGGTCGCGCAGGTGGGGGCGCCCTGGCTGGCCGGGCGGCGCGTGCTCTCCCTGCGCTCCTCCCGCGACGGCGCGCGCGTGCTCGTGGCGTCCGCGGGCGCGGAGGGGCCCGAGCGCGTGCGCGTCGACGTCGCCGCCGTGCAGCGGGACGCCGACGGCGCGCCGGCGCTGCTGTCGGTCGAGGCGGCCCCGCCCACGCCGTGGCTGACCACCGCGCTCGAGGCGGTGTGGGTCGACGAGGCGAGCGTCGCCGTCCTCGGCGCCCCGGCCCCCGCCGCGGTGGTCGCTGACGGCGCGCTCGCGGTGCAGGTGCTCACCGGCGGGCGGGCGGCCTCCCTCGGCGCGCCGGAGCAGGCGGGGGAGCCGGTCTCCCTGGCGGCCGGGTCCGGGCGGGCGAGCATCCTGCTCGCCGGCGCGGACGGCGCGCTGTGGCACCGGGCGGGCAGCCGGTGGGTGCCGGTGCCGGGTGCGGCCGGCGCGGACCCGGCCCACGCCGGCTGAGAGCGCCCGCCGTCGTCCGCCCCGTCGTCCGCCCCGTCGTCTGCCCCGTCGTCCGCGCCGTCGTCCGCCCACAGGGCGCGCCGTCGTCCCGCCGTCCACAGGCGCGGCGGGGGTCGGGGCGGGCGCGGGACGCGACGGCGAGGCTGGCGCGGTGATGCGACCCGACGCGCCGCCGAGCGCCTGGTCGGCCCTGCTGGCCGTGGTGCTGCCGGTGGCGTGCGCGGGGTGCGGTGCGCCGGACGTCGTCCTGTGCCGCGCCTGCCGGCGCCCGCTGCGCGCCGGGCCGGGAGAGGTGGCCCCGCGCGCCCGCCCACCGGCGCCGGGCTGCCCGCCGACGTGGGCGGCGGCGGCGTACGAGGGCCCGGTGCGCGAGGCGGTCGTGGCGTTCAAGGACGGCGGGCGCTCCGACGTGCTGCGCTGGCTCGGCCCGGCCCTGGCCCGCGCGGCGACGGCGGCGCTGGAGGCGGGTCCCGCGGGGGCGCCGTGGGTGCTCGTGCCCGTCCCCTCCGCCCGGGCGTCGGTGCGCCGGCGCGGGCGGGACGTCGTCGCGGACCTCGCCGGTGCCGCCGCCGCCCGGATGCGCGCCGACGGGCAGGACGTGCGCGTCGCGCCGCTGCTGCGCCCGGCGCGCGCCCTGCACGACCAGGCGGGCCTGGACGCCGCCGCGCGGGCGCTCAACCTCGCCGGGGCGCACGCGCTGCGACGGGGCCGCAGCGCGGCCGGGCTGCGCTGCGTGCTCGTCGACGACGTCGTGACCACCGGCGCGACGCTCGCGGAGGGCGCTCGCGCGCTGCGGGCCGCGGGGGCGGCGCAGGTGCACGCGGCGGTCGTGGCGGCCACGCCGCGGCGTGTTCCGCAGACCCGCCGGTGCAGCGGCGCGGACGGGTGGCCGCAGGTGGCTGCGCCCCTGGCGCGGGACTAGCGTCCCACCATGGCAGACCAGCGCGAGCGCCTGCCAGACCGAGGCCTCCTGCGGCCCGTGCGGCGGCGGGTCTGCGGACTCCGTCGCGGCCCTCGCCCGCTGCCCCGCGCACCCCGCCCCTCGCCGGCGAGGGGGTGGTCGCTCCCCACCTGACCGCTCTTCCGCGCCCCGGCCCGGGCGCGCGGACCGTCGTTGGAGCTGCACGGAGGTCGATCGTGGAGATCGTGGTCACTGCCCGTCACACCGAAGTCACGGGGCGATTCCGCCGTCATCTGGAGGAGAAGCTCACCAAGGTGGGGCAGCTCGCGCCGAAGGCGCACCGTCTGGAGGTCGGGATCACCCACGAGCTGAACCGGCGGCAGGCCCACAGCTGCGAGCGCATCGAGCTGACGCTGCGGGGCAAGGGTCCCGTCGTTCGCGCCGAGGCCTGCGCCGCTGACGCGTACAGCGCCCTGGACGAGGCCACGACGAAGCTGCTCGAGCGCCTGCGCCGCGCCGGGGACCGGCGCAAGGTCCACCACGGCCGCCGCACCCCGGACTCCGTGCACCAGGCCACCAGCGCCCTGGCCGCCGCCACGGCCGCCGACGGCACGGGAGCGGCGCAGGGCGTCGCCGCAGGGCCGGACGCCGCCGCCCGCGACGCCGCGACGGGCGACGCCGGCGACGCCGGCGACGCCGGCGACGCCGGCGACGAGACGGTGGCGGAGTACCCGCTCGGGGAGTCCCCGGTGGTCATCCGCGAGAAGGTGCACGTCGCGCGGCCCATGAGCCTCGACGACGCGCTCGCCGAGATGGAGCTCGTGGGGCACGACTTCTACCTGTTCACCGACGCGACCACGGGCTGCCCCAGCGTCGTCTACCGGCGCCGCGGCTGGAGCTACGGCGTCCTGCGCCTGGCCGGGGACGCCGACGAGGCGAGCGCGATCGCCCGGGCCACCGGGCAGCAGGACGCCGGCGAGCAGCCCGACGCGGGCGGGCAGCAGGACGCCGGCGAGCAGCCCGACGCGGGCGGGCAGCAGGACGCCGGCGGGCAGCAGGACGTCGGCGAGCGGCAGGACGTCGGCGAGCAGAGGCAGCCCGCGGCCGTCAGCTGAGGGCGCGGGCCCCCCGTCGCCCGGCCGGATCCGCGCTGCCGTGCGCCGCGGATCCGGCCGCAGCGCCGCCGCAGCGTCCGGGTGCTGGCAGCATGTTCCTGTGCGGTGGCGCTGCGTGACCACCGCGGGGCGTGGACGAGGCGTGGACGGGCGGTGCGCGTGAGCGGTGCGGAGTCGGGCCGGCTCGGTCCGGACCTCAGGTCGTCGGTCGGGGCCGCGGAGGCGACGGAGGTCGACCTGACCTCCGCGTACGAGCCCGGGGACCCGGTGCGCGTGCTCATCGCCGACGACCACCACCTGTGGCGCCGCGGGCTGGAGATGGTGCTCGGCACCGAGGACGACATGGAGGTCGTCGGCGAGGCCAGCGACGGGCTCGAGGCGGTGACGAAGGCCGCGGCGCTGCTGCCCGACGTCGTGCTGCTCGACGTGCGCATGCCCCGGCGCAGCGGCATCGAGGCGTGCCGGGAGATCAAGGCGGCCGCGCCGGCCACGAAGATCGTGCTGCTCACCTCCAGCGACGAGGAGAGCGACCTGTTCGACGCGGTGCGGGCGGGCGCCAACGGCTACCTGCTCAAGGACATCCCCACCGAGGAGATCGCGGACGGGCTGCGCGCCGTCATGGGCGGGCAGTCGCTGATCAGCCCGGCGATGGCCGGGGCCCTGCTGACCGAGTTCGCCTCGCTGTCCCGGCGCGCCGAGCAGCCCCGGCAGGCGCCCGCGCCGAAGCTGACCGAGCGCGAGGTGGAGGTGCTGCGCCTCGTCGCGCGCGGCAAGGGCAACCGCGAGATCGCCTCGGAGCTGTTCATCTCGGAGAACACCGTGAAGAACCACGTGCGCAACATCCTCGAGAAGCTGCAGCTGCACTCGCGCACGGAGGCCGCCCTGTACGCGGTCAAGGAGCGCATCCTCGACCTCTCCTGACCGGGGGCCGCACCCCGTGCCCCGTCGGTGTCAGCACCAGGGAGCGCCCGGGTGCGCGCTCGTGCTGACAGTCGCGCGGCACCCGGTCGGTGTCAGCACCAGGGCGCGCTCCGGTGCGCCGTGGTGCTGACAGCTGCGCGGCGCCCACCTGCCGCCCACAGGTGGTGCGGACCGCACCGCCGTCCCCAGGCCGTTCGCGTCGTGCCGACGCCGGGCCCTGGCGGCGCCCAGGCTGGCCGCGTGTCCGGTGCCGCCGACGTCCTCACCACCGTGCCAGGCCTGGCTCGGCTCGCGCAGCAGCAGGCCGGGGCGCTGCACCGGGCGCAGCTGCGCGCCCTGGGCGTGACGGGCGGCCACGTGCAGCACCAGGTCCGGGCGCAGCGGTGGCAGCTCGTCGGCCCCCTCGTCGTCGTCCTGCACACGGGTCCTCTCGACGCCGCGGCGCGCCGGTGGTCCGTGCTGCTGTCAGCCGGCGGCGGGGCGGCGCTGTGCGCGTGGACGGCGCTGCACGCCTGGGGTCTGACGGGCTGGGAGCGGCCGGGGGAGCATGTCGTGGTCGCGCGGGGCGCCTCGCCGCGCCGCCTGCCGTGGACGGTCGTGCACGAGTCGCGGCGGCACGCGCCGGGCGACGTCCGTTCCCGCGACGGTCTGGCCCTGCACGGCGTCGAGCGGGCCGCCCTGGACGCCGGCGCGTGGTCGCCGTCCGCGCGGACCGCGGGTGGGCTGCTCGCCGCCGTGGTCCAGCAGGGGCTGAGCACACCGGACCGGCTGCTCGAGGCGAGCGCCGGCGTGGGGCGCGTGCGGCACCTGCCGGTGATGCGCGCCGTCCTGCTCGACGTGCGCGGTGGCGCCCGGTCGATGGCCGAGGTGGACCTGGGCCGGCTGTGCCGGGACCACGACCTCCCCGAGCCCGCGCGCCAGTCGCGGCGTCGCGACGCCACCGGTCGCAACCGGTACCTGGACGCCGAGTGGCTGCTGCCCGGTCGACGGCGCGTGCTGCTCGAGGTGGACGGCCTCGGGCACGTCGACTCCGAGCGCTGGTACGACGACCTGCTGCGCGCCGCGGAGGTCTCGCGCCCCGGTGAGACCGTGCTGCGCCTGCCGGCCCTGGCGCTGCGCACGGACGTGCGGCGCGTGGCCGCTCTCCTGCGGGCCCACCTGTCGTCCCGTCCCTGACGCGTCAGCACCAGAGCGCGCTCGGGTGCGTGCTCGTGCTGACAGCCGCGCGGCGTCCCGCCCCTGTCAGCACCACGGCGCGCTCGGGTGCGCCGTGGTGCTGACACGCGCGCGGGGTGCGTGTGCTGTCGGCGGGGCGTGCCAGGGTGCATCGTCGTGGTGACAGGGGTGGTGCCGGGAGCGGACCCGGCCCGGGTGCGGCGCCCGGAGCGGATGACGGCCGCTCAGGCGCGGCGCACCGCGCTGGCGGCGCAGGGGTTCACCGACCCGCGCCCGAGCGGGCCGGTGACGATGCGGCACCTGCAGCGGGTGCTCGACCGGATCGGGCTGGTGCAGATCGACAGCGTCAACGTGCTCACCCGAAGCCACCACCTGCCGCTGTTCAGCCGCCTCGGCGCCTACGACCTGGGCCTGCTGCACCGGGCGGCCTCCCGGCACCCGCGGCGCCTGGTGGAGTACTGGGCGCACGAGGCCAGCTACGTGCCGCCGTCCACGCACCGGTTGCTGCGCTGGCGCATGCAGCGCTCCGCCACCGACGCCTGGGGCAGCATGCAGCGCGTCGCCCGCGAGCACCCGGGCGTGGTGGACGCGGTGCTGGCCGAGGTCGCCGCCCGCGGGGCGATGACCGCCCGGGAGGTCGAGCTGGCGCTCGCGCACGACGTGCCGCGCAGCCGCGAGGGCTGGGGGTGGAACTGGTCGGTGGTCAAGAGCGCCTGCGAGCACCTGTTCTGGTCCGGGCGCCTGAGCGCGGCCGGGCGGACGCCGCAGTTCGAGCGCCGCTACGACCTGCCCGAGCGGGTGCTGCCGCCCGAGGTGGCCGCCGCTCCCGACCCCGACCCGGCGGACGCCGTGCGCGAGCTCGTGCGGATCGCGGCGCGGGCGCACGGGGTGGCCACCGAGCGGGCCCTGCGCGACTACTTCCGGCTGCGCCCGGCCGACGCGCGCGCCGCCGTGGCCGACCTCGTCGACGCCGGCGAGCTGGTGCCCGTGCAGGTGCAGGGCTGGGCGCGGCCGGCCTACCTGCACGCGCAGGCGCCGTGGCCGCGCCGGGTGCACGCCCGCGCGCTGCTCTCCCCGTTCGACTCCCTGGTCTTCGAGCGCGCCCGCACCGAGGAGCTGTTCGGCTTCCGCTACCGGCTGGAGATCTACGTGCCCGAGCCGCAGCGCGTGCACGGCTACTACGTGCTGCCGTTCCTGCTCGGCGACGCGCTCGTCGCGCGCGTGGACCTCAAGGCCGACCGCGCCCGCGGCGTCCTCGTGGTGCGGGCCGCGCACGCCGAGCCGGGCGCGCCCGCCGGCACGGCCGAGGAGCTGCGCGCCGAGCTGGCGGCCGCGGCGGCGTGGCTGGGGCTGGAGCGGGTCGGGATCGGCGCCGCACCGCGCGGCGACCTCGTGCCGGCGCTCGCCGCGCGGTGCTCACCCCCGAGAGGGTGATCCCGCCGCGGCCGACCGGCCGGTCGCACGCTCGGCCGACCGCTCGGCCGACCGCTCGGCCGACCGCACGGCCGCCTGCGCGCCCACCTCCGACGCCAGCAGGTCGTAGCGCAGGAAGTCCACGCGGGTGCCGTCGCGCAGGAGCTCCGCCGCGCGGTCCACGCCGACCCGCGTGAAGGCGGCCTTCTCCGCGACCCGGCGGCTTGCGTCGTTGCCCCGCGCCACCCGCAGCACCAGCCGCTGCAGGCCCAGGCCGCCGTCCGCGATCGTCGTCAGCGCGTGCGCGCTCGCCAGCCGGGTCGCGGCCGTCATCACCCCGCGCCCGCGGGCGTCCGGGTGGCACCAGTACCCCACCTCCCCGGACGGCGAGCCCTCCTCGAGCCGGAAGATCCCGATCTCGGCCAGCAGCGGCCCGCCCGGCTCCGCGCGCACGGCCCAGTACACGCCCGCGCCCGTGGCGTGCTGCTCCTCGCGGCTGCTGACGTAGCCGGCGGCGTCGAGCACGGTGTACGGGGACGGCAGGCTCGGCAGCCACGCCTGCGTGGACGGCGCCGCGCACGCCTCGGCGATGCGCTCGACGTCCTCGGGCGCGTGCGGGCCCAGGTGCACGCCGCCGCCGGCGAGCGCGACGGGCTCCAGCCACCGCCGGCGCGGCCGCACCGGGTCGTCCCAGCGCAGGGAGCCGACCCATGCGTCGCGGCGCTCGCCGCGGCGGACCAGCAGGTCGCGCACGGTGCCCTCCACCGCCGACCCGCACGCCCACGCCACGCGCCGCCCCGCCCAGTTGCCGACCTCGGTGCGCCAGTGCACCGCCTGCAGGCCCAGCTCGACGAAGCACCACTCCAGCAGCAGGCGGACGGCGGAGGACGCCGCGCCGCGACCGCGCGCCTGCGGCAGCAGCGCCACCTCCAGCTCACCGCCCGCGGCGCCGTCGGCGAGCAGCTGCAGGGTGCCGGCGCAGCGCCCGGCCACCTCCACCGCCAGCACCAGCGGACCCCGGCCGGCCCAGCTCGCCCACTGCGCCGCGGCGGCGCGCACGTGCGCGGCGGCGTCCTCGGCCCGGGAGGGCTCCGGCGCGCCGGGCAGCCACCGCTGCACCAGCGGGTCGCGCCCGAGGTGCACCAGCGCAGCGGCGTCCGAGGAGCGCAGGGCGCGCACCAGCACGCCCTCGCCCTGGAGCTCCGGAGGCTGCACGCTCGCACCCTGCTCGACCCCTCCGCCGGGCGCCAGCCGGCGGCCGCAGCGGTCGCGGGAGCCGGCCGGGCGGCGCCTGCCGCCCTCGGCGAACGCCCCGGGAGGCCGTCGGGGCGCGTCTACCATGGACGGGCCGGCGCCGCGCGCACCCCGCGCGCCGCGCGCCGGCGCAAGCGCCCTGGTCGGCGTCGGAGCCGACGGGGATGGGCCACAGCGAGGGAGACGGACGTGCCTAGCGTGCTGGAGCGGCTGCTGCGCGCCGGTGAGGGCCGGGTGCTGCGCCGCCTGCAGGGCCTCAGCGACCAGGTCAACGCGCTGGAGGACGACTTCCTGCGCCTGTCCGACGCCGAGCTGCGCGAGGAGACCGACCGGTTCCGGGCCCGCCTGGCCGACGGGGAGTCCCTCGACGACCTGCTGCCGGAGGCCTTCGCCGCGGTGCGCGAGGCCGCGCGGCGCACCCTGGGCCAGCGCCACTTCGACGTCCAGCTCATGGGCGGCGCGGCGCTGCACCTGGGCAACATCGCCGAGATGAGGACCGGCGAGGGCAAGACCCTCGTCGCCACCGCCCCGGCCTACCTCAACGCCCTGACCGGCCGGGGCGTGCACGTGGTCACGGTCAACGACTTCCTCGCCACCTACCAGAGCGACCTGATGGGCCGCGTCTACCGCCACCTGGGCATGACCAGCGGCACCGTCACCGACGGGATGAGCCCGGACGAGCGCCGCCGCCAGTACGCCGCGGACATCACCTACGGCACCAACACGCAGTTCGGCTTCGACTACCTGCGCGACAACATGGCGTGGAGCTCCGCGGAGCTGGTCCAGCGCGGCCACCACTTCGCGATCGTCGACGAGGTCGACTCCATCCTCGTCGACGAGGCCCGCACCCCCCTGATCATCTCCGGGCCGGCCAGCGGCGACGCCTCGAAGTGGTACGGCGAGTTCGCGCGGATCGCCCGCAGGCTCGTGCGCGACGTCGACTACGAGGTCGACGAGAAGAAGCGCACCGTCGGCGTCCTGGAGTCGGGGATCGAGAAGGTCGAGGACCAGCTCGGCATCGACAACCTCTACGACTCGGTCAACACCCCGTACGTGGGCTACCTCAACAACGCCGTCAAGGCCAAGGAGCTGTTCCGCCGCGACAAGGACTACGTCGTGATGGACGGCGAGGTGCTCATCGTCGACGAGCACACCGGCCGCATCCTCGCCGGCCGCCGCTACAACGAGGGCATGCACCAGGCCATCGAGGCCAAGGAGGGCGTGCCGATCAAGGCGGAGAACCAGACGCTGGCCACGATCACGCTGCAGAACTACTTCCGCCTCTACGACAAGCTGTCCGGGATGACGGGCACCGCCTCCACCGAGGCGGCCGAGTTCCAGCAGATCTACTCCCTGGGCGTCGTGCCGATCCCGACGAACCGGCCGATGGCGCGCACCGACCAGCCGGACCTCGTCTACAAGACCGAGGCGGCCAAGTTCGACGCCGTCGTCGAGGACATCGCCGCCCGCCACGCCGCCGGCCAGCCGGTGCTCGTGGGCACCACCAGCGTGGCCAAGAGCGAGTACCTGTCCCAGCAGCTGCGCGCCCGCCGGGTGGGCCACGAGGTGCTCAACGCCAAGCAGCACGCCCGCGAGGCCGCCATCGTGGCCATGGCGGGGCGCAGGGGCGCCGTGACGGTGGCCACGAACATGGCCGGCCGCGGCACCGACATCATGCTCGGCGGCAACGCCGAGTTCATGGCCGTCGCCGAGCTGGCCGAGCGCGGGCTGGACCCGCAGGAGAACGCCGACGAGTACGACGCCGCGTGGCCCGAGGCGCTGCAGCGCGCGCAGGACGCCGTGGCCTCCGGGCACGACGAGGTCAAGGACCTCGGGGGCCTGTACGTGCTGGGCACCGAGCGGCACGAGTCGCGGCGCATCGACAACCAGCTGCGCGGCCGCTCCGGGCGCCAGGGCGACCCGGGGGAGTCGCGGTTCTACCTGTCGCTGACCGACGACCTGATGCGCCTGTTCAACTCCGGCATGGCCGAGTCCCTGCTCACCCGCGCGGGCATCCCGGACGACGTGCCGCTGGAGTCGAAGATGGTCTCGCGCGCCATCCAGAGCGCCCAGTCGCAGGTGGAGGCCCGCAACTTCGAGATCCGCAAGAACGTCCTGAAGTACGACGACGTCCTCAACCGCCAGCGCGAGGTCATCTACGCCAACCGGCGCCGCGTGCTGGAGGGGGAGGACCTGCACGAGCAGGTCGAGCACTTCATCGACGACGTGATCAGCGGCTACGTCACCGCGGCGACGTCCGAGGGGTTCGCCGAGGACTGGGACCTCGAGCAGCTGTGGACGGCCCTGAAGACCCTCTACCCGGTGCAGCTGACCGTCGAGGAGGTCCGCGAGGAGGCCGAGGCCCGCGGCGGCCTGACCGCGGCCATGCTCACCGAGGAGCTCGTCTCCGACGCCCACCAGCAGTTCCTCGCCCGCGAGCGGCAGCTGGGCGAGCGCGCGCTGCGCGAGCTCGAGCGCCGCGTGGTGCTCTCCGTGCTCGACCGCAAGTGGCGCGAGCACCTGTACGAGATGGACTACCTGCAGGAGGGGATCTCCCTGCGGGCCATGGCCCAGCGCGACCCGCTGGTGGAGTACCAGCGCGAGGGCTACCAGCTGTTCCAGGCCATGCTCGACGCCATCAAGGAGGAGTCGGTCGGCTACCTGTTCAACCTCGAGGTTCAGGTGGCCGCACCGGGTGCGCGCGCCGCGGCCGCGGCGCCCGGTGCGGGTGCCGCCGTCGGCGGCGCGAGCGGCGCGGACGGCGCGCAGCGCCCCGGCGCGGACGGCGCCCACGCCCGGGACGGGGCCGACGGCGCGGGCCGGGCGGCCGGGAGCGGTGCAGCCGGCGACGGCGCGCCCGAGGCCGCACCCGAGCCGGTGCTCGTCGCACCGGGCCTGGAGCAGGCCGCCGGGCGGCCGAGCCGCCTGCAGTACACCGCCCCGTCCGCGGACGGGGACGTGGAGGTGCGCGCCGAGGGCGGCCCGGCGCCCGTGCAGGGCGGCAACCGCCGCGAGCGGCGGGCGCAGGAGCGGCGGCAGCGGTAGGGCGCCGGGCCGCCCGCGCGGCGCCGCTCACGTGCTCACCCGACCTCCAGCGCCGTCACGCGCCAGCGCCCGTCCAGGCCCTCCAGCCGCAGGGCGACCGCCCGCACGCGCTCGCCGTCGCGCACGACGGCCGCGCCCTCGACGACCCCGTCGCGGGGCGAGCTCAGGTGCACGCGGCGCACGTGGGCCCGCGGGGCGGTGGTGCGCGCACCGCGCACGCGCGCGGTCAGGGCCGCGCGCCGCTGCAGCCCGGCGTAGACGTCCGCGGACAGCCACCGCAGCAGCTGCGCGGCCGGTCGCGCCCCCGAGAGCACCTCGACGGTCGCCTGCACCAGCCCGGGGACCAGCCCGCCCGGGTCCGGCAGCGCGGACGCCGGGGTGGGCTGCGGGCTGAAGAAGGGGTCCGGCCCCGAGGAGGGGCGCCCGGGCGGCGGTGCGGGCGCGCCGACGGTCGAGGGTCCGCCGCCGAGGGCGAGCACGCCCTGGCCGGCGGGCAGCTGCGCTCGGGGACGGCGGGGCGCGCCGAGCGGGTGCGGCTCCGCGACCGGGACGGGCAGCACGCGCAGCGGGCGGGGCGCGGGTGCCGGCGCGCTCATCGCGGTGCTCCCGGTGCGACGAGGCGCTGGCCCGGCAGGAGCAGGTCCGGGTCGTCCCCGATGACGTCCCGGTTGGCCGCCCACCACCGGGGCCACTCCGCGGCCACCTGGGCGTCCGGAGCGTCCGCGGGCAGCGACCGGCGGGCGACGTCCCACAGCGTGTCCCCGCGGCGGACGACGACCTCCGCCGGTGCCACGGACGCCTGCTCCGCCGCGCTGCGCGAGGGCCCGGCAAGACCCAGCGCCGGCGCTTGGGTGGCCTGTGCCGGGGTGGCCTGTGCTGGGGTGGCCGGTGCCGGCGGCTCCCAGGCGCGCCCCTCGGCGGGCCAGCCGACGGCCGGGGCGGCGGGGGCCGCCGTCGCGCCGGGCGCCGAGGCGACCGGAGCCGTGGTCGCGGTGCTGGTCGTCGCCAGGGCCGGGGCCGCCACACCGCCCAGCGCACCGGCGCCCACGGCGACGGCGGCGAGGCGCTGCACCAGCGCGGGCGCGCACCGGGCGGCCACGGCGTCCAGCACCGCCGAGGGCCGGCCGCGCAGGCGCCGGCGGGTGGCGAGCGCGGTGGCGACCGCGCCCGCGGACCACCACAGCAGCACGGCGGCGGTGGCGCCGGCGCTGGCGAGCACCAGCAGGTGCTCCAGGGACGCCGGCCCGGGAGCGGCGACGGCTGCGCCGGCGCGCACGGCGGCGGCGCCCGCCAGCGCGAGGGCTGCGGCGGCCCCGGTGGTCAGCGCCGCGCCGAGCAGGGCGCGGCGAGCGGGCCCCGGTGGGGGTCCGGTTCCAGGCATGCGGGCTCCTCCAGCACGATGGCGGCCACAGGTTTGATGCTGTTTGACCGTGTTTGATGTGCCTGAGTAGAGCAGAGCCAGCCCGGACGCCCGGGTCCTCCTGTGGACGACGCGGACCCGGCCACCCGGTCGGCGGACGGCGCCTACGGTGGGCGAGTGCGCTGGGACGCCCTGTTCGCCGACCTGGAGGCGCAGCTGGCCGCCGCCTCCGGCAGCCGCGCCGAGGACGCGGAGCTCGTGCGCGCCGAGGTCGCGCGCACGAGCCTGAGCGACCGCTGGCGCGCGCACGTGGGGTCGCACCTCAGGCTCGGGCTGCGCGACGGCACGGCCGTCGCCGGGGAGCTGCTCGACGCCGCCCCGACCTGGGTCCTGCTCCGGGACGGTGCCCGCCAGGTGCTGGTGCCGGCGGCGGCGCTGGGATGGGTCGAGGGCCTGTCCCCGGCCGTCGCGGCCCCGGCCGGTCAGGTGGAGCGGCGCCTCGGCCTGACGGCGGCCCTGCGCGCCCTGGCGCGCGACCGGGCTCCGGTGCAGCTGCGCCTCGACGGCACGTGCGTGACGGGCACCATCGACCGCGTCGGCGCGGACCACCTCGACCTCGCCGAGCACGCCCCCGACCAGGTGCGCCGGGCGGGGGCCGTCCGCCGGGTCGTGGCGATCCCCTCCGCCGCCGTGCTCGCGGTCACGTCCACGACGGGCGCCGGGCCGGTCCCGCTCTGACGCGGCCGGCGCCGTCCTCGACGCCGCCGCTCAGCCGCCGCTGCTCAGCCGCTGCCCCTGAGCCGTCGCCCCTCAGTCGAGGAGGCCGGTGGCTCCCTGGTCCTGCGAGCGCGGGCCGGCGTCCGGGCCCGTGCGGGCGTCGAGCATGGCGCGGGTCTCGGCGTACTTGCGCTGGATGTACTCCTCCAGCACCGCGGCCTCCACCCGCCACTGACCGCGACCGCCCACCTGGATCGCCGGCAGCTCCCCGCGCTTGACCAGCGCCATGGCCTGCACGGCGGAGACGTTGAGCACCTCGGCCACGTCGGCGAGGGTCAGGAAGCGCGGCGGCACGGGCGCAGTGTGGCACGCACGCGAGTGCCGGTGCCGCGCCGTCCACAGGGCCTGGTGAGGTCCTCGACACCTGCGGTGACCGCCCTGGCCCGACCGGCGGGCGCTCGTGCACCGAGGGCCCCGACGGCACCCGCCCGGTGCCAGCATGTCCGCGACCGGCGCCGGGCGGCTCCCGCGCGCCGCACCGCACCCCGCACCCGCAGCGAGGAGATCCGTGGACCCCAGCACGACCGTGGCGCCCCGCTTGGCGCTGCCCTCCTGGCGGGACCCGCGGCTGGTCGTCGGCGTCCTGCTGGTGCTCACCTCGGTGCTGCTCGGCAGCTGGGTGGTCTCCTCCGCCGACCGCACGCGCCCCGTGTGGGCGGCCGCCGGCACGCTCGCGCCCGGGGAGGCCGTCGAGCGCGGCGCCCTGACGGTCGTGCAGGCCCGCGTGGACGCCGGGATGGACGGTTACCTGACGGCGGACGAGGACCTGGCGCCGGACCTGGTGGCGCTGCGCACGGTGGCCGCGGGCGAGCTCGTGCCGCGCAGCGCCGTCGGCGCCGCCGCGGACCTGCGGCGCCGGCCGGTGGGCCTGCCCACCGACGAGGCCCTGCCGGTCGGGCTGGTCGCGGGCTCGCAGGTCGACGTGTGGGTGAGCATGCCGGTCGAGGTCGGCTCGCCCGAGCGCGAGGCGCCCCGGCAGCTGGCCTCCGCGGCCGAGGTCGCCGAGGTCACCACGGACGCCGGGGCCTTCGGCCCGTCGTCCGGGGCCACCGTGCAGGTGCTCCTGGCGGAGGACGAGCTGCGGGCGGCGCTGGAGGCCCTGGCCGCCGACGCCGACGTCGCCCTGGTGCTCGTGCCCGGCTCCACGCCGGTCGGCGGCTGAGCGCCGTGGCGGTCCCGCTCCTCGCGGCGGTCACCGGCGCCTGGGAGGCGCCGCTGGTCAGCGGGCTGGAGCGCTCCGCGGAGGTGGTCGTGGTGCGCCGGTGCGCCGACCTGGCCGAGCTGCTGGCCGCGGCCGGCGCCGGTCACGGCCGCGCGGCGCTGGTCTCCGCGGACCTCCCCCGCCTCGACCGGGAGGCGCTGCGGCGCCTGGGCGCCGCGGGCGTCGCCGTGGTCGGCGTCACCGCGGCGGCGGGCAGCGCGGAGGCCGCCGAGCGCTCGCGGGCGCTGCACGCCCTCGGCGTCCTCGCGCACGTCGCGGCCGACGCCCCTGCCGGGGAGGTCGCCGCCGCCGTCACCGCGGCCGTCGCCGCGCTCGGCGACCCCTCCGACCTCGAGGGCCAGGGGACGGGCGCCTCGCCCGCTCCCCGCGGCGCGGGGTGGCACGCCGGTGGCGCCGCGGGCCCGGGCGCCGCAGGTGCGGGCGCCGCGGGTCCGGACGCCGCGGGTCCGGGCGCCGCGGGTGCGGGTCCCGAGGCCCTCGACGCGGACGCGAGCGCCGAGGGCTCCAGCGCTGCGGGGCGCGTGGTCGTCGTCTGGGGCGCTCCGGGGGCGCCCGGGCGCACCACGGTCGCCACCGCGCTGGCCGCCGAGCTCGCCGAGCGCACCGGATCGGTGCTGCTCGTGGACGCCGACACCTGGTCCGCCAGCGTGGCGCAGGTCCTCGGCCTGCTCGACGAGTCCGCCGCGGTGGCCGCGGCCTGCCGCGCGGCGGCAGCCGGCGCGCTGACGCCGCAGGTGCTGCGCCGCCTGGCGCCGCAGGCGCTGCCGGGCCTGCGCGTCGTGACCGGCCTGCCCCGGTCCTCCCGCTGGCCCGAGCTGGGACCGGCCTCCCTCGAGGCCCTGTGGGACACCGGCCGTCGGGTCGCCGCCTGGACGGTCGTGGACGTCGGCGCTCCTCTGGAGCAGGACGAGGAGCTCTCCTTCGACACGTCGGCCCCGCGGCGCAACGCCGCCGCCCTCACCGCGCTCGAGGCGGCCGACACCGTCCTCGCCGTGGGGTCGGCCGACCCGGTGGGGCTGCAGCGGCTCGTGCGCTCCCTGCAGGACCTCGCCGAGGCCGTTCCGACGGCCCGCCCCCTCGTCGTCGTCACGCGCGTGAGGGCCTCCGCCGTGGGGCCCTCGCCGCGCCGTCGCGTGCTCGAGGCGCTCGCCCGCTACGCCGGCGTGCACGACCCGGTGCTCGTCCCCGACGACCGGCCCGCCTGCGACGCGGCCCTGCTCGCCGGCCGCACCCTGGCGGAGGCGGCGCCGTCCTCACCGGCCCGGGCCGCGATCGCCGCGCTCGCGGCCTCCCTGCTCGCCGACCGCGCCGCCGAGGAGGGCGGACCCGCCGGTGGGAACGCCGCCGGCGACGGCGCCGGGCGTGCTGGTGGGCGCGCTGGTGGGCGCGGTGGTGGGGACGGCGGGTCCGCGGACGGCTCGGCGCGGCGCCGCACCCCGCCGCGCCCCCGGGTCCGGCGCGGTGTCCGCCGGTGGGCCAGGATGCAGCGGTGACCGGCGGCGGCGAGCGGCCGCACCGGCGCGAGCACCGCTGAGGAGGGCGCATGCGGGTCTACCTGCCGGCGACGCTGAGGAGCCTCGCGCGGGCCGTGTCCAGCGGGAGCGTGGTCCCCGCCGACGACGCCGCCGGGGTTCCGCACGCGCACGCGGTGACCCCGGCGCTGCGCGAGTGGTACACCGAGGGCGACCTGGAGGAGCTGGAGCTGGCGGCCCTGCTGGAGGCGGCCGCGTCGTCGCTGCGGCTGCTGGCCCTGGAGCCCTCCGCGCCGCCGCGGCGCTTGGTGCTGGCCGCGGACGTCCCGGACCGCGGTGCCCGGCCCGCCGGTGACCCGCTGGAGCCGTCGCGCTCCGCCGTCCTGCTGGACGCGCCCGTGCCGCTGGCCGCGGTCGTCAGCGCCCACGTCGACGAGGAGGCGGCGGAGCCCGACGTGCGCGCCGCGGTCGACGCCCTGCCCGCGGCCGACGCCGGCGACGAGGACGCCGCCTTCCTCGTCGACAGCGCCGACGGGCACGACCTGCTCTGGTACGACGCCACCGAGCTGGCCGACCTCGTCGCGCAGCTGCTCCCGCCCGGAGGGCGCTGAGACGGCGCGACCGGGGGACGCTCCCGATGCGGCTATTGACACTAGCTTTTGAGCTATGCACCATAGCCGCATGGGAACGACCACGGACGCCACCACCACCCGCCACCTCGACCGGCCCGACGGCCGGATCGCCTACGAGGTCCACCCGGCGCGCGGGGCCGAGCGCGGCCTGGTGCTCGCCGTGCCCGGCATGGGCGACCTGCGCAGCACCTACCGGTTCCTCGCCCCGGCGCTGGCCGCCGCCGGGTACCGCGTCGTCGCCGCGGACCTGCGCGGCCACGGCGACAGCGACGCCACCTTCAGCGAGTACGGCGACGAGGCGACGGCGGGTGACGTCGTCGCGCTCCTGGAGGCCCTGCGCGAGGAGGGGCAGCCGGTGGCCGTGGTGGGCAGCAGCATGGCCGCCGGGTCCGCCGTCCTCGCCGCCGCGCAGCGCCCCGACCTGGTCGACGACCTCGTCCTGCTCGGCCCCTTCGTGCGGGATCCCCAGGCCTCGGCGCTCGCGCGGTGGGCCACCGCGTCGCTGGTGCGGGTCCTGATGGTCCCGGCCTGGGCGGCGGTGACCTGGCGGTCCTTCCTGCCGCGCCTGTACGCCGGAGCCCGGCCGGGAGACTTCGACGCCCACCGCGCCGCGATCGTCGCCTCGCTGCGCCGTCCCGGTCACGCCGCCGCCTTCTCCCGCACGACGCGGACCTCGCACGCACCCGCCGAGGCCGCCCTGCCCGCCGTGGGCGCCCGCGTCCTGGTGGTCGTGGGCGCTGCGGACCCGGACTTCCCCGACCCGCGGGCCGAGGCCTCCTGGATCGCCGGGCGCGTGTCCGGCCGGGTCGTGCTCGTCGACGACGCCGGGCACTACCCGCACGCCCAGCGGCCCGACGTGGTCGTGCCCGCGGTGCGGGACTTCCTCGCCGCCGGTCAGGAGGCTCGCCGTGCCTAGGGCGGGCCTCAGCCACGGCGCGGTGGTCGACGCCGCGGAGCGCCTGGCCGACGAGGTCGGCCTGAGCAACCTGACCCTCACCGCGCTGGCGCAGGACCTCGGGGTGCGCCAGCCCTCCCTGTACAAGCACGTCGAGGGCGTGGCCCACCTGCGCCGCAGCCTGGCCGTGCGGGCCAAGGCCGAGCTGGCCGGCGTCCTGGCCTCGGCGGCGACCGGCGTCGCGGGCGCCGAGGCGGTGCACGCGCTGGCCGCTGCCTACCGGGACTGGGGCCGCGCGCACCCCGGCCGCTACGCGGCGGCGCAGCGGGCACCGGCCCCGGACGACGAGGAGGACGCCGCGGCCAGCGCCGCGGTGGTCGCCGTGGTCGTGCGGGTGCTGGCCTCCCTGGGCGTGCCGGACGCCGACGCGGTGCACGCGACGCGCGCCCTGCGCGCGGCCCTGCACGGGTTCCTCGTGCTCGAGACCGAGGGCGCCTTCCGCCTGCCCGACGACGTCGACGTCAGCTTCCGCCGCACGGTCGACTGCCTGGTCCTCGGCCTGCGCCCGCACCCGGCCCCGTCGTGACCCCCGCGGCAGCGGTGACCCACGGCGAGGCGGCGGCGCTCGGGCTCCCCGGGCTCCTCCTGCGCGCCGAGGGCGCGGTGCTGGCGGCCTCTGCGCTGTGGGCCTTCGCGCACAGCGGCCTGCCGTGGTGGGTGGCGGCCGCGCTGCTCCTCGTGCCCGACCTCGCTGCGCTCGCCCTGCTGGCCGGGCCGCGGGCGGGCGCCGTGGCCTACGACGCCACCCACACCACCGTCCTGCCCGGCGTCCTGGTGCTGGCCTGGTCGGTCACCGGCTCCGGCGTCGTCCTCGGGCTGGGCGCGGTGTGGCTCCTGCACATCGGGACCGACCGCGCCCTCGGGTTCGGCTTGCGGTACCCGCACGACCCGGACCTGACCCACCTGGGCCGCGTCGGGCGCGCTGGACGCCGGGCGCCCGCCCGCGGGTGACCGCCGCAGCGCACCTGCACCGTCGTGGCGGTCGGCGGGGCGCCGGCTGCTCGCCGCCGGGCTCAGGCGCGCAGGCGGCGCGCCGCCAGCTGCTCCTGCTCGCGCAGCGCGGCGAGCAGCACCGGCTCGGCGGCCCTCTCGACCCGGCCGCCCAGGAGGGGGACCGACGCGCGCACCTCGCCGCGCACCTCCTCGCGGCTGCCCGCGCCGTCCGGTGCCAGGGCCAGCGCCGCCGCGGCCGTCACCGGCGCGCCGCGCACCGCCAGCCGCGTGCTGCCGGTGCGCCGCCCGGCGGCGTCCGGGGCCTGCCAGGAGTCCACCTGCTCGATCACCAGGTGCTCGCCGAGCAGGCGGCGCGCGGCGTCCGGCAGCTGCGCGGTCGGCACCGTGCGCTCGGTGGCGACCGTGAACGCCGCCCCGGCGGACCCGCTCACGTCCACCCGCCACGCCGTCGCGGCGCCGGAGCGGCACAGGTCCTCGACGAAGGAGCGGTCGGCGAGCAGGGCCGCCACGGCGGCCGGGGAGGCGGGGTAGCGCAGGACGGCCTCGAGGTGCACCCCGGGAGGCTACGTGGGGAGGCTACGTGCCGCCCCCGCGCACCGCTCCTCGCTGCCGCCGCGGCCGGCTCACCGAGGCCGCCCGGGGTGGTTAACCTGGCGAGCGTGCCGACGCTGAGCTCCCTGGTGCGCACCCTGGGAGCGCTCGCCCCGACGGACGAGGAGTGGCTGCACCTGCTGGTCGGTGACTGGCAGATGCTCTCGGACCTCTCCTTCGCCGACCTCGTGCTGTGGCTGCCCGAGCGCACCGGCGACGGCTTCGTGGCCATCGCCCACTGCCGGCCCAGCACGGGGGCGACCGTGCACGACGAGGACGTCGTCGGCACCCGCATCGCCCGCGGCCAGCGCGAGCACGTCGACCGCGCCCACGCCGAGGGCCGGATCTGCCGCGAGATGGACCCGGAGTGGCTCGACGGCGGCCCGGTGCGCGAGGAGACGGTGCCCGTGGTGCACGACGGCCGGGTGATCGCCGTGATGAGCCGCGACACCAACCTGTCCGCGCCGCGCACCCCGAGCGGCCTGGAGATGACGTACCTGCGCTGCGCCGACGCGCTGGCCCGGATGATCTCCGAGGGGGCGTTCCCGACCGTGGGCGCCCCCACCGGCATGCGCCGCGGCGCCCCGCGGGTCGGCGACGGGCTGATCCGCCTCGACGTCGAGGGCGTCGTCACCTACGCCAGCCCCAACGCGCGCTCGGACTACCGCCGGCTCGGCTTCGTCGGCGACCTCATCGGCCGCTCCCTCGCCGAGGTCACCGCCGGCGTCGTCGACACCTCGCACTCCGTGGACGAGTCCCTGCCCCTCGTCGTCACCGGCCGGGCGCCCTGGCGCACCGACGTGGAGTCGCGCGGTGCGTCCCTGTCGCTGCGCGCCGTGCCGCTCACGGAGGGCGGCGTGCGCGTGGGGGCGCTGATCCTGTGCCGCGACGTCACCGAGCTGCGCCGGCGCGAGCAGGAGCTGCTCACCAAGGACGCGACCATCCGGGAGATCCACCACCGGGTGAAGAACAACCTGCAGACCGTCTCGGCGCTGCTGCGCCTGCAGGCGCGCCGCATCGAGTCCGCGGAGGGCCGCGAGGCGCTGGAGGAGGCCATGCGGCGGGTGAGCACGATCGCCCTGGTGCACGAGACCCTCACCCGCGGCTTCGACGAGACCGTCGACTTCGACGACGTGCTCGACCGCGGCATGCTCCTCATCGCGAGCCTGGCCTCCAGCCAGGACGCCGCCACCACCCGACGGGAGGGCCGGTTCGGCACGGTCGGCGCGGACGACGCCACCGCCCTCGCCCTCGTGCTCACCGAGCTGATCACCAACGCGGTCGAGCACGGGCTGCGCGGCGGTGCCGGCACCGTCACGGTGCGCGCCGACCGGGACGGCTCGAAGCTGCGCGCCACGGTCGCGGACGACGGCGCCGGGCTGCCCCCGGACTTCAGCCCCGGCCGGGGCGGGCTCGGCACGCAGATCGTGCAGGCGCTCGTGCAGGGGGAGCTGCGCGGCACCATCACGTGGCGCTCCGGCGACGGCGGGGGGACGGAGGTCGTCGTCGAGGCGGACCTGCAGGAGCAGCGCGCCTGACCCTCCCGGACGCCCTCCCGGACGCCTCGCGAACACCCCGGGGGCCCGCTGCGCCGCGGGCACAGCGAAGGGCGGGGACGCCGGGTGGTCCCGGCGCCCCCGCCCTTCGGGTGCGGAGCAGGTGCTCTGCTGGGGTGCTGCGGTGCGCGCTCAGCTCGCGCGGCGGGCGCGGGCCGTGCGGCGCTTGAGGGCGCGGCGCTCGTCCTCGGACAGGCCGCCCCAGACGCCGGAGTCCTGGCCGTTCTCCAGGGCCCACTTCAGGCAGGTCTCGGTCACCGGGCACCGGCGACACACGGCCTTGGCCTCCTCGATCTGCAGGAGGGCGGGGCCGGTGTTGCCGATGGGGAAGAAGAGCTCGGGGTCCTCATCGAGACACGCTGCCTCGTGCCGCCAGTCCATCGGTGTCTCTCCTCAACGAATGCGGGGTCTCGTCCCGTTCGGCAGCTTTGTGAAGCCGTTCACGAGCCAGGACACGTCGAAGGGGCGCTAGTCCTAGCGCCCCCGCCGCGCACAAGGATCACAGATCCCGCTGCCCTGCACAAGGGTCTGCTGCGGGGGGTCGCCCTGCGCGGACCAGCTCGTGCGGCGCAGAGCTGCGCACGGGTGGTGCACCAGTCCAACGGTGGTGGGCGTCCCGGTGTTCCGCAATCCGACGGGTACGGTCCCCGGGTGAGCGGGATCACCCACCGGCGCGGTGCGAGCGGTCGCAGCGGCCGCGCGCTGCTCGCGGTGGTGGCCGCGGTGGCGCTCGAGGCGCTCCTGCTCCTGGGCGTGGTCGTCCTCTACGCCGTCGAGCTGCTGGGCGCCGGCGCCGTCGACGCGGCCGGCGCCACCGCGACCGCCGCGCTGGCGGGAGCGGCCGGGCTGGGCCTGGGCGCGTGCGCGCGCGGCCTGCTCGCCGGCCGGCGCTGGGCGCGCGCACCGGTGCTGACCTGGCAGCTGCTGCAGGCGGCCGTCGCCGTCCCGCTGCTCGCCGGCCCCTGGTGGTGGGCCGGCGCCGGGCTGCTGGTGCTCGCCGTCGTCGCCGGCGTCGGCCTGTTCGCGCCCTCGGTCGTGGCCGCCACCACCGCGCCGCAGCCCCCGCCGGTGCTCTGACCCGCCGGTGCTCTGACCCGCCGGGGCACCCGACCTCCCGCGCCGCCTCCGCGCGGCGGCGCCTCAGGTGGAGCCGGAGTCCTCGCCCAGCTCGGCGCGCAGCGCCGCCAGCGTGCGCGCGAGCAGGCGGGAGACGTGCATCTGCGAGATGCCGACCTCCTCGGCGATCTGCGACTGCGACATCCCGCGCACGAAGCGCAGCGCGATGATGCGCCGCTCCCGCGGGGGCAGGCGGGCCAGCAGGGGCCGCAGCGCGGCGCGGTCCTCCACGCCCCGCAGCGCCTCGTCGTCCGAGGCCAGCCACGGGCCCGCGCCCTCGGTCTCGGTGGGCTCCAGGGGCACGGTGGTGTACGCGCCGGCGGACTCCATGCCCTCCAGCACGGCGTCCTCGTCGACGCCGGCCCGCTCGGCCAGCTCGGAGACCGTCGGCGCCCGGCCCAGCTCCTGCGTCAGCTCCGCGCGCGCGTCGGCGAGCGTGCGCGAGAGCTCCTGCAGCCGCCGGGGCACGCGCACGGCCCAGCCGCGGTCGCGGAAGTGGCGGCGGATCTCCCCGAGCACCGTGGGCACGGCGAAGGCGGCGAACGGCGTGCCGCGCTCGGGGTCGTAGCGGTCGACGGCCTTGAGCAGGCCGATGGTGCCCACCTGCACGAGGTCGTCCAGGGGCTCCCCGCGGTCGGCGTAGCGGCGCGCGAGGTGGCGCACCAGCGGCAGGTGCGACTCCACGACCTCGCCCCGCAGCGCCGGACGGCGCGGGTCGTCCGGCGCCATCGCGGCCAGCTCCCGCAGCGCGTCGGTGCTGTCGGAGCGCGACTCCTCCGGGACCTCGCTCACCGCGGAGCCCCCCTCATGGCGTCCGCCGCGACCCGCCGTGCTCGAGCCGGATGGAGCGGCGCCCCTCGTCGTCCACCCCCGTGTGCAGGGAGCCGACGAGCGCCTCCAGCACGGCCCAGGCGAAGCTGGAGCGGCTCGGGAGGTCCTGCGCGGGCCCGCTGACCTGCACGCTGAGCCCGTCCGGGCCCAGGTCGAAGGTCGCCAGCAGGGTGTCGCCGGGCCGCGCGCGGGTGGCGCCGTCCTCACCGGCCTCCCCGAGGACCAGGGCGCACGCCTCGTCGACGGCGATCCGCAGGTCCTCGATCTCGTCGAGGGTCAGGTCCAGCCGGGCGGCCAGGCCGGCCGTCGCGGTGCGCAGGACGGCGAGGTAGGCGGGGTCGGCGGGCACCCGCAGCTCCACCCGGTCCGCCGGGGTGCTGGACCCGTCCGCTGCCGCCACGTCGCCGTCTCCTCCCGTTCCCGCCGAGGGCGTCGCCGCGCTCGCCCCGAGACCGCCGTCGTGCCCCGCCGTCATCGTGCCCCGTCCCGTGCGCCGGGGCGAGAGCGGCCCAGGTCCTCCAGCTCGCGCCCGTCCAGCCGCCACACCGTCCACGCGTCCTCCGGGCGCGCCCCGATCGCCCGGTACACCGCCTGGGCGGGGGCGTTCCAGTCCAGCACCCACCACTCCAGGCGGCGGTGGCCGCGCTCGAGGCACTCCGCCGCCAGGGCCGCCAGCAGCGCCCGGCCCAGCCCCGCCCCGCGGGCGGCGGGCCGCACGTAGAGGTCCTCCAGCCAGATGCCGTGCCGGCCCGTCCACGTCGAGTAGGTGACGTACCACACCGCCATGCCCACGACGGTCGGCGCGCCGTCCGGGCCGTCCACCTCGGCGACGTGGGCGTGCACCCGCGGGTCGGGACCGAACAGGGCCGCGCGCAGGTCCTGCGGGCTGGCCTGCACCGCGTCCGGCTCGCGCTCGAAGGCCGCCAGCTCCCGCACCATCGCGTCCACCGCCGCGACGTCGGCCTCCGTCGCCGGCCGCACCCGCCCTCCGCCTGCGCCGCTCATGCTCCTCCTCCGCCGGACACCTGCCGGGCACGGTAGGCGCCGTCCGCCGGGCGGCGGGCGGGGGTGTCCCGATCCCGCGGTGGAGCGGTCAGCCGCGGCACTGGTGCCCCTCCTCGCCCTGGCGGTGGTCCTGCTCGGACCACCGGCCGGCGCCGCCACCCCCTCCTGCGAGACCGCGTGGGGCTCCCTGCCCGAGCGCACCGCCCCCGTCGCCGCCGGCGAGCTGCACCGGGCCGTCGGGGAGCTGCACCGGGTGCGCACGGGCCGGCTCGCGTGCTTCGAACGCCTGGTGCTCGCCCTCCGGGGCGACGCGGGCGGCCACGTCGTCGAGCACGTCGTCGAGCACGTCGACCAGGTCCGCCAGGACGGCTCGGGGCTCCCCGTGCCGGTGCGCGTCCTCGTCCTCGACGGGCCCGGGGACGGCGCGCGGATCGTGGTGGCCGTCGTCCGCAGCTGGTGAGGTCCGCCGCGGGTGCGGCACCGCGGCACCGCCGTCCGGCAGTGCGAGCTGGACGGCGGTGACCGCTCCCCGGTGCACCGCCGTGGCCCGCCCCGGTGGCCCCGGCGGGGTGCGCGGCAGCCGCACCCCGAGCAGGTCGCCGTCCGCGAGACCGAGCGGGTGCAGCAGCAGCCCCGTGCGCCAGCGCCGTGCCTCCGGCACGACGCCCCGGAACTGCGCGGCCAGGTCCGCCGTCGTGCCGGCGAGCACGAGCGCGGCCCGGGCGGCCTCTCGCGAGGAGGCCAGCAGCTCCAGCAGCACCGGCTCCACCGCCGTGCCCGCCACCAGCTCCGCGTCGTCGACGAGCACGAGCACCCCGCCGACCACCCCGCCGACCACCCCGCCGGTCCCCGCGCTGGGTGCGACCGCGTCGCGCAGCGCGCGCTCCAGCCCCGCGGCGTCGGCGGCGCCCAGGACGACGCAGCCCGGCCGGCGCGCGAGCGCGCTCAGGGGCGAGGACCGCGGCGCGAGCGCCACCACGCGCCCGCCGCGCGCGGCCACCCGCTCGGCGAGCGCGCACAGCACGGACGAGCGCCCCGAGCCCGCAGGCCCCGCCACGACCGCCACGGGAGCGTTCCGCAGGTCCAGGCCCACCGGCCGCACCCGCTCGCCGCCCAGCCCGACCGGGACCGCGCCCGGCGCGAGCGCTCCCGGGTCCGCGCGCACCGCCTCCGCGAGCGCCGACGCCGTCAGCCGCGCCGGCACCACCGGCACGGCGGGCGGCAGGCAGGGGGCCGGCACGTGCGCCCAGCGGGTGCGCGCGCGGGCGACCACGTCGTGCAGCGCCCGGCGCTGCGCGGACGGCGAGGGGTCCGGGACCAGCAGCGCCACCTGCGCCTCGCGGGCGCCGTCAGCGCCCAGGCGCAGCGCGCGTCCCGGCGGCATCCGCTCCGGCACCTCCCGGGAGGCCGCGCCGGCCACGACGTAGTCGGCGGGGTCCGGCATGGCGAGCACGAGCCGCTGGGAGACCGCCGCCGCGAGCCGGCCCGTCAGCAGCGCCCGGTCCCCGGCGAGCACCGGCACCACCCCCACCGACGGCCCCTCGACCACGAGGCGGCGCAGTCCCTCCAGGATCGCCTCGGCGTCGGCGTCCAGCAGCGCCGCCTCGGCGGCCAGCCGGTCGGTGCCATCCACCAGCAGCACCACCCAGGGCGCCGCGGCGCTCCCCGGGCCGCACGCCTGACGGCGCGCCACCTCGGCGGCCAGCACCCGCACCAGCCGCGCGCAGCGCTCGCCGTCGTCGAGGCCGACCACCGCTCCGGCGTGGGGCAGGCCGGCCAGCTCCTCCAGCCCCGAGCCGGGTGCGGCCAGCGCGTGCAGGTGCACCCGCTCGGGAGAGTGCTGCGCCGCGCCGGCGGCCAGGGCGCGCAGCGTGCTCGTGCGCCCCGTGCGCGGACCGCCGGCGACCAGCAGCGGGCCCGCGGCCGGGCTCCAGACCAGCACCGGCTGCGCCTGCGCCGCGGGGTCGTCCAGGCGCCCCAGCGCGATCCGCGGCGACGCACCGGGCACCTCCGCACCGGGCACCTCGGTGCCGGGCACCTCGGTGCCGGGCACCTCCGCGCCGGGCACCTCCGCGCCGGGCACCTCGGTGCTGGCCGCGGTGTCCGGTGCCCGCTCGGGCAGCGGCGGCAGGTCGGCCAGGGCCAGCACGTCGGGCAGCGGCGGCAGCCACGGCGGCGCCGCGCGCGGCAGGTCCCGCCCGGCCGCGCTCACGGCCTCGACGATCCTCAGCAGGTCGCTCGGCCCCGCCGCGGCGCGCGGCGGCGCCGGCGCTGGGGCGCGCTGCGAGGCCGGCGCGCTGCGCACCGCCGTGACCGCGACGGTCTCGTCCTCCACCGGCGCGGTGCCGGACACGCGGGCGGTCTGGACCTCCACCAGCGGGCCGCCCCCGGTGCGCGCCACCGCGCGGCCGGGGTGCCGCGCGCTGATCCGCGCGGCGGCGCGGCTCTCCACGACGTCGACGGAGTCCGCCTCCTCGCGCACCCGCAGCGCGATGCGCAGGTTGGTGTTGGCGCGGATCTCCGCGCTGACCACCCCGGCCGGCCGCTGCGTCGCCAGCACCAGGTGCACGCCCAGCGAGCGGCCCACGGCCGCCAGGCGCACCAGCCCGCCCAGGAAGTCCGGCAGCTCCTCGGCGAGCACGCGGAACTCGTCGACCACCAGCACCAGGCGCGGCAGCGGCTCGTGCACCGCTCCGGCGTCGCGCAGGGCGCTGTACTGCTCGTGGTCGCGGCACCCGTGCTGCCGCAGCAGCCGCTCGCGGCGGCCGACCTCCGCCTCCAGGGACGCCAGGGCGCGGCGGGTCAGGTGCCGGTCGAGGTCCGTCACCAGGCCGACGGCGTGCGGCAGGTCGGCGACCTCGGCGAAGGCCGCCCCGCCCTTGTAGTCGACCAGCACCAGGGCCAGCTCCTCGGGCCGGTTGGCCGCGGCGAGGGAGGCGACGAGGCACTGCAGCAGCTCCGACTTGCCCGCTCCCGTCGTGCCGGCGACGAGCAGGTGGGGCCCGTCGCGGCGCAGGTCCACCACCCACGGCCCGCCGGCGCGGGCGCCGAGCACCACGCTCGTGCTGCGGGGCCCGCGCTGCCACCCGCGGCGCACGCCGGCGGCGTCGGTCGCGCCGGTGCCCAGGAGGTCGAGCAGGCGCACCTGGTCGGGCACGCCCGAGCCCTCCTGCTCCGGGGTCGCGTCGCGCAGCGGCGCCAGCGACCGCGCCACCCGCTCCGCCCACGCCGCCCCCACGAGGTCCGCGACCGCGCCGGTGCGCTCGCCCGCGCGCGAGCTCAGGACCAGGTCGTGCCCGTCCGGGCCCCTCAGCTCCACCGTGGCCGAGCACTCCAGCGGCAGGCGCGCGGCGTCGTCCTCCCAGCACACGACGACGATCCCCAGCGCCGGGCCCTCGGACAGCAGCCGGGCGACGCCGGGCACGGCGCGCAGGGACCGCGCACCGTCGAGCACGACCACCACGTTCGGCCCGAGCGCACCGGCGGCGCCCGGCGCTCGCGCAGCGGCGCGGGCGTCCAGCTCCCGCAGGAGCGCCGCCACGCGCCCGCGCACCTCCTCGGCCCCCGCGGCCACCGGCCCCTGCGCGTGCGGCAGCCACCGCAGCCAGCCCCACACCGGCTCCGGCGCCGCGCACAGCACCACCAGCCGCACCTCGCGCGGGGAGTGCAGCACCGCCACCTGCCCGAGCAGCCCGCGCAGCAGGCCCAGCCCGGCCCGGCGGGGCCCGCAGGCGCCCAGCACGCCCGTGCGCGCCAGTGGCACCACCACGGGCGCCCGGGCGTGCACGAGGCGCTCGCGCTCGTCGTCCTCGCCGTGCGCCGCCGGCGCGACGACCTCGACGCCCGAGGCGAGGGCACCCGTGCCCAGGCGCAGCGCCAGGTGGTCCCGGTCGCCCGGGGTCCGCTCCCACAGCCGCTCGCCCGGCCCGGTGGCCGTCGCCAGCAGGGCAGCGGGATCGGGGTGCCCGTGCTCCAGGTCGGCCAGCTCCTGCGCCACCAGGTCCGCCGCCCGAGCGCGCACCTGCCCGCTGCGCCGCTCGTGCTCGGCGCGCTCGCGGGCGTGCTCGCGGCGCGCGGTCCGCCGCTCCCCGAGCGCGGTGCCCAGGGTGAGCACCGGCCCTCCCAGCGCGAACAGCAGCGCGAACGGCGACCACAGCACCGCGACGGGCACCGCCACGACCAGCGGCAGCAGCATCGCCAGCAGGGACAGCCGCAGCGGCCCCGGCGGTCGCGGCGGCCGCGGCAGCCGCAGCACCACCGGCGCGGGGGAGGAGGTGCTGCGCGGCCGCCGGTTGACCGCGACGCCGCCGTCACCGGTCAGAGCGGTGGCCGCCCGCCGCACCGGTGCCCGCAGCACCAGCGCGCTGGAGCCCAGACCGATCCGCGCGCCCGCGCGCAGGACCCGCCCCGCACCGTCCGGCGTCCCGACCTCGTCGTCGACCGCAGCGCCGTCGACCGCGGTGCCGTTGGCCGACCCGGCGTCCCGCACCCGCACTCCGCCGTCGGTGACGTCGAGCTCCAGGTGCACCCGCGACACGCCGGGGTCCTGCACGCGCACGTGCGCCGCGCGCCCGCGCCCGACGCTCACCCGCCCCGGCACCAGGGGCACCACGGCTCCGGCGTCCGGGCCGCCGACCACGTGCAGCTGCAGCCGGTGCACCCGGTCCGCCGCAGGCCGTGCCGCGGCCCGCACCGCGCCGCGCGCGACGGCCGAGACCACCGCACCGCGCACCAGCGGGGGCCGGCCCACCACCGCGGCGCCGTCCACCACCTCCCCGCCCGCGAGCAGCACGGCGTCCGACGGCGCTCCCACCGCGGCCAGCAGCTGCTCGCGCACCCGGGCCAGCGGCGTTCCGGACGGCGCGCGCACCGCCACGTCGACCGCCGCACCGCCACGGGTGGCGCCCACGACGGTCAGCTCCACGACCACGCCCGCTCCTCTGCTCCAGCCGGAGCGGCAGCGTGGCACCGGCGCGCGTCCTCGCGCCGGGCGCCCACCCGCACCTGTGGACGACGCGCGCCACGCCCCGCGCCGGACGCGCTCCTGCGGGGGAGCGGCGCAGCCGTGCCGTAGGCTCCCGCGCAGCGCCGCACCGGTCCACGACCCCGGGCCTCACCCTCGCCGCTTCGAGCGGCCACTCGCCGAGAGGCGTCTGCCGGGGCGGCGCCCGCGTCCACGAGCGGCGCAGGCTGGGGCCTGCGCCGCTCGTGCCGTGAGCAGGCCGACCGGCCCTCAGCGCCCGCGGCCCGCCGCCTCGCGCACCCGCGCCCGCTTGGCCTCCAGCACCGCGCGGTGCTCCGGGCGCGCGGCGTCCAGCACGTCGTCGAGCATCGCCAGCAGGCGCGGCGGCACCTGCACCGAGTCGGCGCCGTGGTGCAGGACCTCGTCGACCGCCAGGTCCAGGTGGTCCGCGAAGCCCGCCCGCTCCACCACCACCCGCGCCGTCCCCTCCTCGTCGCGCACCACGGGTGAGGGGTCCGGTGCGCCCGCGAGGCGCCGCAGCAGGTCGTGCACCTCGTCCAGCGCCTGCACCGCCGTCGTCGGGTCGTTCACCCCCGGGGACAGCGCCCGCTCGGCGATGTCGACCAGCTGCCGCAGGCCGAACGCGACGTCCTGCTCCATGCTCCGCTCGCGGCCCAGGCCCACCGCGCCGCGCACGGCGTCCTCGTCCACTCCCTCCACCCCGGTGCCCGCGCTGGTGCTCCCGTGCACGGCGACCAGCGGCGCCCCGGTCGCGACGAACTCCCCGACGCGCGGCAGCACGTGCAGCACGCACCCCGCGCGCCGCGCGAGCCGGGCCAGCGCCGCCGCGTCGACCGCCGTCACCACCCCGTGCCCCGCGCTGCGGACCACGGCGTCCGCGGGCCCCAGCGGAGGAGCGGGCGCCGGCTCGCCGTCCTGCTCCTGCACCGCCGCGATCGTGGACCGGGTCTCGTCCCCGACGCTGCGCACGATCGTCGAGGCGCGGATCGACTGCGTGATGTGGTGGATGTACGCGATGAACAGCGCCACGCTGGCCAGCACGAGCAGGAACGCGCCCGTGACCGCCAGCCGCGGGACGAAGGCGCCGGCGCCCGCGTCGCCGCGCACCGAGCGCAGCACCACCAGCGCGTAGAGGAAGGTGGCGGTGAAGACCCCCAGCGTCAGCTGCGTGAGGCGGCTGCGCAGGTACGTGCGCAGCACCCGCGGGGAGAACTGGCTGCTCGCCAGCTGCAGCGCGACCACCGTGATCGAGAAGACCAGGCCCGTCACCGAGATCATCGCCGTGACGATCGAGGACAGCAGGCTCCGCGCTCCCGCGGGCCCGCCCTCGAAGAGGAAGAACAGGTCGTCGCCGACCAGCTCGTCGAGCTCCGGCAGCACCAGCGCCGCCGCGAGGGCGGTGGCGCAGCACGCCGCCGGCAGCAGCCAGAACCGCGACCGCACCCGCTCGCCGACGCGCCCGGGGGACGTCATGGCGGCAGTCTGGCGCGGCCCGACGGCGTGACGCACCGCCACCTGCGGCGACCTGTCGTCGCCACCTGACGCCGTACCGGTGGCGTCGTCCTCCGGTCGGTGCAGCGCCGTCCACAGTCCCGCAGCGGCGAGCGCCCGGAACCCCCTACCGTCCACCGCCGGTGGCCCGACCGCGGCGTCGAGGGCCGTGCTCGCGGAAGAGGGGGTGGCGTGGACGCGGTCGCGCTCGTCGAGGACGAGGTCCGTGAGCTGGTGCGCCGGCGCGCGCTCGACCCCGCCTCCGACGCGGACGCCGTGCGCCGCCTGGTCGAGGAGGTCGTCGCCGAGTACGACGACCGCTCCCTGGACGGGCTGCTGCCGCCGCTGGTGGACGCCCGGGCGGTGGTCAAGGAGGTCCTCGACGCCGTGGCCGGCTTCGGCCCGCTGCAGCGCTACCTGGACGACCCGGAGGTCGAGGAGCTGTGGGTCAACGAGCCGGGCAAGGTGTTCGTGGCCCGGGGCGGTCGGGCGGAGCTGACGACGACGATCCTGGGCGAGTCCCAGGTGCGCGACCTGGTGGAGCGGATGCTGAAGGCCTCCGGGCGCCGGGTGGACCTGTCCAGCCCGTTCGTGGACGCCACGCTGCCGGACGGCTCGCGCCTGCACGTGGTGATCCCGGACATCACCCGCCGGCACTGGGCGGTGAACGTGCGCAAGTTCGTCGTGCGCGCCACCCGCCTGGAGGACCTGGTCGCCCTGGGCACCCTGACGGGCGCGTGCGCGGCCTTCCTGGACGCCGCGGTGGCGGCGGGCCTGAACGTCGTGGTCTCCGGAGGCACCCAGGCGGGCAAGACGACCATGCTCAACTGCCTGGCCGCCTCCGTGCCCGCGAGGGAGCGGGTGATCACGTGCGAGGAGGTCTTCGAGCTCAAGCTGCCGCTGCGGGACGTGGTCGCGATGCAGTGCCGCCAGCCGAGCCTGGAGGGCACCGGGGAGATCCCGCTGCGCCGGTTGGTCAAGGAGGCGCTGCGGATGCGCCCGGACCGGATCGTGGTGGGCGAGGTGCGCCAGGAGGAGAGCCTGGACCTGCTGATCGCCCTGAACTCCGGGCTGCCGGGCATGGCGAGCGTGCACGCGAACAGCGCGCGCGAGGCGATCACGAAGCTGTGCACGCTGCCGCTGCTGGCCGGGCAGAACGTCGGCGCCCGCTTCGTCGTGCCCACGGTGGCCGCCTCTATCGACCTGGTGGTGCACGTGGCGCTGGACGGCGACGGGCGGCGGCGGGTGCGCGAGGTCCTCGCGGTGCCCGGGCGCGTGGAGGGCGACGTGGTGGAGGCCGCGGAGGTGTTCACCACGTCCGACGGCCAGCTCGTGCGCGCCGACGGCTTCCCTCCGCACGAGGACCGCTTCACCCGCGCGGGCATCGACGTGCGGGCGCTGCTGGTCGGGGCCACCCGCTGATGGGGCTGGTCGTCGGCCTGCTGCTGGGCGCGGGCCTGTTCTGCTGCTGGTGGGCGTGCTGGCCCTCGCCGGCGCGCTCCCCGCGACGGCGCAGCCGCTGGCGGGTCGAGCTCGAGGACGCGCTCGTGCAGGCGGAGGTGCCCGGCCTGACGCTCCGCACGCTCCTCGTCCTCAGCGCGGCGTCCGCGCTCGTCGTCGGGCTGCTCGTGCTGGCCCTCGCCGGCTCGCCCGCCATCGCCGGCTGCTTCGCCGTGATGGCGGCGTGGGCCCCGACGGCCCTCGTGCGCGGCCGCGCGCGGCGTCGGCGCACGCAGGTGAGGGACCTGTGGCCGGAGGCGGTGGACCACCTGGCCTCCGGGGTGCGGGCCGGGCTGTCGCTGCCCGAGGCGCTGGGCTCGCTGTCGGAGCGCGGTCCGGAGCAGCTGCGTCCGGCGTTCCGCTCCTTCGCCGAGGACTACCGGGCCACGGGACGCTTCGCCGCGTCCCTGGAGGCCCTCAAGGAGCGGCTCGCCGACCCGATCGGGGACCGGGTCGTGGAGGCCCTGCGCATCACGCGCGAGGTCGGTGGCAGCGACCTCGGCCGCCTCCTGCGGACCCTGTCGACGTTCCTGCGCGAGGACGCGCGCCTGCGCTCGGAGCTCGAGGCGCGGCAGAGCTGGACGGTCAACGCCGCCCGCCTGGCGGTCTCGGCGCCGTGGATCGTGCTGGCGCTGCTGGCCACGCGCCGCGAGGCGGTGCAGGCCTACGACGAGCCCGCCGGGGCCCTCGTCCTGGCCGTCGGGGGAGCGGTCTCGGTCGTGGCCTACCGCGTCATGGTGCGCATCGGGCGCCTGCCCGAGGACGAGCGGGTGCTGCGGTGACCGCGCCGGTGTCCGCCGTCGGCGCCCTGCTCGGCCTCGCGCTCGGTGCGGGGCTGTGGTGCGTGCTGGCCGGCCTGCCCCCGCTGCGCCGGGTCGAGCTGGACGCGCGTCTGGCGCCCCACCTGCGCGACGCCCCGCGCGGCTCGCGCCTGCTCGCCAACCCGGCCACCGCCGCGGGGCCGCTGCGCGGCGTCGCCGCCCTGCTGACGCCGGTGTCCCTGCGGCTGGGGCAGCGCCTGGGCCGGCTGACCGGCGGCGCGGCGCTGGTGCGCCGGCGGCTGCAGCAGGCGGGCAGCGACCTGTCCGTGGAGCAGTTCCACGCGCAGCAGGTCGTCTGGGGACTGGCCGGCCTGGCCTGCGGGCTCGTGGCGGCCCTGGCGCTGGCCGCGCGCTCGGGCGCCTCGGCGCTGCCGCTGGCCGGCCTGGTGGTCGTCGGAGGGCTGCTCGGGGTGCTGGCGCGCGACCACGCCCTCGGCAGGGCGGTGCGCCGCCGCGAGGAGCGGATCCTCGCGGAGTTCCCCACGGTGGCGGAGCTGCTGGCGCTGTCCGTCGGTGCGGGCGAGGGCGCCGTCGGGGCGCTGGAGCGGGTCGCGCGCAGCAGCTCGGGGGAGCTGGCCTCGGAGCTGCGGCGCACCCTCGCCGACGCGCGCTCCGGAGCCACGCTCGTGCAGGCGCTCGAAGGGCTGGCCGCGCGCACGAGCGTGCCCAGCCTGGCCCGCTTCGTCGACGGCGTCGTCATCGCCGTCGAGCGCGGCACGCCGCTGGCGGAGGTGCTGCGCGCCCAGGCCCAGGACGTCCGCCAGCTCGGCCGGCGGCGGCTCGTGGAGTCGGGCGGCAAGAAGGAGATCGCGATGATGGTCCCGGTCGTCTTCCTCGTGCTGCCCGTCACCGTCCTGTTCGCCGTCTACCCGGGCCTGGCCGTCCTGCGGCTCGGCCCGTGAGCCGGCCCCGTCCACGACCACCGGACGAGGAGCACCGGACGAGTCGCACCGGACGAGCAGCACCAGGCAGCAGCACGAGGAGGAGGAGCACGGTGGGAGCACGAGCAGCAGTGGTGGTCGCGGCACTGGCGGCGCGCGCGAGCGCGCTGGTGGTGGCTGCGGTGAGCACCAGGACCGCGGAGGTCAGGACGGCGCCCGAGCGCGGTGACGTGCCGGGGTGGGTGCTGGTCACGGTGATGACGGCGGGGCTGGTGATCGGGCTGTGGGCCATCGCCGGCCCGGCGCTGGAGAACATGTTCACCGAGGCCATGGGGTCCGTGACGGGCCCCTGAGCCGGTGCTGCGCCGCGTCCGGGCGGCCGCTGGCGGTCCCGAGGGCGACCGGGGCGCGGCCGTGCCCGAGTTCGTGATGGTCGCCGCCCTCGTGACGCTGCTGTTCGCCGGGCTGCTGCAGCTGGCGTTCGCCCTGCACGTGCGCAACACGCTCACGGACTCCGTCGCCGAGGGCGCGCGGTTCGGCGCTCTGGCCGACCGCGGCCCCGCCGACGGCGCCGAGCGCGCACGGGAGCTGATCCGCGCGTCGCTGGCGGACGGGTACGCCGCGCAGGTGAGCGCCGGGTACGCGCAGGTCGGCGGGCTGTCGACCGTGGAGGTCACGGCGACCACGGCGCTGCCCGTGCTGGGGCTGCTCGGGCCGGCGGGGTCGCTGACGGTCTCCGGGCACGGAGCGCTGGAGGTGCTGCCGTGACGCGCGCCCGCTCGCGGGCGGTGGCGGCGCTGGTGCGCCTGAGGGGCGACGACACCGGCGGCGCGGTCGTGGAGTTCGTCGGCCTCGCGGTGGTCCTGCTCCTGCCCCTGGTCTACCTCGTCGTCGTCCTCGGCGAGGTGCAGGCCGGCGCGTACGCGGTCGAGGCCGCGGCCCGCTCGGCGGCGCGCGCCTACACCGGGGCCGCCTCGCCGGAGCAGTCGGCCGGGGCCGCGCGCGCCGCGGTCTCGCTGGCGCTGTCCGACCACGGCTTCGCCGTCGACCCGGACGCCGTCACGCAGGTCAGCTGCGAGGCGTCGCCGTGCCTGTCCCCGGAGGCGCGGGTGAGCGTGCGGGTGCACCTCGACGTCGACCTGCCGGGCGTGCCGGCCCTGCTGGCCGGGGTCGCGCCGGTGCAGGTGCCGGTCGAGGCCGAGTCGGTCGCGGTGGTCGACCGCTTCGTGCCGGGAGCGTCGTGAGGCTCCCCGGCCGTCGCGCCCGCGCCCCGCGCCCGGCGGGTGACGACGGGCAGATCACGCTGCTGGTGCTGGTGTACTGCCTGATCGCCGCCTCCCTCGCGCTCGTCGTCGCGAGCGCCTCGGCGGTGCACCTGGAGCGCAAGCAGCTGCTCTCCCTCGCGGACGCCGCGGCGCTGGACGCCGCCGACGCCCTGGAGGAGGCGAGGTACTACACCGCCGGCACCAGCCCGGAGGTCGGGGTTCCGCTCAGCGACGCCTCGGTGCGGCGGAGCGCGAGCAGCTACGCGGCCCTGAGCGGAGCGGCGGGGCGCTTCGACGGCTTCGCGGTGGCCGCGCCCACGGGCTCCCCGGACGGGCGGACGGCGGAGGTCACCTTCGTGGCCACCGCCCGCCCGGCGCTGCTGCCCGCGGTGGTGACCAGCTGGACGGGCGGGGTGCCGCTGCGGGTCACCACCCGGGCTCGGGCGGGCCTGCTCCAGCCCTGACCCACCGGCGGAGCATCGGCTCCCGCGGTCAGGCCGCGCCAGGGCCAGCGGCCGTAGATGCCGTCGGAGGCGAAGATCTGCGGGATCGCGTAGCGCCCGTGCCGCACCAGGTAGAAGTCGATGAGGTTGACGGCGGTCCACGGCACGAGCAGGTAGAGCATCAGCAGCACGAAGCCGTTGAAGGAGCCGAGGTAGTCCTCGGGCAGCACCAGGGCGATCGCCACCGCCAGCGCCGCGACGACGGTGATGCCGACCACGCGGGTGCGCACCCCGGTGTGCACCGGCCGGAACCCGTCGACGGCGCTGGCGCCGGTGAGCATGGCGCCGTAGGCGTTGACCGCCATGATGCTGACCAGCGCCGGCACGGAGACGAGCACGATCGCCGTGCCGAATCCCGGGAGCAGGGCGTCGCCCACCTGCACGAGGCTGCCGACGGCGTCGGGGGCGGGCAGCCGGGAGGCCAGCAGCGCGCCGAGGCCCATCAGCCAGATCGCCGAGGCGGCGGCGCCCGCGTAGGTCCAGGCGATCACGCGGCCGGCGGGGGCGTCTGAGGGGAGGTAGCGGGAGTAGTCGGAGACGTAGACGGCGTAGCTGATCTGGTAGCCGGCGGCGACGGCGAACATCCCCAGGACGCCGGACAGCGACCACCCGGGGGGTGCGGCGCCCGCGCCGGGGGCCGGCTCCAGCCAGACGGCGGCGAAGACGGTGAACACCGCGAAGAACGCGATCAGCACCCAGGTCAGGTACCGCTGCACCAGGTGCAGCAGGTCGTGGCCGACCACGGCCAGCGCGACGGAGACCAGCGCGAGCAGCGGGTACCACAGCCCCGGCCCGCCGGGCAGGACGGTCCGCAGCGCCTGGGTGGCCAGCACGAGGTCGAAGACGATGAAGCCGACGTAGACGACGGTGGCGGCGAACGGGACGACGGCCCCGCGGGAGCCGAACTGGGCCCGGGACTGGATCATCTGCGGCAGGCCCAGGCGCGGGCCCTGGTTGGCGTGGAAGGCCATGAAGGAGGTGCCGAACAGCACGCCGAGGGTGATCGCCAGCAGCGCCCACCCCAGGGACAGGCCGAGTGCTGGCGCGAGGAAGCCGGTGACCACGGTGACGAGGACGAAGTTGCCGGTGAACCAGAACGGTCCCTGGTGCCAGGTGCGCCCGTGCCGCTCGGCCAGGGGGACGTAGTCGATGGACCGGGTCTCGATCACGCCGGAACCCCTGGTGCTCCTGCCCGCCACGGCACCTCCCGGACCTCGCCGCCCGCGCCGGTGCGGGCCTCGCCGGGCCACCCTGCCGCAGCTGCGCCGCCGCGTCCACGAGGGTCCACCGGTGCTGCAGCGCGCGGGCGGGCGGCGCCCCGCGGCTCGGCCGCGGGCTTCAGGGCGCGAGGCGCACCCGCTCTCCCTGCAGCGCGGCGCGGAAGCCGTCGTCGCGGACGTCGACGTCCTGGAGCACCAGCCCCTCGGGCAGGCCCTCGACGGGGGAGGAGGTGGTGACCAGCCGGCGGGCCACGGCGGCGATCGCCTCGGAGAGGACGTCCGGGCCGCCGACGTCGATCGAGTCCGGCTCGAAGGCGATCTCCCCGGCGACCACCTCCACCGTGCCGGTGGCCGCGACGGTCAGCCCCCGCCCCGCGAACTCCAGGGTGCGCACGACCGTGGCGCTGGAGTTCCCGGCGGGCCGGACGGTGGCGTCGTCCCCCAGCGAGGCGGCGACGACCTCGAACGGCACCGTGGCGTCCACGGCCAGCGTCCCGGCGACCACGCCCGCCGGCCCGGTGCGCACGTCCCGGCCGACCGCGCGCACGTCCCGCAGTCGCGAGCCGGGCGTCGCGAGGGTGCCCGCGTCCAGGACGACGTCGTCCAGCCAGGTCTCCCCGTCGGCCAGGTCCGTCGGCGGCGAAGCGTCCTGTCCAGCGGCCTGCCCGGGGTCGGTGCCGGCTGCTGCTCGCGGCTGCGGGACGCGCGCGCCGCCGGTGACCGGCTCGCTGACCCACCACAGCACGACGGTGACGGCGAGCAGCAGCACCAGCACGGCGGCCCCGGCGCCGACCAGGTGGTCCTTGACGCGCTGGCGCTCCATGCGCACAGCCTCTCCCAGCCGCGGCGCTCAGGCGCTGACGTCCTCGTGGGTGTTGACGCCGGGGATGCGGCGCACCGAGCCCCATCCGAAGCGGGCCCAGGCCACGAGCAGCGCGGCGCCGACGAGGGAGCCGGCGGTGTCGCGCACCAGGTCGCCGACCGTGTCGCTGTTGCTCTCCGACAGCTGCGTGCCGAGCCAGGCGTCGGAGTGGAACTCGTAGACCTCCCACAGCGCGCCGATCGCGATGCCGAGGGCGAGGGTGACGGTGAAGATGCCGGCGTAGTGCTTCCGGTGCGTCTCGTCGCGCGGGTCGGGGACGACGTCCAGGCGGGCGAGGGCGATGTAGACCACCGGCGCGGTCAGCAGCGGCAGCGTGAAGTGGACGACGTCGTCGAAGTGCTCGAAGCGGTCGTAGACGCCGAACGCCTCGCCGAAGCCCTGCAGCGCCATGCCGGCGGTCAGGCACAGGTCGTACACGCGCGGCAGCTGGAGGAAGCGGGCGAAGACCGTGATCGCCCCGAGGACCCCCAGGACGACCGCCCCGCCGAGGTCGCCGGCGACGGCGAAGCCGACCGCGCCGCCGAGGAGGACCAGGCGCAGGACGTCGATGCCGTCGCGCACCACGGGGTTCCAGTCGCCGAGCACCAGGGTCCGCGCGTCCACGCCACCATCCTGCTCCTGCGCCCGTGTCCCGGGCTCCGCGCCGGGTAGGAGCGGCGCGACCGCCGCACGACCACTCGAGGAGGAACCGCCGTGCAGATCGGGTACAAGATCGCCACCGAGGCCTTCGGGCCGGCAGAGGTCGTCGAGCAGGCCGTGCTGGCCGAGCGCGCCGGCTTCGACTTCGTCGAGCTGAGCGACCACTACCACCCGTGGCTGGAGGAGCAGGGCCACTCGGGCTTCACGTGGTCGATGCTCGGCGCCATGGCCGCCCGCACCGAGCGGATCGGGCTGGCCACCGGGGTGACCTGCCCCTCGTTCCGCTACCACCCGGCGGTCATCGCGCAGGCCGCGGCGACCGTGGCGATCCTGGCCGAGGGCCGCTTCACCCTCGGCGTCGGCTCGGGCGAGCGCCTCAACGAGCACGTCACCGGGCAGGAGTTCCCGGGCGTCCACCGGCGCCAGGAGCGCTTCCGCGAGTCGCTGGAGATCATCCGGCTGCTGTGGCAGGGCGGCTACCAGAACTACGAGGGCAAGCACCTGAGCATCGAGGACGCCCGCGTCTTCGACCTGCCCGACACCCTGCCGGTCATCGCGGTCGCCGCGGGCGGCAAGCTCGCGGCGCGGATCGCCGCCGAGCTCGGCGACGGGCTGTTCGTCACCGAGCCCCGCCCGGACCTCACGCAGGCCTACGCCGCCGCCGGCGGCAGCGGCCCGAAGTACGCGGAGGTGCCGATGGCGTGGGCGCCGGACGAGGACTCCGCCGTCCAGGCCGTGCTGGAGAAGAGCCCGTGGGCCGTGCTCGGGTGGAAGGTGATGAGCGAGCTGCCCAACCCGGTGAACTTCAAGGCCGCCAGCGCCAGCGTGACCGCCGAGGACGTCAAGGAGCAGTTCTCCGTCGGCCCGGACCTCGACGCGCACGTGCAGCAGGTGCAGAGCTACGTCGACGCGGGCTACGACCACCTGGTGATGCAGAACGCCGGGCCGGACCCGCAGGGCTTCCTGGACGTCTTCACCCGCGAGCTGGGCGACCGGCTGCGCGGCCTGAGCCCGCAGCAGGCCGCCGCCTGACCAGCGGCTGAGCCCGCCCGGGCCCGACCCCGTGCTGCCCCGCCTCCGGTCAGGAGCGGGGCAGCACGCCGCAGAGGGCGTCGGCGGCCGCGCGCAGGCGCGCCCGGTGGTCGCCGGCGTCGTCGCGCGCGGCGGCGTCCACGTCGTCGGCCGCCCGCTCCAGCACGGCCGGCACGGCCGGGTCGGCGCGAGAGCCGGCGTCCAGCGACCGGCCGAGGTCGCTCACGGCCAGCACGGTGGCGGCCGCGACCTCCTCCACGCCGTCCAGTCGCTCCTCGTGGGCTCGCACGGCGTCGGCGCGGCGCCGGCCGCGCAGCGTGCGGGCGCTCACGTCGCGCGCGGTGCCGCGGGCGGTCGCGACCTGGCCGAGGCCGGCGCACGCCCGGTGCGCCAGCCCGACCGCGGCGGCGGCCCGCGCGCCGTCCTGCTCCCGCGCCGCCCGCGCGCCGGCGCGCAGCGCCGCCGCGACGTCGCCCAGCACCGCGTGCGCGGGGGCGGTGAGCAGCCGCACCGGGTCCGGGGTGAACAGGACCTGGCTGCACAGCAGGCCCAGCACCCCGCCGACCGCGGCGTCGCTCAGGCGCGTGACCGGAGTGCCGGCGGCCGGCAGCGCCAGCACGAACAGGGCCGAGGAGCCGGCCTGGATCAGGGCCAGCGGCCGGGTGTCGACGAGGCTGACGGCCAGCAGGGCCAGCACGACCGCGACCAGGGACTGCCCCGCGCCGGGGTCGAGCCCGAGCGCCCGCACGAGCTGGCCGGCCAGGACGCCGACGAAGACCCCGGCCAGCAGGTCCACCGCCTGCCGCGCGCGTCCGCCGGCGCCCGCGGCCAGGCACACCACGGCGGCCGTGCCGGCGAAGACCGGGTCGGGGTGGCCGAGCGGGCCGCCCGCGACCCACCACGAGGCGCCCGTGGCCAGGCCGCACTGCAGCGCGGTCGGCAGGGTCGCGCGCACGCGGTGCGCCACGGGCGCGGGCCGCGCCTGGAGCGCCGTGCGGCGCACCAGCGGGGGAGCGGTCGCCCTCACGCGTCGTCCGCCGGGCCCGGGTGCTCGCGCAGGAACGCGGTGACGACGTCGTCGAAGCGCTCGGTCTCGTCGAGGAGGAGGGCGTGGCCGCTGTCCTCGAAGAAGTCGGTGCGGGCGCCGGGCACGTGCTCGCCGACCCAGGCCGGGCCGCGCCAGTCGAAGACGGCGTCCTGGCGGGCGACGCACACCAGGGTCGGCAGGTCGATCGCGGGCAGCAGGTCGCGCCAGTCGGCCCGGGTGTGGTCGCTCATCACCGCGACCCGCGCGGAGGGAGGGCACTCGGCCATCTCGGCGAGGAACAGCTCCCGCTCGCCGTGACGACGCGGGCGTGCTCGGCCAGGGCGGGCGCTGCGGTCAAGGAACCGGCCGCTGGACGTCCAGCCGTGGAGCACCACCAGCGGCCGACCGGCGCCGGCCTCCTCGTGGTGCAGCTGGATCCCGTCGCTGGTCCGGACCTGGCCCACGGGCCCTCCTCCGCGTGCGTGCGCGTGCGTCGTCGGGACGAGCGGGGTCGGTGTGCGGTGCCACCGGTGGGGCGGCCGGGGACGGCGGTGCGGACCTCGCCGTCCCCGGCCGGGTCGGAGCCGCCGAGCAGCGGGTGCTACGGGGTGGGAACGCCGCCGGTCACGGCGAGGGTCTCCCCGGCCACGTAGCTGGCCTCCTGGCTGGCGAGGAAGACGAAAGCCGGTGCCAGCTCCGCCGGCTGCGCCGGACGGCCCATCGGGCTCTGCGTGCCGAACTCCGGCAGCATCTCCTCCGGCTGCCCGCCGGCGACCTGCAGCGGCGTCCACACCGGGCCGGGGGCGACGGCGTTGACCCGCACGCCCTTGCCGATCACCTGCTGGGCCAGGCCCTTGGTGAACCCGTTGATCGCCCACTTGGTGGAGGCGTAGTCGAGGAGGATCGGCTCCGGCTGGTACGCCTCCTGGGAGGTCACGTTGATGATCGCGCTGCCGGGCGGCATGTGGGCGAGCGCGAACTTCGACAGCCAGAACGTCGCGTAGACGTTCGTCTTGAAGGTCTCGTCGAACTGCTCGGTGGTCAGGTCGGCGATGTCGGGGCAGTTCTGCTGCTTGGCGGCGTTGTTGACGAGGATGTCGATGCCGCCGAGCTGGTCGACCGCCGTCTGGACGAGCTGCCGGCAGTAGGACTCGTCCGTGACGTCGCCGGGGGCGGCGACCGCCTTGCGACCGGCGGCCTCCACGAGCTGGACGACCTCCTGCGCGTCGGCCTCCTCCTCGGGCAGGTACGACAGGACGACGTCCGCGCCCTCGCGGGCGAAGGCGATGGCCACGGCGCGGCCGATGCCGGAGTCGCCACCGGTGATCACCGCCCTGCGGCCGCTCAGGCGGCCGGTGCCGCGGTAGGTCTCCTCCCCGGCGTCGGGCTTGATGCTCATCTGCTGCTCGAGCCCGGGCCCGTCCTGCTGCTCGGCCATCCGGTCGCTGGGGCCGGGGTACTGCTTGGTCGGGTCCTGCATCGTGTACTGGTCGGCCACGGGGGTCTCCTCGGGGTCAGGGGGTCGGGTCGGAACGGATCGGAACGGGTCGGTCAGGTCGGTCAGGTGCTAGTCGTGGTGGTCGCGGCGGCCTCCTCGAGGCCCTCGCCGAGGGTGGCGATGACGCGGGGGGCGTAGCCGGCGGCGACGAGGGGCTCGACGACGTCGCGGGTCAGGTCGGGCAGGTAGCCGAACAGGACGTCGGCGGGGCCGGTGATCTCCACCTCGCCGAGGACCGCGGGCAGGAGGAGGGTCTCGGCGCGCCCGAGCTCCTCGGTGCAGGCGCCGGCGCGCACCTGCACGGGCGCGCCCGTGTTGGAGAGGACCTGGGCGGTGGCGAAGGAGCGCCGCAGCGGCTCCGCCGTCCCCGCGCGCCAGCGCTCGAGGGCGAAGTACGGGCTCGCGGTGAGGACCACGCGCTCCACGCCGTCGCCGATCCGGACCGCCAGGCCGGGGACGAAGTCCGGCTTCGGGTCGAGCTTCGCCTCCTGCACGAACGCGTCGATGTTCGCGGCGAACTCCTCGTCGGGAACGGGGGAACCGTCCTCCATCTGCCAGCGCATGGCGTGCTGCTGGATGTTCGAGGTCTGCTCGATCTCGTAGACCAGGGTGTCCGGGCCGAAGCTGTGCGGGGTGCCGCCGGGCACGTAGATCGTCTCCCCGGCCCGCACCGGTAGGCGGCGCAGGACGGCGTCGAAGTCCTGCGCCTGCAGCGCGGCGCGCAGCTGCTCGGTCGTGACGCCGGCTCTCACCCCGCACAGGGCGGTGGCGCCGGGCGCGGCCTCCAGGACGTGCCAGGCCTCGGTCTTGCCGTTGCGCTGCCCCTCCAGCCGCTGCGCGGTGGCGTCGTCGGCGTGCACGTGCACCGGCAGGGTGCCGGAGGCGTCGATGAACTTGGTGAGGACGGGGAAGGAGTCGCCCGACCACCCCGGGCCCATCAGCTCCTCCGGGTGCCGGTGCACCAGGTCGCGCAGGGACGTGCCGGCCAGGGAGCCGTTCGTCACGTCGCCGTTGTCGCCGTCGACGTCGGTGCACTCCCACGTCTCCCCGATCCCCCAGTCGGGGATGCCCCGCTTGCCGAGGCGGCGGGCGATCACGTGGTCGCCGAAGACGAGGGGCTTGGCCGGGGTGGTCAGGCGCAGCGGGTACCAGTTCACGTCGCTCTCCTGCAGCGGCCGGGTCAGAGGATCGGCTGGCCGCCGGTGACCGCGGTGCGGGCCCCGCAGACGCAGCTGCCCTCGTCGGAGGCGAGCAGGACGTGCACGTGGTCCGGCGTCGGGTCCATCCGCGCAGTCGTGCCAGGAGGGATCCGGGACCGCGGGGGCTGGGACACGATGTCCTCCGGAGGGGTCGTCGTCGAGGATGCGCGGAGCCCGCAGGCGATGCGGTGGGCCCGCGGTCGGCCGGGGAGACTGTCGAGGAGGCGGTCGGGGATGGAGCTGGCCTGCTGCTGGACCAGGACCGACGCCTGCACGGGCGAGGCTGGCGCACCCGGTCGAGCGCCCAGGTACCCCGCACGAGGGGAGCCACACCGATGAGTTCGGATGATCTCGACGGAACCTCGGGCCGTGCGGCGGACCGTGCACCGGACCGCGCCGGCGGAGGACCGGAGCGCAGCGAGGGGCGGGACCGGGTGGTGCGCGCCCTGGCCCGGCTCGGGACCGCCTCGCGGGCCGAGCTGCCGTCCTGGGCGTCGACGTGGGCCAGCGCCACGTGCGCGTCGCGGCCGTCGACCTGGGGCACACCGTGCTGGCCGAGCAGGAGCAGGTGCTCCCGCAGGAGACCGCGCCGGCCGAGGTCGTGCGCGGTGCGGCGGAGCTGGTGGCTCGGGTCCTCGCCGACGCGCGGCTGGAGCCCGGGCAGCCGCCCGGCGGCGCCCTGGGGCCGGCAGCGCTGCGCCAGGTGCTCGGCCTGCCCGAGCAGGTGGCGCTGCACGTCGACGACGACGCCGACCTCGGCGCCCTCGGCGAGTGGACCTGGGGCGCGGCCCGCGACCGCGCCGACGTCGTCTACCTCGAGGTCGCCGCCGGCGTCGGGGCCGGGCTGGTCCTCGGCGGGCGACTGCACCGCGGCGCCGGGGGCACCGCCGGCGAGGTCGGCCACCTCGTCGTCGACCCCGCGGGCCCGCCCTGCGGCTGCGGGAGCCGCGGCTGCCTCGAAGCCCTCGTCGGCGCTCCCGCGCTGGTGGCGGCCGCCGCGGCCGCCGGCGCTGCCCGGCCCACCGCGGCGGACGTCGTCACCGCCGCCCGGGGCGGCGACCCGCGGTGCCGCGACGTGCTGGCCGCCGCCAGCACGGCTCTCGGCGCGGCCGTCGGCGGCCTGTGCAACGTGCTCGACCCCGAGCTGGTGATCCTCGGCGGCGAGCTCGCCGCGGCCGAGGAGCTCGTGCTGGGTCCTCTGCGCGCGGCCCTCGAGCGCGGCGCCGTCCGGGCCGCCGCCGACGACGCGGACGTGGTCCTGGGGACGCTCGGGCCACGGGCCACCGTGCTCGGTGCGGTCACCCTGGCCCTGCACAACGTCCTCGCGGTGGAGCGCCGCGTGCCCTGACCCGCGCCGTCCGCGCCGGCAGCGCGGGTCGGGGAGCGGGTCGGGCAGCGCGGGTCAGGGAGCGCGCACCAGGCCCACCCCGCGGTCGGCCACGTCGACGTCCGGGGCGAACGGGGCGTACGACGCGCTGCCGACCAGCTGCGCCAGCACGGTCGCGGCGGTCGCGGGCAGCGGCGAGGCGAGCACCTGCTCCCACCACAGAGCGGCGACGCCGGCCACGTGCGGGGTGGCCATGCTCGTGCCGCTCAGGCTGACCAGCCCGCCGCCCAGGGCGGCCGACAGCACGTCGACGCCGGGTGCGCTGACCTGCGGGAAGGTGTTGGAGAAGGGCGCCACGACGAGCCCCTCGGGAGAGCGCGCCAGGGCCCCGACCGAGACCACGCCCTCGGCCGCGGCCGGCAGCGCGGCGGCGATCTCGTAGGAGGGGTCGACGTCCCGCTGGCTCTCGTTGCCGGCCGCCGCGACGACGATCGCGCCGGTGCCGAAGGCGCTGCGGGCGCGCACGACCGCCATGAGCGCGTCGAACATGCGCAGGTTCCCGCGGTAGGCCTCCAGGGCCGCGGACGTCGCGAGGTCGGTGGGCCAGCCGTCGGCCACCAGCTGCGCGACCAGGCCGGGGAAGTCGAAGCCGATGGACATCGAGACCACCTGCGCGCCCTCGGAGACGGCCCACTGGATGCCGCGGAAGACCATGTCGGACTCGCCGCTGCCATCGTCGCCGAGGATCTTGCCGATCAGGGCGCGCTGCACGCCGGGGGCCACCCCGATGCGCGTGCCCTCGACGTCGCGCCCGAACACGGTGCCGGCCACGTGGGTGCCGTGCCCCTCGCGGTCGCCGGTGCCGGCGCCGGAGAAGTCCTCCTCGACCAGCTCCACGCCCGCGAAGGCCGGGTGCGAGGCCTCGACGCCCGTGTCCAGGACGGCGACCAGCACGCCCGCGCCGGTGCGGGCGGAGGTGTCGGCGCCGACCTCCTGCACCCCCCACGTGGCGCCGCCGGCCTCCTGCGGGGCCTCGCCGGCGCGGGGGCGCACGAGCGTCGTCGGCATCACGGGGGCCACGGCGCGCACCTGCGGGTCGCGGGCGACGTCGGCCAGCTCCGCCTTGCCGAGCTCGGCGACGTCGACCAGGGCGAGGTCGACGCCCTCGGCGGCGAGGGCGCGCGGGGCTGCGAGGTCGAACGGGCTGGCGGTCCGCGGGCGGCCCGCCTCCCGCAGGATGGTGTAGGTCCTGGCCACGGGCCGGGTCTACACCCCCCGCACCTGCTCGTCAACGCTGCGTGGTGGAAGGGGCGAGCGGGAGCGGAGGGCGGCGGCTCGGGGCGCCGACGCGGGCGAAGGCGCCGCGCCAGCGCGGGCCGAGCGATCGCGGGGGATCTCGCTCGCCACCCGATCCTCACCCGGGCCCCGGCGGCGGGCCGTCACCGGGCCACGTGCACCCGCAGCGCGGGTGGGCCGACCAGGGGCGCACCAGCACCGCGCCCTCGGGCAGGGACGCCTCGAGGGTGGCGTCGAGAGCGGCCGGGTCCGCGACGCCGTCCACCTGGGCGAGCGCCTGCACCGTCGCCAGCGCCGCGGTCAGGGCCGCCAGGGAGGACTCCTCCGGGCGGGCGGGCCCGCCGGGGGCCGCGGTGGCCAGCTGGGCGACCAGCCGCGGCCACTGCGGGTCGCGGTCGGTGCGGTGCAGCTCCACGCAGCGCGCGCACGCGGAGGCGCCGGGCCGCACCAGCGGGCCGACGCTCGTGGTGTCCTCGCGCCAGAGCACCGGCAGGTGCGGCACGCCCTCGCGCACCAGGGCCTCGGTGCGGCGGGCGTCCAGGGCGCCGCCCGCGACCAGCACCACCACGTCGGGGCGCAGGGACCCCGCGCCGGGCTCGGGCGCGGTGCGCACGCCCGGGGCGCACGCCGCGACCAGCGCCGCCGCCCGCTGCCCGCGAGGGCGGCCGACGTCGTCGTCCTCGAAGCCGCCCCCGCCGACGTCGGCGGCGGTGACGGCGCTGTCGTCCTCGACCAGGACGGTGCCGACGCCGGCCAGCGCCAGGCCCCGCGCCACGCCGAGGCCGGTGCGGCTGGCGCCCGCGACCACGGCGGTGGCCCGGCGCCGGCGGGCCAGCACGTGCCAGCCGTCGCCGTCGGGATGGGCCAGGCAGAGCACTCGGGCGTCCGGCGCGCTGCGGCGGCGCAGCGGCGCGGGCAGCTCCAGCAGGCGGTGGCGGGGGGTGCGGCGCGGCACCAGCGCCCCGGCGCGGCCCAGCACGTGCAGCAGGTGGCGCGCCCGGGCGACGGGCAGGCCCTCCTGCGCGGCCAGTGCCTCCAGGCCCCGCGCGTCGAGGGAGCCGTCGAGCGCGGCCAGCAGGCGCTCCTCCGCGGGGTCGAGGCCGTCGAGGACGACGCCCCGCCGGCCCGTGCCCAGCTGCAGGCGCCCTGGCCCGCGCCAGGCGGTCAGCAGGCCCGGTCGCAGCTCCAGCAGCACCCGGCCAGCCTGGCAGCCGGGGCCTGTCGGCCGCCGGCACCGTCCACAGCCCCGCGCGCCGGCCCCGGGGGCGGGGACGACGACGGCGGGCGACCCCGGGGGATCGCCCGCCGTCGCGCAGCGGAGGCGGCGTCAGGCCTTGCCGAGGATCCGGTTCAGGTTCGTGCCGCACACCGGGCACTTGCCCTTGGCCATGCGGCGGCCGTTGGTCTCGACGACGTCGCCCTCGGCCTCGCGCTTCTCCTTGCACTTGACGCAGTAGAACTCGCCCTTGTACGTCTCGGCCACGGCGGCCTCCTCTGGTCGGGGTGTGACCCTCAGGGCGCGCGGCGGTCGCGGCAGGCGCCTCCTGGGGCGTGGACCGCGCCACCCTAGCCGAGCCGGGCGTCGTCGCCCGGCGTCCACCGGTGGCCGGTGCGGGCGGAGGAGAGGAGGACCCTCCGGGTGCCGGGCTCGACCCGCCTTCCCCTGCGGGGGAACGTCGGCACCCGGAGGACCTCGGGTTCAACGCTAGGCACCCGCGGCGGCCGCGTCAACGGGGGAGCCGCCCCGGGGCCGGGCCGTGACCCGGACGGCGGCGCCCCCGCCGCACTCCTCCACGCAGCGTCACAAGGCTCTGACGTGCAGTGATGCCGCTGCGCCGGGGCACCGGAGCGGGCGTTCCGGCCGCTACCGTGCGCGTCATGGCGGCGCGGACGGCGCGGACGGCGCGGACGGCGCACGCGGACCCGGGGGGTGCGCCCGGCCCTGGTGCGGGGGCGCGCGTGGATGTGCGGCGCAGCCAGCGCCGCACCCGCACGGTCACCGCCTACCGCGACGGCGGCACCCTCGTCGTGTGCATCCCGGCGAGCTTCACCGGGGCCGAGGAGCGGGCGTGGGTCGACCGCATGGTCACCCGCCTCGCCGCGCAGGACCAGCGGCGCCGGCCCAGCGACGAGGCCCTGGGGCGGCGGGCCGACGAGCTGTCCGCGCGCTACCTGGGCGGGCGGGCGCGCCCGACGGCGGTGCGCTGGGTGGCCAACCAGACCGCGCGGTGGGGCTCCACGACCAGCGGGGAGGGCACCATCCGGCTCTCCGACCGGCTCCAGGGCCTGCCGCCGTGGGTCGTGGACTACGTCCTCGTGCACGAGCTGGCCCACCTGATCGAGCCCGGACACGGGGACCGGTTCTGGGAGCTCGTCAGCGCCTACCCGCGGGCCGAGCGCGCCCGCGGCTACCTGGAGGGCTTCGCCGCGGCGCGCGACCTGCCCCTGGCCGACGTGGACGACGAGGTGCACGAGGACGCCGGCCCCCGTCCCCAGGACGACCCGCCGCGCGCGCGGTGACGCCGACCGCTCTCGCCCCGCCCTCGCCCCGCCCTCGCCCGGACAACGGCCGAGCCTGCTGCTGGTGATCCCCTCCTCGTGATCTTGCACTTCCGGGCCGCAGGCCGGTCCGGAAGTGCAAGATCACCACGGAGGGGGCTCTCCCGGGGAAGGGGCGTCAGGAGCCGGCGGCCCGCTCCGGGCTGGGCGGCTCCGGGCTGGGCGGCTCCGGGCTGGGCAGCTCCGGGCTGGGCGGCTCCGGGCCCAGCAGCGCCGCCGCGCGGCGCAGGCGGGGCGGCAGGTCCGGCACGACGCCCGGCGGCAGGTCGGCCAGGGGCCACCAGGCCGCCTCCTCGCTCTCGTCGCTGACGGCGGGGCGCACCGCGCGCGGCGCCGTCGCCAGGAACGCGACGTCGAGGTGCTCCCGGCAGCGCCCGAAGGCGCCGGGCAGGACGTGCCGGTCCAGGTCGGCCGGTGCCCCGCGCAGGCGCAACCGCAGCCCGCCGGGCGCGGGCAGGCCCGTCTCCTCCGCGGCCTCGCGCAGCGCGGCCGCCGCGAGCCCGGGGTCGTCGGCCTCGACGTGGCCGCCGGGCTGCACCCAGAACCGGCCCTTGCGGTGCAGCACGAGCAGCGCGTGCTCGCCGTCCTCGTCGAGCACGAGGCACGACGCCGTCAGGTGCGCCGGGGGCCCGCCGCGGTCGAGGGCGTCGGGGTGGGCGGCCAGGTGGTCCAGGTACGCCCGGCGCAGGCGCTCCTGCGCGGCGTCCGGCGCGCGCCAGGCCGCGAGCAGCGCTCCGGCGTCGGCGTGCGCGGCGGAGCCCGGCGCCGCCCCCGCGGGCTCCGCCGGCCCCGCGGCGCCGGTCACCGCTGCTCGCCGGGGCCGCCGTCCTCCTCGAGCAGCCGCTCCAGGGCGGCGTCGACGTCGGCGGAGGACGCCTCGGCGTCGGTGCGGCGGCGGGCGAAGCCCTCCGGGTCGTCCAGGTCCGCCGCGGTGGGCAGCAGGTCCGGGTGCGCCCACACGGCGTCCCGGCCGGCCGCGCCGCGCCCCTGCTCGAGCACCGCCCACAGCCGGGCCGCGTCGCGCAGCCGCCGGGGTCGCAGCTCCAGGCCGACGAGGCTGGCGAGCACGTGCTCGGCCGGGCCGCCCGCGGCGCGGCGGCGGCGCACCGCCTCGCGCAGCGCGCCCGCCTGCGGCAGCTGCCGGCGCACCGCGGCGTCGACCAGCTCGTCCACCCAGCCCTCGACGAGGGCGAGCGCCGTCTCCAGCCGGTCCAGCGCCGCCTGCTGGGCCGGGGTGCGCTGCAGGTCGAACAGCCCCGACGACAGGGCCGACTGCAGCGCCTGCGGGTCGGTGGGGTCCACCGAGCGCACGGCCTCCTCGATGCGGCCGGTGTCGATCGTGATGCCGCGCGCGTACGCCTCGACGGCGCCGAGCAGGTGGGCGCGCAGCCACGGCACGTGAGCGAACAGGCGCGCGTGGGCGGCCTCGCGCGCGGCGAGGAAGAGGCGCACCTCGGCGAGCGGCACCTCCAGGCCCTCCGCGAAGGCGGCGGTGCTGGCGGGCACGAGCGCGAGGACCGAGCCGTCGGTCAGGGGCAGCCCGACGTCGGTGGCCGAGACCACCTCGCGCGCGAGCCCGCCGACCGCCTGGCCGAGCTGCATGCCGAAGACCGCGCCGCCGACCGAGCGCATCACCGCGCCGGCGCCGGCGATGAACGCCCGCATCTCCTCCGGCGCCTGGTCGGCCATGGCGGCGGCCACAGCGTCCGCCACGGCCACCGCCACGGGCTCGGCCAGGCGGCGCCAGGTGGGCAGCGTCGCCTCCACCCACTCCGAGCGGGACCACGCCTCGTCGCCCGCCGCCCCGGAGGGCAGGTCGGTGACGGCGTCGAGCCACAGGTCGGCCAGGCGCAGCGCCTCCGTCACCTCGCGCCGGGCGGCCTCCCCGGGGCTCGGGTCGCCGCCGGCGACGGCGGTCTGGCGGGCCAGGTCGCGCGCGAGGTCCCAGTTGACCGGGCCCTCGCCGGAGCTCGACAGCAGCCGCTGCACCGAGGCCAGCACCTGCTGCAGCGCCGCCGGGTCGGAGGACAGCTGCTGGAAGAGCTGCGCGGGGTCGATCCCCCCGGGCCCGCCCAGCGCGCCCAGGTCGCCCAGCCCACCCAGCCCACCCAGGCCGCCCAGCGCGCCGAACCCGGCTGCGCCGCCCGCGCCGCCCGGCCCTCCACCGGACCCGGACAGGTCGCTGCCGAAGCCCGCGGGGAAGCCGCGCGGCACGCCGCCCGGCACGCCACCGGTGAGCTGGGAGAACAGCTGCGCCAGCGGGTCCTGCGGGACCGCGGGACCCCGCCCGCCGCCCGGGCCGCCGGCGCCCTCCTCGGGGCTCCCGCCGCCGGGCCGGCCGGCGGGCTCGCCGCCCTCCTCGCCGCTCGCGCCGTCGGCGCGCTCGCCGCCCGGGTCGTCGGCGGGCCGGCCGGTGGGCTCGTCCGCGGGCTCGCTCGCGGGCTCGTCAGCAGGGTCGCGCGGGTCGGGGTGCTCGGACACCGGGACCTCCTCGGGTCTCGACGGTCTCGACGGGCGGGGGGCACCGCTCGTGCGGGGCGCTGCGCGGGACGGGTGAGAATGGGCACCCACGACCGGTGACGCGACAGCCGCACCTCGCTCCACCGTACCCAGCAGCGCCCAGCCCAGGAGGTCCCGTGGTCGGTCGCCGGCCCGGCGACGACGCCCCGCCCGCCGGACCGGCCGCGCCGGGGGCGCGCGACGCGGCGGACGCGGCGGTCGTCGCCGTCACGGGCACCGGCCCGGGGGCCGAGGCGGTCGTGCGGGCCCTCGCGGCCGCCGAGGACGTCGGGCGCGTCGTGGCGGTGCGACCCCAGGACGCCGGCCCCGGTGGCGGCCCCGACGGCAGCCCCGGTGACCAGCCCGGCGCCGGCCCCGGCGTGACCGCGGCGTCCGGGGACGTGCGCCGGGTCGCCGCCGACCTGACGTCCCCGGCGGTGGTCGAGGCGCTGCGCGGCGCCGACGTCGTGGTGCACGTCGCCGCGGACACCGACCTGGCCGCCGTCCTCGGGCTCGGCCACGCCGAGCGGCGGCGCCGCGTGGTGGCGACCGCGCAGGCCGTGGTCACGGCGGCCGCCGCCGCGGGCGCGCGCCGGCTGGTCGCGGTCACGAGCGCGATGGTCCACGGCGCCTCCCCGGACGCGCCCATCCCGCTGCCCGAGGACGCGCCCCTGCTGGCGGCGCCGGACGACGGCACGGTCGGGGACCTGCTGGCCGTCGAGGAGGTCCTCGAGCGCGCCCGGGGCGCGCACCCGGGCCTGCGGGTCGCGGTGCTGCGCCCGGCGGCGCTCGCCGGGCCCGGCGTGGACACCGTCATCACGCGCCACTTCGAGGCGCCGCGGCTGCTGACGCTGCGCGACAGCCCCTCGGTGTGGCAGTTCTGCCACGTGCAGGACCTGGCGAGCGCCGTCGTCACCGCCGTCCGCGCGGACCTGTCGGGGCCGCTGACGGTGGGCAGCACCGGCGTGATGACGCAGGCGGTGCTCGAGCGCTCCTCCGGCATGCGGCGCGTGGAACTGCCGAGCCGCCTGGCGCTGGCCACGGCCGAGAGGCTGCAGCGCGCGGGCGTGCTGCCCATGCCCGCGGGCGACCTCGCCTACGTCGTGCACCCGTGGGTGGTCTCCTCCCGGCGGCTGCTGGAGGCGGGGTGGCGCCCCGAGCACGACAACGAGGACTGCCTGCGCGAGGTCCTCGAGTCCGCCCGGGCCCGCCGAGCCGCGGCCGCCGGCGGCCACGGCGCCCGCGACGCCGCGCTCGGCGCCGCCGGGGCCGCGGTGGCGCTGGTCGGCACGGCGGCCCTGGTGCGCCAGACCCGCGCGCGGCGGGCGCGCCCGTGAGCGCGCCGCCGCCGGCGGGCACCGCTGCGCCGCAGGCCCCCGGCGCGGGCGAGGAGGCGCGCGAGCGCTCCGGGCGGCTCGCGGACGCCGTCCAGCCGCGCACCCTCGCCGCCGTGGTGTGCGGCGGCCTGCTCGTCGTCCTGCTCTCGGCGCTGTCCTTCCTGCCGGTGCCCTACGCCGTCGAGAGCCCGGGGCCGGTGCACGACACCCTCGGGGCGATCGACGGCGTGCCGCTGATCGAGGTCTCCGGCGCGCCGACCTACCCGACGCAGGGGTCGCTGGCGCTGACGACCGTGCGCGTGGCCGGCGGCCCGGGACGGCGCGTGGACCTGGCGCAGGTGGTGCGCGGCTGGCTCGACCCGGCCCGCGCGGTGCTGCCGGAGCAGGTGGTCTTCCCGGCGGGCACCACCGAGGAGGGCGTGGAGCAGCGCAACGCCGAGGAGATGACGACCTCCCAGGAGAACGCGACCGCCGCCGCGCTCGCCGCCCTCGGCACCCCGGTGCCGACGACCCTGGAGGTCGCGGGCTTCTCCGAGGGCGCCCCGGCGGCCGCGCAGCTGCGGCGCGGGGACGTCCTCACGGCCGTCGACGGGCGCCCCGTGGCCGACCTGGGGGCGCTGCGCGACGCCCTGCAGGCGGGCCCGGCCGGGCGCACCGCGGCGGTCGGGGTGGTGCGCGACGGCCAGCCGCTGCAGGTGCCGGTGACCACCCTGGCCGGGGCGGACGGCGCGGTGCTGCTCGGCGTCCTCGTCGACCCGGCGTTCGACTTCCCCGTCGACGTGACGATCCAGGCCGACCGGATCGGCGGGCCGAGCGCGGGCATGGTCTTCGCGCTGGGGATCGTCGACCTGCTCACGCCGGGGGCCATGACCGGCGGGGCCGCGATCGCGGGCACGGGCACGATCGACTCCACCGGCGCGGTCGGCCGCATCGGCGGGATCCAGCAGAAGATGGTCGGCGCCGAGCGCGCGGGCGCCGCCGCCTTCCTCGCCCCGCGCGCCAACTGCCCGGACGTCGTCGGCAGCGCGCCCGAGGGCCTGCAGGTCGTGGCCGTCAGCACGCTGGAGGAGGCCCGCGCGGCGGTCGAGGCGATCGGTCGCGGTGAGGGGCAGGACCTGCCCGGCTGCACGGCGGACGCCGCCGCTGTCTCGTGAGTCACAGGCGGGCCTGCGAGGGCCCCCGGAGTTTGACGGTCTCTTGACTCTTGGCGGATGCTGCCAGCACGCCCACGCCGACGGTCCCCGCCGCGTGCGACGATCCCGGGGCCAGCGCCCTTCCGCTCGAACCGCAGGTGAGATCCGGTGACGTTCCAGCCCCCGCCCCGCCCCAGCCGGCCGGCGTCGGCCCCCGCCCGCGGGGGGCGGCGGATCCTGCTGCCGACCCTGCTCGTGGTCGGCGCGATCGTCATCGGGGTCAGCCTGCTCTCGCAGGTCGGCACCGAGGTCCTCTGGTACCGCCAGCTGGGCTTCGACGAGGTCTACACCACGCGCCTGCTCACGCAGGCGCTGCTCTTCCTCGGCGCGGGCCTGCTCATGGCCGGCGGCGTGGCCGCGAGCCTGTCGATCGCCTACCGGACCCGGCCCGTCTACGCCCCCGTCACCCAGGCCGCGCAGAACCTCGACCGCTACCGCGAGAGCCTGGAGCCGCTGCGGCGCGTCGTGCTCGTCGTCCTGCCCGCCGTCCTGGGCCTGTTCGCCGGCTCCGCGGCCGCGAGCGCCTGGCAGACGGTCCTGCTGTGGCTCAACGCCACGCCCTTCGGCACCGCCGACCCGGAGTTCGGCCTGGACGTCGGCTTCTTCGTCTTCACGCTGCCGTTCCTGCGCTTCCTGCTCGGCCTGCTCACGGCCGTCGTGCTGCTCTCGGGCCTGGCCGGCGCGGCGACGCACTACCTGTACGGCGGCCTGCGCCTGCAGGGCCCCGGCCCGCGCACGACGAGGGCGGCGCGGGTGCACCTGTCCGTGCTCGGCGGCGCGCTCGTGCTGCTGCAGGCGGGCTCGTACTGGCTGGACCGGTACTCGACGCTGACCAACAGCGGCACGCGCTTCGACGGCGCGACGTACACGGACGTCCACGTCGTCATCCCCGCCCGCGCCGTGCTGGCCATCATCGCGCTGCTGTGCGCGGTGCTGTTCTTCCTCACCGCGGCCACGGGCAACTGGCGCTTCCCGGTCGGCGGCATCGCGCTGCTCGTCGTCTCCGCGATCGTCGGGGCGGGCGTGCTGCCGGCGCTGGTGCAGCGCTTCCAGGTGCGCCCGAGCGAGCCCACGTTCGAGGCGCCGTACATCGAGCGCAACATCGAGGCGACGCGCGCGGCGTTCGACGTGGGGGACGTGCAGACCACCCCCTACACCCCGGAGGCCACGGCCGAGGCCGGGGCGCTGGCCGAGGACGCGCAGACCGCCGCGAGCATCCGCCTGCTCGACCCGGCGATCGTCAGCCCGACCTTCCGCCAGCTGCAGCAGATCCGGCAGTACTACGGCTTCCCGGACGCCCTGGACGTCGACCGCTACGACCTCGGCGGCGAGACCCAGGACACGGTGATCGCGGTGCGCGAGCTGGACCTGGCCGGGCTGTCGGACCAGAACAGCTGGAACAACCGGCACGCGATCTACACCCACGGGTACGGCGTCGTCGCCGCCTACGGCAACCAGCGCAGCCCCAACGGCGAGCCTGCCTTCTTCCAGCAGGGGATCCCGTCGACCGGGGAGCTGGGCGAGTACGAGCCGCGGATCTACTTCGGCGAGCGCTCCCCGGAGTTCTCGATCGTCGGGGCGCCGTCCGAGGCCGCGCCGCGCGAGCTGGACTACCCGGACGACGAGGCGCCGAGCGGCCAGCGCAACTACACCTACCAGGGCGAGGGCGGGCCGTCGGTGGGCAACCTGCTCACCCAGCTGATGTACGCGGTGAAGTTCCGCGACCAGAACATCCTGCTCTCCGACGCCGTGAACCCGCAGTCGCAGATCCTCTACGACCGCAGCCCGCGCGAGCGCGTGGAGAAGGTCGCGCCGTTCCTGACCCTGGACGGCGACCCGTACCCGGCCGTCGTCGACGGGCGCGTGCTGTGGATCGTCGACGGCTACACGACCTCCAGCGCCTACCCGTACTCCCAGGACCAGGTGCTCGGCAACGTCACCGCCGACACCGTGACGCAGAACGCCAGCTCCGTGGCGGCGCTGCAGCAGCGCGAGGTCAACTACATCCGCAACTCGGTCAAGGCGACGGTGGACGCCTACAGCGGAGAGGTCACCCTCTACGCCTGGGACGAGCAGGACCCGGTGCTCGCCTCGTGGCGCAAGGTCTTCCCCGACGCCTTCGCGCCGGTCGAGGAGGTCGACGACGCGCTCATGGCGCACCTGCGCTACCCCGAGGACCTGTTCAAGGTGCAGCGGGCGGTGCTGTCCTCCTACCACGTCACCGAGCCGGGGGCGTTCTACTCCCGCTCCGACTTCTGGCAGGTCCCGGACGACCCGACGGCCGGCAACGAGGTCGCCCAGCCGCCGTACTACCTGACCCTGCAGATGCCCGAGCAGGAGGCGCCGTCGTTCTCCCTGAGCTCGACGTTCATCCCCGAGGCGACCCAGGGCAACGAGCGCAACGTGCTCACCGGGTTCCTCGCCGTCGACGCCGACGCCGGCTCCACGGGCGGGGACCCGCGGGACGGCTACGGCCAGCTGCGCCTGCTCACGCTGCCCCGCAACACCACGGTCAGCGGCCCTGGCCAGGTGCAGAACGAGTTCAACGCCAACCCGACCGTCTCCCAGGAGCTGAACCTGCTGCGCCAGGGCGCGGCCGAGGTCGCCAACGGCAACCTGCTCACCCTGCCCGTCGGCGGCGGCCTGCTGTACGTGCAGCCGGTGTACGTCGAGAGCTCCGGCGACACGCAGGTGCCGCTGCTGCAGCGGGTGCTGGTCAGCTTCGGCGGGCAGATCGGCTTCGCCGAGACCCTCGACGAGGCCCTCGACCAGGTCTTCGGCGGCGACTCCGGAGCGGAGGCCGGTGACGCCGGTGCGAGCGGCCAGGACGGCGCCGCGCCGGCGCCGGAGCCCGCCGCGCCCCCGGCCGAGGAGGCGGCGCCGAGCCCGGACGCCACCACCCCGGCGCCCTCGCCGACCACGCCGGCCCCGGCCGGCAGCGACCTGGCCACCGCGCTGCAGGAGGCCGACCAGGCCCTGCGCGACGGGCAGGACGCGCTCTCGCGCGGCGACTTCGCCGCCTACGGCGAGGCGCAGGACCGCCTGCAGGCCGCGCTGCAGCGGGCGCTGGAGGCGGAGGCCGCGGCCGCGCAGGGCTGAGCGGGCGGCACCAGCGAGCGGGACGAGCGGGCGGGGGCCGGGCTGATTTGCCCGGACCACGCCCGCTGGCGTATTCTCAGTATCACCGACGCGGGGTGGAGCAGCTCGGTAGCTCGCTGGGCTCATAACCCAGAGGCCGCAGGTTCAAATCCTGCCCCCGCTACTGATCGAGGAAGGCCCGGACCACCAGGTCCGGGCCTTCCTCGTCCCTGTGCCCGGGCGCCCTCCGGGCACCACCGGGTCGTGGCGTCCTCCTCGGGACCTTGGTCCCCCTCCGAGGGGCCCTCCGGCCCGTCCTGCCCGCCGGGTGGGCCCGGGAGGCTGCTGGCATGACGCCGCACCGCCTCCGCCGGCGCCGGGCCCTCGCGCACCAGTGCCCGGCGTGCCGGCGCCCGTGGGCGCTGCGCGCCGACGTCGACGCCGCGGGGCCGGTCATCGCCTGCGTCCACTGCGGGCTCGTGCGCTGGCGGCCCGCGACGGCCCTGGAGGGCGGGGGCGTCGGCGTGCCCGCGCAGGCCCGGCGGGGCTGACCGACCCTCAGGCGGGCAGGGGCACCTGCCAGACGATGCGGGTGCCCGCGCCGGGCGGGCTCTCGGCGCGCCAGGCGCCGCCGAGCTGCTGCGCCCGGGCCTCCATGTTGGCCAGCCCGCTCGTGCGCGTGCGCCGCGAGAGCCCCACGCCGTCGTCGGAGACCTCCAGGCGCAGCAGCCCGCGGCCGGCGGAGACCTCCACGGTCACGCGGTGCGCCCGCGCGTGGCGCGCCGCGTTGGACAGCGCCTCGGTGAGCACGGCCAGCAGGTGCGCGCTGACCGCGTCGGGCACGACGGTGTCCAGGGGGCCGTCCATGCGCACCTGCGGGTCGAAGCCGAGGGAGGGCGCCACCGCCGAGGCCGCCCGCAGCACGCGCACGCGCAGGCCCGCCGGGTCCGTCGGCTGCTGCAGGGAGAAGATCGCCGTGCGCAGGTCGCGGATCGCCTCGTCCAGGTCCCCGACCAGCGCCTCGCCGCGGGCCTGCGCCTCCGGCGGCAGGTGCCGGCGCAGGCCCTGCAGCGACAGCCCGGCCGCGAACAGCCGCTGGATGACGACGTCGTGCAGGTCCCGGGCGATGCGGTCGCGGTCCTCGTAGACGGCGAGCAGCGTGCGGTCCGACTGCGCCCGCGAGAGCTCCAGCGCCAGGGCGGCGTGGCGCGCGAACGCGGAGGCGAGCCCGAGGTCGACCTCCCCGAACCGCGCGCCGCCCGGCACACGGGCGACGACGAGCACGCCGAGCACCTGCTCGCCGGCCGCGAGCGGGACCGCCAGGCCCGGACCGAGCTCGGGGGTGCCCGGCGGGGTGCGCAGCTGCGGGTCGGAGCGCATGTCCGCGATGATCTGCGGCTGGCCCTGCCCGAGCACCGCCCGGCTGAGCGCGGCGTGCCGCGGCCCGCGCTTCCCGCGCAGCCGGGCCGCCTGCCCGCTCTCGTCCAGGCCCACGCCGGAGACCGCGGCGAGCACGAAGTCCTCCTCGCCGTCGGGCAGGAGCACCGCGACGACGTCGGCGCCGGCCAGCTGCCGGGCGCGGTCGGTGATCAGCTGGAGGCCGTCGTCGCGGCCCACGCCGGCCAGCAGCTGCCGCATGATCTCCAGCGACGCCTCGAGCCAGTCCTGGCGGTGGCGCGCCTGCGTGACGAGCCGGGCGTTGGTGATCGCCGCGCCGGCTGCGGCCGCGAGCGCCGAGACCAGCTCCTGGTCGTCGGCCGTGAAGGGCAGGCCGCCCTCCTTCTCGGTCAGGTAGATGTTGCCGAAGGCCTCCCCGCGCACCCGGATCGGCACGCCGAGGAACGTGGGCATCACCAGGTGCCCCGGCGGGGAGCCGTGCGCCTCGGGGTGCTCCCCGACCTCCCGCAGCCGCACGGCCCGCGGGTCCGCGGCCAGCGCCCCGAGCACGCCCAGGCCCTGCCGCGAGCGCCCCGTGCGCCCCTCCTGCTCGGGGCTGGTCCCGTGGGTGACGACCTCGCCCAGGGTGCCGTCGGGGGCGATCACCCCCAGCGCGCCGTAGCGGGCGCCGGACAGGTCGCACGCGGCGCGGGTGATCTGCTCGAGCATCGTCGAGAGGCTGCGGTCCTGCGTGACCGCCACGACGGCGTCGAGCAGCCCTCGCACGCGGCGTGCGGCGTCGTCCCGGCTCCTCGCTGCTCCCACGGCCCGTCCCTCCCGCTCGGTGGAGTACCCGCTGCGCCGGCGGCGCACGCCCGCCGGCTGCGGGTGACCGCCCCGCGCCGCACCCGGTAGAAAGCATCCATGGACGCGGGGGAGGACGACCTGGTGGGTGGTGCGCAGGCGGCGCCGGCGGCGGAGGTGGGCGCGGGGGAGGTGGGCGCGGAGGCCGGGCAGGGCGTGGCGACGCAGCCGCTGCAGGGGCGCACCGTGCGGGTCTTCCTCCTCGACGACCACGAGGTGGTGCGCCGCGGGCTGCGCGAGCTGCTCGAGGCGGAGCCGGACCTGGAGGTCGTCGGGGAGGCCGGCACGGCCGCGGACGCGGTGCACCGGATCCCCGCCATGCGCCCGGACGTCGCGATCCTCGACGCGCGGCTGCCCGACGGCAGCGGCATCGACGTGTGCCGGCAGGTGCTCTCGGCCGGGTCCGGGACGGCGGCGCTGGTGCTCACCAGCTACGACGACGACGAGGCGCTGTTCGCGGCGATCCTCGCGGGGGCGTCGGGCTACGTGCTCAAGCAGGTGCGCGGCACCGACCTCGTCGACGCCGTGCGGCGGGTCGCGCAGGGGCAGTCCCTGCTCGACCCGACCGTGACCGAGCGGGTGCTCGAGCGCCTGCGCGAGGGGTCCTCGGAGCCGGAGGAGCTGCGGGAGCTCACGGAGCAGGAGCGCAGGATCCTCGCCTGCATCGCCGAGGGCATGACCAACCGGCAGATCGGCGAGCGCCTGTTCCTCGCGGAGAAGACCGTGAAGAACTACGTCTCCAGCGTGCTGGCCAAGCTCGGCGTGGAGCGGCGCACGCAGGCCGCGGTGCTGGCGAGCAGGCTGCTGGCCCGCTGAGCACGTGGCGTCGGGCCGTGAGCCAGGACGCCGGGCGGTCCGGCGCCGCTGCGCCGACCTGGGCACCGACCACGGCGCCATCACCCGCAGCGCCGACGACGACGTCCACGTCGGCCGCGACGAGGCCGAGGTCGCCGACCGCATCGCGGCCCACCGAGCTGTTCGAGCCGGAGGTGATCCCGGCGCTGCGCGGCCGAGCCGGTGCGCGGGCCCGTACGCCCTCACGGGCCAGACGCCCTCCTGAGCGCCGGCGCCGTGTCCGTGCTGGTGGGGCTGGCCGCCTCGGTGGTCGCTGTCCTCCGTGGTCGCCCTCGTCGCCGTCGCCGACGGCGCGCTCCCGACGACGATCATGGCGAACCGCCTGGCGTTCGTGCACGCCCTCAGCCGCCTGTGCGGCTCCGACCGCCAGGACGCCGTCCGCGCCGGAGCCGGCGGGCTCGACGCGGCCCGGGTGGGCCGCGCGCTGGCCCCCCGGGGCCAGCGCGCGCGGGCAGGGGAGGGACCGGTCGCTGCGGACGGCGGCGATGGCACGACGACGTTGGAGGACCCCGGTGGTGTTCACCCACATCCACGAGCTGCAGTTCGAGGCCAAGCCCGACAAGCCGGATCCGGCGTTCGCCCGCCGGATGCAGGAGATCCTCGGCGGGCAGTGGGGCGAGATGACGGTCGCCACCCAGTACCTGCTGCAGGGCTGGAACTGCCGCCTGCCCGGCAAGTACAAGGACATGCTCCTCGCGATCGGCACCGAGGAGCTCGCGCACGTCGAGATGATCGTCACGATGATCGACCGGCTGCTCGACGCCCCGACCAACGAGACGGACTCCCTCTCCGCGGAGCAGGCCCACCAGAACCCGCAGCACCTCATCGTCAACGGCGGCGGCGCGTCCTACATGGACGCCATGGGCAACCCGTGGACCGGCGCGTACGTGACGGCCAGCGGCAACCTCATGGCCGACTTCCACTACAACGCCGCCGCCGAGATGCAGGGGCGCCTGCAGGTGGCCCGCATCTACAACATGACCGACGACCACGGCGTGAGGGACATGCTGCGGTTCCTCATCACGCGCGACCACATGCACCAGATGCAGTGGCTGCGAGCGTCCGAGGAGCTCGTCGCCGACGGCCTGGAGGGCCTGCCGGTGCCGGAGGCGTTCCCCCTGGACCAGGAGTACGACGAGTACGCGCGCGTGTTCATCGACGCCTCCAACGGCCCGGCCGCGACCGAGGGCTCCTGGGCGCACGGCCCGGCCCCGGACGGGCGCGGGAACTTCACCAGCGCGCGGATCAGCGCCCAGGGCGAGGCCCCGGTGCTGCCCCCGGGCGACCCGCGCCTGTACGGCACGCCGCCGGCGACGCCGAGCAGCACCGCCCACGCGCTGCTGGACAAGGCCAAGGACATGCTCAAGTAGCACCCCTCGAGCAGCTCACGCGGCTGCGGCCCCGCTCGCCCTGGCGACCGGGAGCCGCAGCCGCAGCTGCCAGTAGGCCGACCCTGGAGTGGTCGGCGGGGTGGTCGGCGGGGCGGTCGCTGGTGTCGTGCGCGAGCGCACGCGCACGTCCCCGCCCATCCCGGTGGTCAGGTGGCGCACCAGCCACAGCCCCAGGCCCGCGGTGCCCGCCGGTGGTGCCGGTGCGTGCAGGCACGCCCGGACGGCGGTCGGGCACCGACCCTCCTGGTCGAGCACGACCAGCACCGCACCGCCGCGCACCCGCGCGGTCAGCCCCACGGGCCCCTCGCCCTCCCGGTGCTCCGCGGCGTTGCGGAGCACGTTGGACAGCACCGCCCGGGTCGGGGCAGCGCGCACGGGCGCGCGTGCGGCGGCGGCGGAGACGCGCGTGCTCAGCCACGGCGGCGCGGGCCCCTCGCCCGGGACGGCGCCGGCCAGGACCTCGACGAGGGGCGCCGTGCCGGCGTCCCCGGGCCGGTCCAGGGCCGCCAGCAGCTCGAGCGCCGACGCCAGCTGCTGCCTCGCCGCCAGGGCCTCCTGCACCAGCCGGCGCGCCGCCCGGCCCCCGGGCTCACCGACATCACCCGGCTCGGCCGGCTGGTCCGGCAGGTGCGCGAGGGCGGCGGTCAGCAGGTGCGCCTGGGCCCCCAGCAGCCCCACCATCTCGTGGCGGGCGACGCGGGCCAGCAGGTGCGCACCCGCGGCGGCGGGGTCGTCGGGGGGCACGGGCACACCGACGCCCTTCCCCGTCGCGCGCGACCTACGCTGGTGCCGGCGGGCGCAGCGGGGGACGGAGGTCGCCATCCACGAGGGGCAGGAGGTCACGGTCGTCCTCGTCGACGACCACGAGCTGTTCGCCCGCGGGCTCGAGGCGGTGCTGCCGGAGCTCAGCGGCGGGCGGCTGAAGGTGGTGGGGACCACCGCCGACGCGAGCGCCGCCGCCCAGCTGGTGCGCCGCGAGCAGCCGCACCTGGCCCTGGTGGACCTGCTGATGCCCGAGCCCGGCGGCCTGCGCGCGATCGCCGCCGTCCGGCGCGCCGCCCCCGCCACGCGCGTCGTGGCGCTGTCGGGCAGCGACGACGAGGACCTCGCGGCCGCCGCCCTCGAGCGCGGTGCGCACGCCTACGTGCCCAAGTCCCTGCCCCCGGACGCCCTGGCGGCGCCGCTGCTCGCCGTGGCGGCAGGGTGGTCCCTCGTCCCGGACCCCCTGCTGGGCCGCCTGCAGGGGGACCGCGGCGCCCACGACCTGGTGCGGCGCCTGAGCGCCGAGGACCGCCGCCTGTGGCGCCTGGTCGCCGAGGGCCGCACGACGGTGGAGGTGGCGGCCGAGCTGCACGTCTCCGAGCGCACGGTCAAGCGGATGGTCTCGGCGCTGCTGCGCACCCTGCGCGTGAGCACGCGCGCGGAGGCCGCGACCCTCGCCGGCCAGGCGGACCTGCTCAGCCGCGACTGAGCCCCGGCGGCAGGTCGCCGAGCCCCGGCGGCAGGTCGGCCGCCTCGACGACGGCGTCGAAGCCCTCCGCGACCAGCAGCTCGGCGCTGAGCAGCCCGCGGCGGTGCGCGCAGCGAGCGAGCACCTGCGCGGGCACCCGCCGCTCCGGCGGGCGGGCGGCGTCCCGGCGCGCCAGCGCCGCCGGGTCCAGGTGCGGCATCAGGACGGCGACGGCGCGCAGGCCCGCCGCGTGCGCGGCGCGCACGTGCGCCACGCGGTCGCGGCGGCGCAGGTGCGTGGCGTCGGCCAGGTAGGGCAGCCCCGCGGCCAGCGAGGCGGCGACCGCGGCCTCGCAGCGGCGCACGGCCGTCGCCGAGTACTCCTGCAGCGGGCGCGGCTCGCGGCCCGCGGCGACGTCGCGCTCGCGCGCCACCGCCCGCTCCTCGTCCAGGCTGACCGTGCGGGCGGGCGCGGCGCCGGCCGCCTGCAGGCGCCCGCGCAGGGTGGTCTTGCCGGACGCCGGCGCCCCGACCAGCACGACGACGTCGCGCTGCGTCGGCAGCGCCGGTGCGGCAGCGGGGGCGCCCGCCGGGGGCGCTCCCGCCGCGGTGGTGCCGCTCAGGCGGCCGAGCGGCGCAGCGGGACGACTTCGTCGCCCTCGTCCTGCTCCGCGGGGTGCTCGACCAGCGCGATGACGCGGTTGGCCATGAACCGGGCCGTGCGCACCGGGGTGCCGTTGCGCGTGACCTCCAGCACCTCGACCAGGCCGCGGCCGTGGCTCACCTCCAGCCGGCGGCCCGCCCGGCTGGCCTCGATCTCGTACGTGCGGGTGGCGCCGCCAGCATCGACGACGACCTCGACCCGGTCACCTCTCACAGTGCCTCCTCGGTGGTGTCACCGGCTACAACGCCGCAGGTCAGACCGGCATTCCACCTCCGGACAGCCCTCCCGGGCGGTGCTGCGGGCTGTGCTGCGGGCGGTGCGGGGGGCGGTGCGGCGGGCGGTGCTGCGGGCGGGCTCAGGCGCGCGGCTCGGCGCGCGCCGCGAGGGCCTCCAGGACCTCCTCGTGCAGCAGCCCGTTGGTGGCCAGCGCGCTGCCCCCGAAGGGGCCGTCCTGCCCGTCGAGGGAGCTGAAGCGCCCGCCCGCCTCCGTCACCAGCGGGGCCAGGGCGGCCATGTCGTGCACGGCGAGCTCCGGCTCGCAGGCGATGTCGACCGACCCCTCGGCGACGAGGGCGTAGGACCAGAAGTCGCCGTAGCCGCGGGTGCGCCACACCCGGCGCGTGAGGTCGAGGAACCCGCCGATGCGCCCGGCGTCCTCCCACTCCCACAGCTCCGAGTGCGACAGGGAGGCGTCCTCGACGCGGCTGATCCCGGAGACCCGCAGGCGCGTCGCCGAGGACAGGCGCGGCCCGCTCCACGCCCCCGTCCCCAGCGCCGCCCACCACCGCCGGTTCAGCGCCGGGGCGGAGACCACGCCGAGCACCGGCACGCCGTCGTCGAGCAGGGCCAGCAGCGTCGCCCACACCGGCACGCCGCGCACGAAGTTCTTCGTCCCGTCGATGGGGTCGACCACCCACTGGCGGCGGCCGGCGCCGAGGCTGCCGCCGAACTCCTCCCCGAGGACGGCGTCGCGCGGGCGGGTGCGGCCCAGCTGGGCCCGCACGAGCTTCTCGGCGGTCACGTCGGCGTCCGTGACCGGCGTCAGGTCCGGCTTGGCCTCGACGACCAGGTCGCGGGCGCGGAAGCGGGTGGTGGTCAGCCCGTCGACGGCGTCGGCGACCACGTGCGCGAGTCTCAGGTCGTCCTCGAAGCCGGGCACCAGGGCACCGTACCGGGCAGCGCACCGCCGTCGTCCGGGCCGGACGGCGGCCCTGCGACCGGGCGGGGGAGCGGCTGCGCTGCGCAGCGAGCCGCTGCTCAGGGTGCTCGTCGTGGCCCCTGCCTACAGTGCTGCGCGTGGACCCCGGCACCGGCAGGCTGTCCCTGCAGCAGGCGCTCGCCGACCGCGAGCGCGTCCTGCGCGCCTTCCTCGACGCCGACGGGCGCCTGGTGTCGATGCCGGCCAAGCACCGCAAGCGCCTCGTCGTCCTCGACCACGTCGCTCGCGTCTTCGAGCCGGGGGTGCGCTACCCGGAGACGGAGGTCAACGCCCTCGTGCGCGCCTTCCACGACGACGTGGCGATGCTGCGCCGCTACCTCGTCGACGAGGGCTTCCTCGAGCGCGACCATGGCGTGTACTGGCGCAGCGGTGGCACCGTGGTGCTGTGATCACCCTCCTGCCGGGCGCCGCCGGCCTCGGCGACCGCCTCGAGCAGATGGTCGACACGGTCGCGGGCCTGCCGGGCCACCCGCTCCTGGTGCACTCCGTGGTCGGCGGGGTGCCGCTGATGTCGCTGGTCACCCTCGCGGTGGCGGTCGCCGTCGCCCGCCCCGGCGGGCGCTCGCGCGCCGCGGCGGCGTGGCTCGTCGTCCTCGCCAACGCCGGCCTGCTCGTGGCGGCGCAGCTGACGGTGCTCGCCGGCCGCTCCCTGCAGGCCCGCCTCGGCGGGCCGCAGGTGGCCGCGGAGCACGCCGAGCTCGGCGCGCGGGTGCCGCTGTTCGTCGCCGGCGTGCTGCTGGCCTCGCTCGTGACCGCGGTGGGGGCGCGCCGGCCCGGGCTGGCCCGGCTCGGCGTCGTGCTCTCGGTCCTCGCGGGCGTCCTCGCCGTCTGGTGGGTCGTGCGCACCGGGCACAGCGGCGCGAGCTCGGTGTGGAGCGGGCGGGTGCCGCCCTCGTGAGCCTGCGCCCCTACGCGGTGGCGCCGGGCCGCCGCGCCGCGCAGGTGCTGGCCGACGTCCTCGTGCTGGCGTGGGCCTGCGCGTGCGTCCTGATCGGGCGCGCGGTGCACGACGCGATCAGCCAGCTCTCCCGGCCCGGGCTGCAGCTGCAGTCCGGTGCCGGCGGGCTCGCCGAGCAGCTGCGCAGCGCCGGGCGCGCCGCGCAGGAGGTGCCCGTGGTGGGCGACGAGCTGGGCGGGCCGCTGGACGACGCGGGCGGGTCGGTGGACCAGCTGGCCGACGCCGGCGGCTCGCTGGCCGCCAGCCTCCAGGACCTCGCGGACGTGGTCAGCGTCGTGGTCGCGCTGCTGCTGCTGCTGCTCGTGGTGGCGATGTGGCTGCCGATGCGGCTGCGCTTCGCGCTGCGCGCGGGCCGGGTGCACCGCCTGGCCACCGGTCCCGGCGGCACCGACCTGCTCGCCCTGCGGGCGCTGGCCTTCCAGCCCCCGGCGGCGCTGGCGAGGATCAGCCCGGACCCGGTGGGGGACTGGCGCCGCGGCGACCCCGGGGCCGTGCGCCGCCTGGCCGCGCTGGAGCTGCGCGCGGCGGGAGTGGCCGCACCGCTCACGCAGCCGCCGGTGCCCGCTCCTCCGGTGCCCGGACGCGCGCAGGGCTGACCGGGCGGGTCAGTCCCCGCCCTCGCCGCCGCGGCTGCGCAGCAGGCGCCGCAGCGACTCCAGCCGCGCCGGTCCCGCCGGCCCGGCGGCGACGTACGCGTCCAGGGCGCAGTCCGGCTCGTCGTGGCTGCACCCGCGCGGGCAGCCCGCGGTGCCGGGCTCGAGGTCGGTGAAGGCGCCGACGAGGCGCTGCGGGTCCACGTGCGCGAGGCCGAAGCTGCGTACGCCCGGAGTGTCGACGACCCACCCGAGCACCCGCCCGCCGTCGTCGCGCAGCCGCAGCGCCACCGCCGAGGAGGACGTGTGCCGCCCGCGGCCGGTGGCCGTGTTGACCGCGCCGGTGGCCCGCTCGGCCGAGGGCACGAGGGCGTTGACGAGGGTGGACTTGCCGACCCCGGAGGGCCCGACGAGCACGCTCTCGCGCCCGCCCAGCGCCTCGCGGACCGCGTCCAGCCCGTCCAGGGCGCCGTCCGGGCGCCGCCGCAGCACCAGCGCGGGCACCGCCAGCGCCCGGTAGGAGGACAGCAGGTCCTCGGGGTCGGCGAGGTCGGCCTTGGTCACGCACAGCAGGGGGTCGATGCCGGCGTCCCAGGCGGCGGCCAGGCAGCGGTCGACCAGGCGCAGCCGCGGCGCGGGGTCGGCGAGGGCCGTGACGACGAGCATCTGGTCGGCGTTGGCGACGACGACCCGCTCGACCGGGTCGGTGTCGTCGGCGGTGCGCCGCAGCACGGTGCGCCGCGCCTCCACGCGCACCACCCGCGCCAGGGCGTCCTCGGCGCCGCTGACGTCGCCGACGAGCGCGACCCGGTCCCCGACCGCGAGCCCGCTGCGGCCGAGCTCGCGGGCCCGCACCGCCACGACCGCGCGCTCGTCCCGGGCGCCCTCGTCCACCAGGGCGGTGCAGCGGCCGCGGTCGATGGTCAGCACGCGCCCGGGCACGGCGTCCCGGTGCTCGGGGCGGTCCTTGGTGCGCGGGCGCGAGCCGCGCGGGTTCGGGCGCACCCGCACGTCCCGCTCGTCGGGGTGGCGCCGGCGGTCCGCCACGGCGCCTCAGCCCCGCCTCACGAGCCGGACGGCGGCCCGGACGGCGGCCCGGACGGCGGCCCGCTCCGCACCGGGTGGCCGAGCATGCCCAGCCACAGGCCGGGGAAGTCCGGCAGCGTCTTGCCGGTCGTGGCGACGTCCTGCACGCCGACGCCGGGCACGCGCAGCCCCAGGACGGCGGCCGCGGTGGCGAGGCGGTGGTCGGCGTAGGTGCGGAAGACGCCGCCGCGCAGCGGCCGGGGCCGGACCACCAGCCCGTCGTCGGTCTCGGTGACGTCCCCCCCGAGCCCGTTCACCTCCGTGGCGAGGGCGTGCAGGCGGTCGGTCTCGTGGCCGCGCAGGTGCGCGATGCCGTGCAGGTGGGAGGGGCTGTCGGCGAGGGCGGCCAGGGCGGCGACGACGGGCGTCAGCTCCCCGACGTCGTGCAGGTCGGCGTCCAGCCCGTACAGCTCCCCGGTGCCCCGCACGGTCAGCCCCTCGCGGGTGAGCTCGACCTCGGCGCCCATGGAGTCGAGCAGGTCGCGCAGCCCGTCGCCCGCCTGCGTGGTGCGCTGGGGCCAGCCGGGCACCGTGACCCGCCCACCGGTGACCGCGGCGGCCGCGAGGAAGGGCGCGGCGTTGGACAGGTCCGGCTCCACGTGCACGTCGAGGGCGGCCACCGGCCCGGGCCGCACCCGCCACGCGGCGGGTGCGGGCTCCTCGACGTCCACGCCGGCGTCGCGCAGGACCTCCACGGTCATGGCGACGTGCGGCGCGCTGGGCAGGGCGGCGCCGACGTGGTGCAGCTCCAGGCCGTTGCGGAACCGGGCGCCCGCGAGCAGCAGCGCCGAGACGAACTGGCTCGAGGCGCTCGCGTCGACCTCCACGCGCCCGCCGGGCAGGGAGCCGGTGCCGGCGACGGTGAACGGCAGCCGGCCCCGGCCGCCGTCGTCCACCCGCGCGCCGAGCGCGCGCAGCGCCGCCAGGACGGGCGCCATGGGCCGCTGGCGGGCGTGCTCGTCGCCGTCGAAGGTGGTGACGCCGTCCGCCAGGGCCGCCACGGGGGGCACGAAGCGCATCACCGTGCCGGCGAGGCCGCAGTCGACGCGCCCGCCGCCCGCGAGCGCCCCCGGGGTGACCACCCAGTCCTCCCCGCGGTCGGCGACGCCGGTGCCGAGCTCGCCCAGCGCCCGCGCCATGAGCAGGGTGTCGCGCGAGCGCAGCGGGGAGCGCAGCACGGACGGCGCGTCCGCGAGCGCGGCGAGCACGAGGTAGCGGTTGGTCAGCGACTTCGAGCCGGGCAGCGCGACGGTGGCGTCGACGGGGGAGTCGGCGTGCGGGGCGGGCCAGACGTCGGGGCTCACCCGCACGACCCTAGGGCCCGCGGCGCACGAGCCGCCGCGCGCGACGGCCCGCGACCACCGGTGCGGTGGTCGCGGGCCGTCGGTGCCGCGGGGCGGTCAGCGCAGGGCGGACTTCGCCTTCCGGCTCGCGACCTTGCTCGCGGCGCGGGTGGACTTGCCGGCGGTGTGGGTGACGGCCTTGGTGGCCAGGCGGGCGTTGCGGGCGGCGCGCTTGGCCCGCCAGGACAGCCCCGGCTTGCCCTCGGTGTCGACGGCGGCGATGAGCAGGCCCCCGACGAGCCCGGCGTTCTTGAGCACCTCGGCGATGTCGTCGCCGCGCTGCACCGGGTCCTTCTGCTCCCAGAAGCGGTGGCCCGTCAGCGTCGTCGGGACCGTGAGCCCCGCGAGGAGCAGGGAGGACAGGCGGGGCAGCTTGTTCAGCGCCAGCAGAGAGCCCGCACCCGTCATCACCGCGCCGTTGAGCTTGACCAGCTGCTGGCGGTCGGTGGGCAGGGTCAGCGGGCCGATGCTCCTGCCGGCCAGGGCGGGGAAGACCGGGCCCCCGCGCGCGGCGTCCACCTGCGGGTTGCGCAGCTGGCCGAGGCCCCCGTTGATGAACTGGGCCGCCAGGAGGGGTCGGGCGATGCGACGCACGATGGTCATGGGGGACTGCCTACCGCACCGGGTCCCCCGCCGCACCCCGGGCGTCGCCCGGGTGGAGCACGGCCGGGGCGGACCCGGGGCGGACCCGGGGCGGACCCGGGACGAGGTGGGGACGGGACCGGAACAAGCCCGGCCGGGGGCGGCGTTCTGCCTGCCAGGACGGCACCCGCACCCGTCCTGGTGAGGAGGTCGGAGGTGCTCGTCGTGCTCGGCGCCGTCACGGGGGAGCCCGGGGCGCTGCGGTTCGCCGGGGGTCGCATCCGGCGACTACCCTCGTCGGTGATGACAGAGGACGTGACCAGAGCCCCCGAGGAGGAGTCCGCCGCGGAGCGGACCTCCCGGTTCGAGGCTGAGGCGCTCCAGCACCTGGACCAGCTCTACTCGGCGGCGCTGCGGATGACGCGCAACCCCGCCGACGCCGAGGACCTGGTGCAGGAGGCGTTCACGAAGGCCTTCGCCTCCTTCCACCAGTACCGCCCGGGCACGAACCTCAAGGCCTGGCTGTACCGGATCCTCACCAACACCTACATCAACTCGTACCGCAAGAAGCAGCGCCAGCCCCAGCAGGCGCAGAGCGACGAGATCGAGGACTGGCAGCTCGCCCGCGCGGAGTCGCACAGCTCCGTGGGCCTGCGCTCGGCCGAGACGGAGGCGCTCGACCACCTGCCCGACTCCGACGTCAAGGCGGCGCTGCAGTCGATCCCCGAGGACTTCCGGATGGCGGTGTACTACGCCGACGTCGAGGGGTTCGCCTACAAGGAGATCGCCGACATCATGGGCACGCCGATCGGCACCGTGATGTCCCGCCTGCACCGCGGGCGCCGCCAGCTGCGCGCGCTGCTGGAGGACTACGCCCGCGAGCGGGGCCTGGTGCCCGCCGGCGAGCCCGGAGCGGAGGAGCGATGAGCGGCGGCAGGCCTCACCCGAGCGACTGCCGCGAGGTCCTCGACCGGGTCTACGAGTACGTCGACGGCGAGCTGGGCCCGCACGACCTCGACCTGATCCGCGTGCACCTGGCCGAGTGCGCCCCGTGCCTGCGCCAGTACGACCTCGAGGCGCTGGTCAAGCAGCTGGTGCGCCGCTCCTGCCAGGAGGACCGCGCGCCCGAGGCGCTGCGGCTGCGGATCGTCGCCCGCATCAGCGAGGTGCGGCTCACCGCCGAGAGCTGAGGAGCGCGGCGGTGAGCCGCCCGCGGCGGCGCCTCAGGTGTTGGGGCGCTTGCCGTGGTTGGCGCCGCTGGACTTGCGGCTGCGGCGCTTGCGGGCGCGCTTGCTCATGCGGTCCTCCACTTCGCCAGGGGTGCCCTCCATGCTCCCACAGGACGCCCCGGTCCCTCCCGGCGGCGAGGTCGTGCGGGCCGAGCTCGTGGCCCGCGTGCTCGAGGTGGCCGTGGCCGCTGGCGAGCGCGTGCGCGCCGGCCAGGAGCTGGTGCTGCTGGAGTCCATGAAGATGGAGATCCCCGTCCTGCCCGAGCGGGGCGGCACCGTCCTCGCCGTCGCCGTGGCGCCGGGGGACGTCGTCCAGGCCGGTGACGTCCTCGTCGTCCTGGACGACGCCGCTCCGGCACGGGACGGCGGTCCTCAAGGAGGGCGCCGCGGCGCCCGATGAGCCCGGGGTGAGCCACATCGCCCCCGAGGCGGCCGCGGGGTTCCCCGCCGCGGCCGGTGCGCCCGTCTCCGTCGTGCCGTACCTGCTCGCGCTGGTCGACCTGCACGGCTCGGACCTGCACTGCAAGGTCGGCTCCCCGCCGCGGGTGCGCATCGACGGGCGGCTGCGCCGCCTGGACGCCCCGGAGCTGACGCCCGAGGACGTCGAGCAGATGGCCCGCGAGGTGCTGCGCGAGGACCTGCTCGAGGAGTTCGCCCGCACCAGCGAGGCCGACTTCGCCTACTCCCTGCCCGGCGTGGGCCGCTTCCGCGTCAACGCCTTCCGCCAGCGCGGCTCGGCCGGCCTGGTCTTCCGCCGCGTCGCGGTCGGGGCGATCGCGCTCGCCGAGCTCGGCCTGCCGGCCGTCATCGGCTCCCTCGCGCTGGAGCCGCGCGGGCTCGTCCTCGTCACGGGCCCGACCGGCTCGGGCAAGACGACGACGCTGGCCGGGATGGTCGACCACGTCAACAGCTCGCGCGAGGTGCACATCATCACGCTCGAGGACCCGATCGAGGTGCTGCACTCCGACAAGCTCGCGATGGTCAACCAGCGCGAGGTGCGCGTGGACACCGCCGACTTCGCCACGGCGCTGCGCGGTGCGATGCGCCAGGACCCCGACGTCGTCCTGGTCGGCGAGATGCGCGACGCCGAGACGGTCCGCGCGGCGCTGTCGGCGGCCGAGACCGGCCACTTCGTGATGTCCACGCTGCACACCACGGACGCGCAGGAGACCGTCGCGCGGATCGTGGACTTCTTCCCCCCGCACGAGCAGCACCAGGTGCGCCAGGCGCTCGCCGGCGCCCTGCGCGGCATCGTCTGCCAGCGCCTGGTGCCCCGGGCGGACGGCCAGGGCCGCTGCGTGGTGATGGAGGTCTGCGTGGGCACCGGGCGGGTCGCCGACGCCATCGCCGACCCCGCGAAGACGTCCTCGCTGACCGACCTCGTCGCCGACGGCGGCTTCTACGGCATGCAGACCTTCGACCAGCACCTCGTCGCCCTGGTGCGCGACGGCGTCGTGCTGCTCGAGGACGCCCTGGCCGCGGCGAGCACCCCCCACGACCTGACCGTCGAGCTGCGCCGCCTCGGCATCGTCGGCTGACCGGCGCCGCGCGCCCCCGGCGCAGCGGGCATGATCGGGCGGTGACCGCCGCCGCCCGCGCCCTGCCGTGGCGGGCGGTCATGAGGGTGCTGCCCACGGCCGTGCGCCGCGAGCTGGGCCGCCGGGACCTGCTGCTGCACGGCGCGGCCGTCACCTTCTACGCGGCGATCGCCGTCGTGCCCGGGTTCCTGCTGGCCGGGCGGACGGCGACCGTCCTCGTCGGCGCAGAGCGGATGGGGCACCTGGCGGCGGCGGTGGAGCAGTCCCTGCCGCCGGCGATGGGTGCGGGCCCCGTCGCCCGGGACCTGGTGCTGCAGTCCACCACCGTCAGCTGGTGGGTGGTCCTCTTCGCCGTCCTGCCCGCGAGCCTGTACGGGGAGGGGCTGCGGCGCGCGTACGCCTCCCTGGCCGACGTGGACGACCGGTTCGTCGGGTGGCGGGGTCGGGTGGCCGTGCTGCCGGTGCTGGCGGTGGCGCCGCTGCTGCTGCTCGCCGTCCTCGGCGTGGCCCCGGTGCTGGCGGCCCTGTTCCAGGAGGGCCTCGCGCGCGGCGTCCTGGGCGTGTACCTGGCGCTCAACGTCGACTGGGTCGCGGTCTCCCTGCCGCTGGCGTGGTCCTTCCGCGTCGTCGACCCGGACCCCCTGCCGTGGCGGGTGGCGCTGGTCGGCGGCTTCGCCACCGGCGCGTTCGTCTCCGGGTTCCTGCAGGGGTTCGTCGTCTTCCTGGCGCTGCCGGTCGACCTCGGCGCGCCCTTCGGCGGGCTCACCGAGGTCGGCGTCGCCACCGCCCTGCTGCTGTGGATCTGGCTGCTGCACCTGGTGGTGCTCCTCGGGCACGTGGCCACCCACCAGGCGCAGCGCCTGCGCGTCGTGGGCCCCCGCCGCCCGCTCGCCGCCGCCGGCAGCGGCGAGCGGCGCCCCTGACCCGGGCTGCGGGGCCGGGCTAGAGGGCCGGGCCGGGGTTGGACGACCCCTTCGGCGGGGGGGCCTCGTCCGCGTCGCCCGCGGGGTTCTGCGACCCCTGCGGCGGCGGCGCGGTCTCGCTGCCCGCCTCGGAGACACCGGGGTTCTGGCTGCCCTGCGGCGGCGGGGCGGTGGTCGGGTCGGGTCCTGGGTCCTCGCTCACGGCGACCTCCTCGGGGCGGACGGCGCCCTCGCCCCCCGCTGCGCTGAACACTAGCCTCGAGCGGTGCTCGCCGCCCGCGCTGTCCGCGCCGACCCGCACGACCCCCTCGCCGCCCTGGAGGTGGGCGACGCGCCCGCCCCGGAGCCCGGCGCGCCCGGGGGCCCGCCGCCGGGGTGGGTGCGGGTGCGCCTGCGCGCGGCGAGCCTGAACCACCACGACCTGTGGAGCCTGCGCGGCGTCGGCCTGCCCGCCGAGCGGCTGCCGATGGTCCTCGGCTGCGACGGGGCGGGCGTGGACGAGCAGGGCCGCGAGGTGCTCGTGCACGCCGTCGTCTCCGACCCGGCCTGGGCGGGGGAGGAGACGGAGGACCCGCGCCGCTCGCTGCTCTCCGAGCGCCACCCCGGCACCCTCGCCGAGCAGGTGTGGGTGCCCGCGCGCAACCTCGTGCCCAAGCCGGCGGAGCTGACCTTCGAGGAGGCCGCCTGCCTGCCCACCGCGTGGCTGACGGCCTACCGGATGCTGTTCACCCGCGCCGGCGTGCACCCCGGCGACACGGTGCTGGTGCAGGGGGCGGGCGGCGGCGTCGCGACGGCCGCCGTGGTGCTCGGCGCCGCGGCCGGGCTGCGCGTGTGGGTGACGAGCCGCGACGAGGCCAAGCGCGAGCGCGCCCTCGCCCTGGGCGCGTCGGCCGCCTTCGCGGCCGGTGAGCGGCTGCCCGAGCGCGTCGACGCCGTGCTCGAGAGCGTCGGGCACGCCACGTGGGCCCACTCCCTGCGCGCCCTGCGCCCGGGCGGCACCGTCGTCGTCTGCGGCGCGACGTCCGGGGACGCCCCGCCGGCGGAGCTGACCCGGGTCTTCTTCGCGCAGCTGCGCGTGGTCGGGTCGACCATGGGCAGCCGGGTCGAGCTCGACCGGCTCGTGCGCCTGTGCGCCGCCACCGGGGTGCGCCCGGTGATCGACTCCGTGCTGCCGCTGGCGCAGGCCGCCGAGGGCCTGCGGCGCCTGCAGCGCGGCGACGTCTTCGGCAAGGTCGTGCTGACCGTCTGAGCCCCGAGCGGCTCGGGCCGGCGGCTCACACCGGCGGCTGCAGGCCCAGCCAGGGGTGCCAGCCGCCGTGCAGCACGAGCCAGGCCAGCAGCCCGTAGCCCGCCTGGCCCGGGTGCACGCCGTCGCCGACCGCGAGGTCCGCGTGCCAGGCCTCGTGGTCGAGCAGCGGCGCGAAGCAGTCCACGTAGGGCACGCCGCGGCGCGCGGCGACGTCCGCCCACCCGCCGTCCAGCTCGCCCACCGCGGCCTGCAGGGACGGGTCCGCCGGCGGCGGGGGCCCGACGACGAACGCCGGCAGCGCGGCACGCGCCGCGTCGTCCAGGACGTCGGCGAGGTTCAGGCGGCTGCGCGCCAGGGACGTGCCCTGGACGGCGTCGACGCAGCCGAGGCCGACGACGAGGCGGTCGTCCCCGCCGGAGCGGCGGCGCGCGACCTCGGGCTGCCAGCGCTCGCGCAGCGCGGCCGTGCCCTCGCCCGGCACCCCGAGCGGCAGCACGGACGCCGCCGGTGCGCCCTGCTCGGTGCGGGTGCGGGCGGCGACCCGGCCCACCCAGCCGAGCGAGCGCGGGTCGCCGACCCCTGCGACCAGGTCGTCGCCGACGACGCAGACCCTCAGGGGAGAGCGGTTCACCTCACCGGGCCAGCGCCTGGAGGACCAGCCGCTCCTGCTCCGCCTGGTGGGCCTTGGCGGAGCCGGCCGCCGGCGAGGCCGACGCCGGCCGGCTGATCCGGCGCACGCGGCGCTCGCCGAGGACCTCGGGCAGCGCGTAGCCGAGGAACGGCCACGCGCCCTGGTTGGCGGGCTCCTCCTGGACCCACACCAGCTCGGCGTCCTCGGGGTAGGCGGACAGCGCCTCGCGCAGGCCCGCGCCGTCCACCGGGTACAGCTGCTCCAGGCGCACCACGGCGGTGCGCCGGTCCCCGGCCGCCTCGCGCGCGGCCAGCAGGTCGTAGGAGACCTTGCCCGAGCAGACCAGGACGCGGTCCACCGACCCGGCGTCGAGGCCGCCCGCGGCCAGCGCCGGGTCGGGCAGCACGGGCCGGAAGCCGCCGCTGGTGAACTCCTCCAGGCCCGAGGACGCGGCCTTCAGGCGCAGCATCGACTTGGGCGTGAACACCACCAGCGGACGGCGCGGCCGCGCGTGCGCCTGGCGGCGCAGCAGGTGGAAGTACGACGCCGGCGTCGACGGCATGGCGACCGTCATGTTCTGCTCCGCGCACAGCTGCAGGAACCGCTCGATGCGGGCGGAGGAGTGGTCCGGGCCCTGCCCCTCGTAGCCGTGCGGCAGCAGCAGGACGACGGAGGAGCGCTGCGCCCACTTCTGCTCGGAGGAGGCGATGAACTCGTCGATGATCGTCTGCGCGCCGGGCGCGAAGTCCCCGAACTGCGCCTCCCACAGCACCAGCGCGTCCGGGCGCTCGACGCTGTAGCCGTACTCGAAGCCCATCGCCGCGAACTCGGACAGCAGCGAGTCGTAGACCCAGAACCGCGCCTGGTCGGGGGCCAGGTACAGCAGCGGGGTCCACTCCTCGCCGGTGACCCGGTCGGTGAGCACCGCGTGCCGCTGCACGAAGGTGCCGCGGCGGCTGTCCTGCCCGGCCAGGCGCACCGGGCGGCCCTCCAGGAGCAGCGAGCCCATGGCCAGCAGCTCCCCGTACGCCCAGTCGATGCCGCCCTCGCGGGACATCTGCGCCCGCCGCTCCAGCAGCGGCCGCAGCTTCGGGTGCACCGTGAAGCCGTCCGGCGGGGAGGTGTGGGCCTGGCCGATGCGGGCGACGACGTCGGCGCCGACCGCGGTGTCCACCGGGTCGGCGACCGAGTCGTCCTGCTGGGACGCCGGCCGGTCCAGGCCCGCGGTGGTGCCCCGCGGGGCACCGGAGCCGGTGTCGCGGGTCTCGGCGAAGACGCGCTCGAGCTGCTGGCGGTAGTCCTCGACGACCGCCTCGGCCTCCTCCGCCGTGATGTCCCCGCGGCCGATGAGGGCCTCCGCGTACAGCTTGCGCACGCTGCGCTTGGCCTCGATGAGGTTGTACATCAGCGGCTGCGTCATCGACGGGTCGTCGCCCTCGTTGTGGCCGCGGCGCCGGTAGCAGACCATGTCGACGACGACGTCCTTGGCGAACTCCTGGCGGAACTCGAACGCCAGCCGGGCGACCCGCACGCAGGCCTCCGGGTCGTCGCCGTTGACGTGGAAGATCGGCGCCTGGACCATCCGCGCCACGTCCGTGGAGTAGAACGACGAGCGCGAGGACGCCGGGGCGGTGGTGAACCCGACCTGGTTGTTGATCACCACGTGGACGGTGCCGCCGGTGCGGTACCCGCGCAGCTGGGACAGGTTCAGCGTCTCCGCGACCACGCCCTGCCCGGCGAACGCCGCGTCCCCGTGCAGCAGCACGGGCAGCACGGGGTAGCTGGACCCGCCCAGGTTGATGCGGTCCTGCTTGGCGCGCACGACGCCCTCGAGCACCGGGTCGACCGCCTCTAGGTGGGAGGGGTTGGCGGCCAGGTACACCTTGGTCGTGGCGCCGTCCTCGGCGGTGAAGGTGCCCTCGGTGCCGAGGTGGTACTTCACGTCGCCGGAGCCCTGCACGCTGCGCGGGTCCTGGGTGCCCTCGAACTCGCGGAAGATCTGCCCGTAGCTCTTGCCGGCGATGTTGGCCAGGACGTTCAGCCGCCCGCGGTGGGGCATGCCGATGGCGACCTCGTCGAGGCCGGCGTGCGCGGCGTCGGAGAGCACCGCGTCCAGCAGCGGGATGACGCTCTCCCCGCCCTCGAGGCTGAACCGCTTCTGCCCGACGAACTTGGTCTGCAGGAAGGTCTCGAACGCCTCGGCGGCGTTCAGGCGCCGCAGCACCCGCAGGTGCTCCTCGCGCGAGAGCGGGCTGTAGCGCCGCTCGACCCGCTCCTGGATCCAGCGCCGCTGCACCGGGTCCTGGATGTGCATGTACTCGATGCCGACGGTGCGGCAGTAGGAGTCGCGCAGCACGCCGAGGATGTCGCGCAGCAGCATCATCGGCCGCCCGCCGAAGCCGCCGGTGGGGAACTCGCGGTCCAGGTCCCACAGGGTCAGCCCGTGGGTCTGGACGTCGAGGTCCGGGTGGCGCCGCTGGCGGTACTCCAGCGGGTCGGTGTCGGCCATCAGGTGCCCGCGCACCCGGTAGGCGTGGATGAGCTCCACCACGCGCGCGGTCTTGCCGATCTCGTCGTCGTGGGAGACGGAGATGTCCTGCACCCACCGCACCGGCTCGTACGGGATGCGCAGCGCCGCGAAGACGCGGTCGTAGAAGCCGTCCTGGCCGAGCAGCTTGGTGTGCACCAGCCGCAGGAACTCACCGGACTGCGCGCCCTGGATGATGCGGTGGTCGTAGGTGGACGTCAGCGTCATGACCTTGCTGACCGCCAGGCGCGCGAGGGTCTCCGCCGAGGCGCCCTGGTACTCCGCCGGGTACTCCATGGCCCCGACGCCGATGATCGTGCCCTGGCCGGCCACCAGGCGCGGCACCGAGTGCACCGTGCCGATCGTGCCGGGGTTGGTCAGGCTGATGGTGGTGCCGGCGAAGTCCGGCACGCCGAGCCTGCCGGAGCGCGCGCGGCGCACGAGGTCCTCGTAGGCGGCCCAGAAGTGGGCGAAGTCCATCTCCTCGGCGGCCTTGATGCTCGGCACGAGCAGCTGGCGGGTGCCGTCCTTGCCGGGCAGGTCGATCGCCAGGCCGAAGTTGACGTGCTGGGGCCTGACGACGCCGGGCCTGCCGTCGACCTCGGTGTACGCCCAGTTCATCTCCGGCATGTCGCGCAGCGCCTCGACGACCGCGAAGCCGATGAGGTGGGTGAAGGAGACCTTGCCGCCGCGGGCGCGCTTGAGGTGGTTGTTGATGACGATGCGGTTGTCGACGAGCAGCTTCGCCGGCACCGCGCGCACGCTGGTGGCGGTGGGCACCGCGAGGCTGGCCTCCATGTTGGCCACCACGCGCGCCGCCGGGCCGCGCAGGCGCTCGACCTGCGCGGCGTCCGCGGCCTCGGCGTCCTCGGCGGGGCCCCGCCCGCCGCGGGCCGGGGCGCTCGGCGCGGCCGGTGCGGCGGGCGCGGGCGGCGCGGTCCGGGCCGAGGGCGCGGCCGCCGCGGGCTTCCCGGTGGTCGAGGACGTGCCCGCGCGGGCGGCGGGGGAGGTGGCCGGCAGGTCGCGCGGCTGGGGGCGGCGCTCGGCCGGCACCGGGACGCCCTCGGCGCCGGAGGAGGCCGCGGGGGAGCCGGCCGGGGCCGTCGGCGCCGCGGCCCGGGGAGCCGGCGCGGGAGCGGGGGCCGGGCGCGGGGCGGCCTGTGGGGAGGGCTGGGCCGAGCTCCGCTGGGCCGGGGGCTGCTGGGCCCGGGGCTGCTGGGCCCGGGGCTGTGCGCCGTCGCCGGAGCCTGAGCCGCCGTCGTCCCCGCGGCTGCCGGGGGAGTGCTTGGCGAAGTAGTCCCACCAGGCGGGGTCCACCGACTCCCTGTCCTTGAGGTACTGCTGGTACAGGTCCTCGACCAGCCAGTCGTTCGCCCCGAACTCAGCGGCCGGGTCGGTGCCCGGGCCCTGCTGCGAGCTGCCGGTGGTGGGGGTCTGGGTCATGGCGGGTGTTCGCCTTCTTCCACTTCCACGGTCCCGCGACGCTGCTCCGCGACGCTCGTTCGCCGCCCAGAACCCTATCTCGCCCACGGGCGCCCGACGGGCTTCCCGAGCGTCCCGCACCCCCGCACCGGTGTGACGCGGCTCACCCGCCCGGTCCGTGGGAGGATGGATTCCCGTGCGGTTCCTCGACGGCCAGCGGCCCACCACGGACCTGACGTACAACGACGTCTTCCTCGTCCCCTCGCGCTCGGCGGTGACCTCCCGCCTGGACGTGGACCTGTCCAGCGACGACGGCACGGGCACGACCGTCCCGCTCGTCGTGGCGAACATGACGGCGGTCTCCGGGCGGCGGATGGCGGAGACCGCCGCCCGCCGCGGCGCCCTGGCCGTGCTGCCCCAGGACGTGCCCGCGGACGTCGTCGCCGACGTCGTCGCGTCCGTGAAGTCGCGCCACCCCGTGCTCGAGACCCCGGTCGTCGTGCGCCCGGACTCCACGGTCACCGACGTCCTGCACCTGCTGCCCAAGCGGGCCCACGGCGCGGCCGTCGTCGTGGACGACGCCGGCGCGCCGGTCGGGGTGGTCGCCGAGGCGGACTGCCAGGGCGTGGACCGGTTCACCCAGGTGCGCGAGGTGATGTCGCCCGACCCGTTCGTCCTCGAGGCCGCGGACGTGACGGGCGCGGGCGGCCTGGAGAAGGCCTTCGCGGCGCTCGACGGCGCCCGGCGCTCCTTCGCGCCGGTGGTCGAGCGGCTCGAGGGCGGCCGCCTGGCCGGCGTGCTCACCCGCACCGGGTGCTTGCGCTCGCGCGTGTACGCGCCGGCCCTGGACGAGCGCGGGCGCCTGCGCGTCGGCGTCGCCGTCGGCATCGGGGGCGACGTCGCCGCGGCGGCGTCCGCGGCGCTGGAGGCCGGGGCGGACGTGCTCGTCGTCGACACCGCCCACGGCCACCAGGAGCGCATGCTCTCCGCCCTGCGCGCCGTGCGGTCCCTGGGCCCGCGGGTGCCGGTGGTGGCGGGCAACGTCGTCACCGCCGACGGCGTGCGCGACCTCGTCGAGGCCGGCGCCGACGTCGTCAAGGTCGGCGTCGGCCCGGGCGCCATGTGCACCACGCGGATGATGACCGGCGTCGGCCGCCCGCAGTTCTCCGCGGTGCTCGAGTGCGCCGAGGCCGCCCGGCAGCTGGGGGCGAGGGTGTGGGCGGACGGCGGCGTGCGCCACCCGCGCGACGTCGCCCTCGCCCTCGCCGCCGGCGCCAGCCAGGTCATGGTCGGCTCGTGGTTCGCGGGCACCTACGAGAGCCCGGGCGACCTCATGCACGACGAGTCCGGCCGCCCCTACAAGGAGAGCTTCGGCATGGCCTCCGCCCGCGCGGTGGCCGCGCGCACCCGGGCGGACTCGCCCTTCGACCGCGCCCGCAAGGCGCTGTTCGAGGAGGGCATCTCCAGCTCCCGGATGCTCCTGGACCCGGCGCGGCCCGGCGTGGAGGACCTGCTCGACCACATCACCTCCGGCGTGCGCAGCACCTGCACCTACGCCGGGGCGGCGGACCTCGCGCAGCTGCGCGAGCGGGCCGTCGTGGGGCTGCAGTCGGACGCCGGCTACCAGGAGGGCCGCCCCCTCCCGGCGGGGTGGTGAACGCGCCGGGCGGGAGGGAACGGACACCGCCGGACATTCTCCCGACCAGGAATGACATTCGTGGAACTCGCCGTCCACAAAAGCGCGGAAGTCCCGGACCCGGCACCTTCGCGTCCCTATGGTGGGAACTCCTCGGCGCCGGGAGAACGGCGGCGCGGGGCCGCCCGCAGGGCGGAGACCGACCCCGTTCGACCCCTATTAGACCCGCTCCGGGAGGGTGCCTCGTGCCGTCGCATCGCGCAGCTGGGACCGTCGACGAACCGCTCGTCGGGGAGCCGGCCGGGAGTGCGCGGCTGCAGCCCCTGACCACCTGGGAGGAGGGGCTGCGCGCCCGCGCCGGCTGGGCCGCGGCGCCGGCCCGCTCCTCGGCCGGCGACCACACCACGGGTCCCGTTCTCCCCGTGCTGGGCGTTCCCGTCGTCCCGGTGGTCCCCGCCGCGGCCGGCCCGGCCGCGCCTGCTGCCCCGGCCGCGGCTGCCGCTCCGGCGGCGCCTGCTGCCCCGGCCGTGCGCTCCGGGCGCCGTCGCGCCGACCGTCCCGTCGACGCGACCTCGCTGCTGGCGGCGGCGTCCGCCGCGGCGCCCCCGCCGGCCGGTGCGCCTGCGCCGTCCGCGCCCCCGGCGCCGGAGCAGGCCCCTGCCCGGGCCCGCCGCCGCGCTGCCGGGCCGGTCGACGCGACGGCGCCCACCGCCAGCGTCGGGCCCCGGCCCGGCGGCCGCCGCGCCCTGCGCGCCCAGGCCGCGGCGGCCGCGCCGGAGCCCGCACCCGACCCCGCACCCGCCGTCGTCGCGGCCGCGCCCGCGACCGCGCCGGTCCCCGCTCCCGCGAGCGCGACGGCAGCCGCCCCCGGAACGACGGCGCCGCTGCCCGCGGTCCCCGCGGCCGCTGCGACCGCCGCCGTCCCGAGCGCGCGCCCGGCCACGGCGGTCCGCACGGCATCCCGCACGGCCCTCCGCCCGGCCCCCCGCACGGCCCCCCGCACGGCCCCCCGGGCGGCGGTGCCTGCGCCGGTGGTCCCCAGCTCCCGGCCGGTGCCGGCGGGGTCCGTCGACGGCGTCGCGATCTCGACCGTCACGCTGCCGCCGGTCTACGAGGCCGCGCCCACCGAGCGCGTGCCCGAGCGCGCGCCCGAGGCGGCCGGGCGCGGCGGGCTGCTGCGCCGGCGCCACAGCGGCGCCGCGTTCTCCCCGGCCCGCGGCCGCGGGCACCACCGCACCCCCACCCGCACGGGCCTGCCTGCCATCCCGCAGGTCGGCGTGGCCGGCGTCCTGGGCCTGGCCACCCTCGTCGCGCCGCTCGTCGCCGACGTCGGCGCCGGCAGCGCCGAGGCCGACACCACGAGCACGACCCGCACCGCCGTCGCTCCCCGGACCCCGGTGGCGACCACCGTGGCGCTGGAGGAGGTCAGCGACGTCCCGGCGGTGGAGGTCGCGGCCACCGCGCCGCTGTCGGCCGACCTCGAGCTGCCCGACGCCGCCGCGATGGCCCGCGCCCGCGCCGAGGCCGACCAGGCCAGCCGCGCCGCCGAGCGCAAGCTGCTGGAGGAGCGCCAGGCCGCGGAGGCGGCCGCCGCCGCGGCCGCCGAGGCCGAGCGCCAGGCCGTCGCGGAGCTGACGCAGGGGTGCACCGGCGTGGTGCCGGAGGGCTCCGAGGACGCCGCCAACGGGCGCCTCGACACCGAGGAGCTGTGCTCGCTGTGGGAGTCCGGGCACATGCTGCGCGCCGACGCCGCCGTCAGCCTGGCCCGGCTCAACCTGGCCTTCCGCGCCCAGTTCGGCGAGGACCTGTCGCTGACCGACTCCTACCGCTCCTACGCCGCGCAGGTGGCGGTCAAGCGGAGCAAGCCGAACCTGGCCGCGCGCCCGGGCACCAGCGAGCACGGCTGGGGCCTGGCGGTCGACCTCGGCGGCGGCGTCGAGGACTCCGACGAGCACTACGACTGGCTGCGCGAGCACGCGCCCGCCTACGGCTGGGACAACCCCGAGTGGGCGCGCAAGAGCGGCTCCGGCCCCTACGAGCCGTGGCACTGGGAGTTCGCCGAGGCCGACTGAGCCCGACCGGGCCCGGTCGGGGGCGGGCGAGCGGGTCACGGCCGCCGCCGGGGCGCTGCTAGAGTCGCGACCGCGCCCGTGCCGCGCGTCGGCGCGGTCGGCCCCCGTAGCTCAGGGGATAGAGCACCGCCCTCCGGAGGCGGGTGCGCAGGTTCGAATCCTGCCGGGGGCACGCGCAGGGCCGGTCGCGACACAGCCGCGACCGGCCCGTCGTCGTCCGGGCCCCCACCTCCGTCCGGGCCCTACGCTGGCCCCGTGGTCGACCCCGTCCGCGTCCTCGTCGTCGACGACACCGAGCAGATCCGCATGCTCATCCGCCTCAACCTCGAGCTGGAGGGGCACGTCGTCGAGGAGGCCGCCGACGGCGACGCGTGCCTGCAGCGGCTGCGCGACCCCTCCCTGCCGCGACCCGACGTCGTGACCATGGACGCCGTGATGGAGCCGCGCGACGGCTGGACGACGCTCGCGGACATCCGGCGCGACCCCGCGCTGGCGACCCTGCCGGTGGTGATGGTCACGGCGTCCGTGCAGGCCCACCAGCGCGCCCGCGCCCGCGACGCCGGGATCGACGCCCTCGTGTCCAAGCCCTTCGACCCCAGCGCCCTGGTCGAGGTGGTCGAGGACCTCGCGGCCTCCGGGCGCCCGGCGCAGGGCGCGCGCTGACGGCCGGGCGCGGGAGCCGCGCCATTACCCTGGGGGGGTGACCCCCGCCGAGCTGTCTGCAGCCGTCCGCGCCTGCCTGACCGACGCCGTCGACGCCGGCGAGCTCGCGGTCGCCGTTCCGGACGAGGTGCGGATCGAGCGCCCCCGCAACCGCGAGCACGGGGACTGGGCCACCAACGTCGCGCTGCAGCTGGCCAAGGGCGCGGGCGTGCCGCCGCGCCGGCTCGCCGACGCGCTCGCGGCCCGCCTGTCCGCCGTCCCCGGCGTCAAGAGCGTGGACGTCGCGGGCCCGGGCTTCCTGAACATCGTCCTCGACGCCGCCGCGGCGGGGGAGCTGGCGCGCACCGTCGTCGAGGCGGGCCCCGCCTACGGGCGCGGCGAGGCCGCCGCCGGCCGCTCCGTGAACCTCGAGTTCGTCTCGGCGAACCCCACGGGCCCGATCCACCTGGGCGGCACGCGCTGGGCGGCGGTGGGGGACTCCCTGGCGCGCGTCCTGGAGGCCTGCGGCGCGCGGGTGGCGCGCGAGTACTACTTCAACGACCACGGCGCGCAGATCGACCGGTTCGCGCGCTCCCTGCTCGCGCGCGCCCGCGGCCAGGAGGCGCCCGAGGACGGCTACGGCGGCGCCTACGTCGAGGAGATCGCCGCCCGGGTGCTGGCCGACGTGCGGGCGGCGGGGGAGGCGGACCCGCTGTCGCTGCCCGAGGACGAGGCGCTGGAGGTCTTCCGCGCCCGCGGCGTGGCGCTGATGTTCGACCAGATCAAGGCCGACCTGCACGCCTTCGGCGTCGACTTCGACGTCTACTTCCACGAGGACTCCCTGCACGCCTCCGGCGCCGTCGAGCGCGTCGTCGAGGAGCTGAAGGCCTCGGGGCGGCTGTACGCCGCGGAGGGCGCGTGGTGGCTGCGCTCGACCGAGTTCGGCGACGACAAGGACCGGGTGGTCATCAAGTCCGACGGGTCCCCGGCGTACATCGCCGGCGACCTGGCGTACCTGCGCGACAAGCGCGCCCGCGGGTTCGACCTGTGCGTCTACCTCCTCGGCGCCGACCACCACGGGTACGTCGCGCGGCTGAAGGCGGCGGCCGCCGCGTTCGGCGACGACCCGGCCGTGGTGGAGGTGCTCATCGGCCAGATGGTCAACCTCGTGCGCGGCGGCGCGCCGGTGCGGATGAGCAAGCGGGCCGGCACGGTCGTGAGGATGGAGGACCTCGTCGACGCCGTCGGGGCGGACGCCGCCCGCTACGAGCTCACGCGCTACTCGGCCGACTCGGCCATCGACGTCGACCTCGACCTGCTCGTCAAGCGCACCAACGACAACCCCGTCTTCTACGTGCAGTACGCGCACGCGCGCACCGCCGGGGTCGGCCGCACCGCCCGCGACCTCGGCGTGCGCACCGAGGACGGCTTCGACCCCTCGGTGCTGGACCACCCCACCGAGACGGCGCTGCTCGCGGCGCTCGGCGAGTTCCCGCGCGTCGTCGCGCAGGCCGGGGAGCTGCGCGAGCCGCACCGGGTGGCCCGCCACCTGGAGGCCCTCGCGGGCAGCTACCACAAGTGGTACGACGAGCGCCGCGTCAGCCCCCAGGGCGAGGAGCCGGTCACCGACGTGCACCGCACCCGGCTGTGGCTGAACGAGGCCACCCGCACGGTGCTGGCCAACGGGCTGGCGCTGCTCGGCGTCAGCGCCCCGGACCGGATGTAGGAGGGATCGTGCGAGCACACCCCGCCGGAGCCCTGCACGCCGAGGGCTACGGCGCTCCGGCGTGGCTGTCCGTGCCGGCCGACGTCAACGCGCTCGTGCCCGGGCTGTGGTCCGCGACCGCCTCCCGCGGCGAGGACGGCGCCCTGCGCGTGGGCGGCCTGGACGTCGCCGCCATCGCCGCCGAGCACGGCACCGCGGCGTACGTGCTCGACGAGGTCGACTTCCGCGCCCGGGCCCGGGCGTTCCGCGACGCCTTCGACGCGGCCTTCGCCGACGCCTGCGGCGGCGCGGACGTCTACTACGCCGCCAAGGCCTTCACGTGCACCGCGGTGGCGCGCTGGCTGGCCGAGGAGGGCCTGTCCTACGACGCCTGCACGGGCGGGGAGCTGGCGGTGGGCCTGCGCGGCGGGATGCCGCCGGAGCGGATGCTGCTGCACGGCAACAACAAGTCGGACGCCGAGATCGCCCGTGCCGTGCGGGCCGGGCTCGGACGCGTCGTCGTCGACAACCTCGGCGACGTGGACCGCATCGCCGACGCCGCCGCCGCGCACGGGGTGCGCCAGGGCGTGCTGGTCCGCGTCACGGTCGGCGTCGAGGCGCACACCCACTCCTACATCGCCACCGCGCACGAGGACCAGAAGTTCGGCCTCTCGCTCGCCGGCGGGGACGCCGCGGCTGCGGTGGCCGCCGTCCTCGCCCGCCCCGAGCTCGACCTGCGCGGGCTGCACAGCCACATCGGCTCCCAGATCTTCGACGTCGCGGGCTTCGAGGTCGCCGCCCGCCGCGTGCTCGGGCTGCACGCGGCCGTCGCGCGCGAGCACGGGCACGCGATGCCCGAGCTGGACCTCGGCGGCGGCTTCGGCGTCGCGTACACCACCCAGCACGACCCGCTGACCCCCGAGCAGCTGGCGAAGGGGATGGCGGAGGTCGTCGTCGAGGCGTGCGCCGCGCTGCGGGTGCCGGTGCCGCGGATCTCGGTCGAGCCCGGGCGGGCGATCGCCGGGCCGAGCACCTTCACCCTCTACCGCGTCGGCACGGTCAAGGACGTCGAGCTGGACGGCGGGGCCCGGCGCCGCTACGTGGCCGTGGACGGCGGGATGAGCGACAACATCCGCACGGCCCTGTACGACGCGGACTACTCGGCCACCCTCGCCGGGCGCGCGTCCTCGGCGCCGCCGGTGCTCAGCCGCGTCGTCGGCAAGCACTGCGAGAGCGGCGACGTCGTCGTCAAGGACGAGTTCCTGCCCGGGGACGTCGGCCCCGGGGACCTGCTGGCGGTGCCCGGCACGGGCGCGTACTGCCGCAGCATGGCCAACCAGTACAACCACGTGCCGCGCCCGCCCGTGGTGGCCGTGCGCGACGGCGTCGCCCGCGCGGTGGTGCGGCGGGAGACCGAGGAGGACCTGCTCGCCCTCGACGTCGGCTGACGCGCCCGGGGCGGACGGGGGTGGACGGGGGTGGACGACGGCAGGGGTGATCACGACGCGCTGGGTGGCCCGCCAGGTCGCCCTCGCCTGCGGCTGACACCGTCCGCCCTCACGGGCGCGCCGGCGTCCTCGTGCGTCATCCCGCAGGAGGAGGCCGGGGAGGCCGGTGGGCACCTGGGGTGGACGTGCCGGGCGCGCGAGGGGAGCAGGCTCGGCCCCCTCGCCGGCGCGGTGCCGGGCGAGCGACTCGAGCAGGAGCCGCGCCGTGCCTCAGGACCCTCCCTCCTCGACCCTCCTGGCCGCGGGGGAGCCGATCACCGGCGCACCGGCGCCGGTGGGGGCCAGGAGCGCGCGCATCGACGCGCTGGACGTGCTGCGCGGGTTCGCCCTGTGCGGGATCCTGCTGGTCAACGCCGGGCCGGTGACCCGCTTCCAGCACGCGCTGGAGCCCTCCCCGGTCACGCTGGAGGATCCGAGCGGCTGGCTGCAGCTCCTCGTCCAGCAGCGGTTCTTCCCGATCTTCTCGCTGCTGTTCGGCGTGGGCTCCTCCCTCTTCCTGGCCTCCGCCGCACGCCGCGCCACCCGCCCGCGGGTGCTGCTGGCGCGGCGCCTGCTGGTCCTGCTGCCCCTGGGCGGAACCCACCAGCTGCTGCACCCGGGGGAGGCGCTGACCCCCTACGCCGTCGTCGGGCTGCTGGTGCTGCTGCCCTCCTCCTGGCTGCCGCGGTGGGCGGTGGCAGCGGGCGCTGCGGTGCTGGTCCCCGCAGCACTGGCCACCGGGGGAGGCATCGCCCTGGTGCCGGGGCTGTTCCTGCTCGGCTCCGCCCTGGTGCGCTACGGCGTCGTCGACCGCCTGGAGACCTCCACCCGGGGACCGCTGCTGCTCCTCCTCGGCTTCGCAGCCGCCGCGGCGCCCGCTGCGGCCTGGCAGCTGGAGGACCTGGAGCGCTCCGGTTTCACCGCCTCCTCCGCGGTGGCCGGGCTGCTCACGGCCGGCGTCTACGTCACCGGGCTGCTGGTGCTGCTGCGCACCCCGGTGCGCTCGCTGCTCCAGACCGCCTTCGTGCCGCTGGGACGCACGGCGCTGACCACCTACGTGAGCGCCACCGTGGTGCTGGTCCTCGCCGGGCACCTGCTCGACCTGCCGTCCAGCCGCTCCTGGACGGTGCTCCTCCTCGTGGCCGGTGTGCTCCTCGTCGCCCAGTGGGCCTTCTCCACCTGGTGGCTGCGGCACTTCACCCAGGGACCGCTGGAGTGGCTGTGGCGCTGGGCGACGTGGGGTCGGCGCTCGCCGCTGCGGCGGTCGCGGGCTGCGACCGGGGGACGGTGACGGCCGCCTGCGCGGGGTCGTCGGCGCGCGCCCGCAGCTGCGGGTACTGCGGCAGGGCGAGCGAGCTCGACGCCGAGGACGGCAGGACGCGCTCCGCGATCCCGCGCAGCGCGCGGGTGGCGACGAGGCGGTGGACGCCGTGCAGCACCTCCAGGCCCCAGCGGGTCTTCGGCAGGGCCAGCGCGGGCACTCCCGGGGGCAGCCGCTGGACCTCCTCCACGTGCGGACGCAGCAGCTGCTCGTAGGCCCGGTGGGCGCGGCCGGGGTCGAACGGTGAGCCGGAGCGACGCGCGCGCTCCTGCTCGGCGGCGAGCTCGCCGGCGAGGACGTGCGCTCCCAGCAGCGCCAGCGTGGTGCCCATCCCGGTGGGGCCGCCCCAGGCGGTGTCGCCGAGGACGGCGACCCGCCCGCACGACCACCGCGGCACGGACACCTGCTCGGCGCGCTCGAGGTAGAACTCCTCCGGCTGGGCGGCGAAGCCGTCCAGGACGCGCTGGGTCTGCCACCCCGCACCGGCGAACCGCTCGCGCAGCACCCTGATCTGGATCTGCGCGTCGAGGCGGTCCAGCCCCAGCGGCGGGGCTCGGAAGGCCAGGGCCGCCCGCGTCGAACCGACGTCGTCCGGGCGCAGCGAGACGACGCGGCCGTCGGTGGCGGTCAGCCACCGCCACCACCGGTCGTCGGCGTCGGTGCGCTCGATGGTGCCGTAGGCGACGTACTGGCCCCGGTCGCGGTAGGCGGCTCCGGTGCCGGCGTCCGTGCCGAAGGCGAGGTCACGGGTCCTGGACCGGCGGCCCTCGGCGACCACCAGCAGGTCTTAGCGCTCGCGGTGGCCGGCGGCGGTGACCACGTCGACGCCGTGCTCGTCCTGGGAGACCTCGACCAGGTGGTCGCCGTAGCGGTGCTCCACCTCGCCGACGGTGGCCTGCAGCAGCAGCGCCGAGAGCCGTCCGCGCAGGATCTCCAGCTCGGCGGTGGGTCCGTCGTGGCCCTGCTCGGCGGGGATGGTGGCGTAGGCGGTGCCGTCCGGGCGCAGGAACCGCGTCCCGGTCTCACCGGTGCCCGCGGCGGCCACGCTCCCGTGCAGTCCCATCCGGCGCAGGACCTCGTGGCCGGCGCCGCGGACGTCGACGTTCTGGCCGGCGCTGCGCACCCGCGGGGCGCGTTCGAGCAGGGTCGGGGAGAGACCGGCCCGCCACAGCTCGTGCGCCACGGCCGGACCGGCGATGCTGCCGCCGGTGACCAGGACCCGCGGTGCTCCCTCGAGCATCGTGCTCATGCTGCCTCCGATCAGATGGCTCCTCGGCGAAGAACCTTCATCATCAAGGTACTCCGCGATCGAGTAGAGTGCACGCGTGGCGGTCCAGGGCGAGCAGGACGAGCAGATCGACGAGGGCGACTCCCTCTTCAGGCCCGGCCAGCGGGCCAGGGTGCTGCAGCTGCTGCGCTCCTACACCGACACCCACGTCGAGCTGACCCGTCACCTGGCCCGGACGCTGGGGGTGCACGTCAGCGACGCCGTCGCCGTGGCCGAGGTCCTGTGGGCCGAGAGCACCGCGGAGCCCCTGACACCGGCGCGGCTGTCCGAGCGCACGGGCCTGACCTCGGGGGCCACGGCGACCCTGCTGAACCGCCTGGAGACGTCCGGTCTCGTCGTCCGCAGCCGCGAGGACGCCGATCGCCGCGTCGTACGGGTGCGCCTGACGCCGCGGGCCCGCGCGCGGACCGAGGAGTTCTTCACCCCCACCGGCGAGCAGCTCGACCGCGTCCTGGACGGCTACGGCGACGCCGTCCTGGAGCAGGTGGAACACCTGCTCACCAACGTCGTCGCCGCGATGACGGCCCACAACGCGCACCTGCGGACGACCTCTCCGGCGAACGCGGTGCCTCCCGAGGACCGGTCCGTGGCGAGCGGTCCCGGGGCGGGTCGCGGCCCGGGCACCGGGGCGCTCGGCCACCTGGCGCGCCGCTCGACGCAGACCGGGGCACGAGCATCGCCGTCGACGGCTTCGCCCACGTGCGGCTGACCGTCACCGACATCGCCCGCTCCCGGGCCTTCTACGACCGGGTGTTCGCCCTGCCCGTGGCCTTCGAGGTGCCACCGGACGCCGACGAGCGCACCCGCGAGCAGCTGGGGTTCCTGTACGGCGGAGTGGTCTGCCGGCTCGGGTCGGGTCTGCTCGGCCTGCGCCCGGTCGCGCCCGCCGCCGACCGCTTCGACCAGGACCGGGTCGGCCTGGACCACCTCGGCCTCGCCGTCGCCGACCGCGCCGCCCTGCACGCCGCCGCGGCCCGATCCACCTGGGGCGCCCTGGACCGGCCGCGACCCCGGGGACGGGCGGGGGCGGCGTGGTCGAGACGGCGCCGGTCCACGTCCTTGCAGCTCAGGTCCCTCCTGCGGCGCCGCGGGCGGTCGCCTGCTGCTCCTCGTACCTGCGGTCGGCGGCGTCGATGCTGGCGCGGCTGCGCAGGTCCACCCCGGCCCTCGCCGCGGCCGCCCTCGCCTCGGGGCTGGTGAGGTCGGGGGCGCGCACCACGGCGGGTTCGATCGTGCGGTCCTGCGCCGCGTGCGGCCGCTGCCGCGCCGCGAGGTCCTCCGCGGACGCCTCCGCCAGCGCGAGGGTGGCCGCGCTCACCGGCACGGCGCTGCCGGTGAGCGCGGTGCCGACCAGCGGCGCGTAGCCGGAGGCGTGCCCGGAGCGGTTCGGGTGGTACGAGTCGGCGGTGGGGCTCGACAGGCCGTTGACCCACGCGGAGGGGTCGCACACCGCGTGACCGGTGAACGACGCCGTCGGGTTCGCGTACGAGACGCCCGCCGTCCTCGCCGCCGCGGCGGCCGTGGCGTTGAGCAGGTCGGCGGTGGCGTTCAGCCGCGACATCTCCGCGGCCGAGAACCACGTCGCGGAGTTGCAGTCGGTGCCGTTGAACACCCGCGGGTACCCGGCGACGACCACGCGCGCCTGCGGGGCGCGCGAGCGCACCGCGGCGTACAGGGAGGCCAGGCGGCCCGGCAGCGAGGAGGTGATGACGCCCTGCGCCCGGTCGACCGCGGCGGTGCAGTCGCTCATCCACGCGGGCCTGGCGCACTCGGTGAGCACGTCGACGAAGCCGGCGTCGTTGCCGCCGACCGTGAGCGTCACGTGCGCCGTCGCGCCGCTGAGGGCGCCCAGCTGCAGCGCGGCGACGTCGGCGGTGGTCGCTCCGGCGCAGGCGCGCAGGTCGAGCGCGTAGCCCCGGCCGCTGGCCAGCAGCGAGGGGAAGGAGTACACCGACCGCGAGCACGACGTCCCGTCGGTGAGGTACGCGCGCGTGCCGGTGCCGGAGGAGTAGGAGTCCCCGAGCGCCGCGTACGAGGCGCCCGCGGCCGTCGCCGGCGCGAGGGCGAGGGCCGCGACGACGGCCCCCGCCGCCGCGGCACCGGCCCTGGCGCCCGTCCGCCACGCCTGCTCCCTCGCCACCGCCGCCTCCCCACGCCGAACCCTCCGTGTCAAAGTATTGACGCAGAGTCACATGAAGTGGGTGGTCGGGGAGCGGTCCGCGCGCGGTCGGTGGCCGGCCGCGCCCGGTCAGCCGTGGGCGAGCACGGGCGGGCGGCTCAGCGTCGCGGGTCCAGCCCGGCGTCGTAGGCCGCGACGATGGCCGCGGCCCGGTCGCGGGCCCCCAGCTTGGCCAGGATCGCCGAGACGTGGGACTTCACCGTCCGCTCCGCCATCCGCAGCGCCTGCGCGATCTCGCCGTTGCTCGCGCCGCGGCACACCAGCCGCAGCACGTCCGCCTCCCGGGGCGTCAACCGCTCCAGCACGCGCGAGCCCGCGGCTCGGTCCGGGCGCCCGCGGGCGCGCTCCAGGACCCGGGGCAGCACGCGCGGGTCCAGCCAGGCCCCGCTCGCGGCGACGGCGCGCACGGCGTCCACGAGCAGCTCGGCGGGGCTGTCCTTGAGGACGAAGCCCGCCGCGCCGGCGTCCAGCGCCGCCCACAGGACCTCGTCGTCGTCGAAGGTCGTCAGCGCCAGCACGGGCGGCGCCTGGGGGTCCGCGCGCAGCCGGCGCGTGGCCTCCGGGCCGTCGACGCGGGGCATCCGCACGTCCAGGAGCACGAGGTCGGGCCGGTGCGCCCGCACCGCCGGCAGGACCGCGGACCCGTCCTCGCACTGGGCGACGACGCAGAAGCCCGGTTCGGAGCCGAGGACCATCGCCAGGCCCGAGCGGACCATCGCCTGGTCGTCCGCGAGCACGATCCGCACGCCCGCGCCGCTCACGCCGTCCTCCCCGTCCCCGCCGTCCCCGCCGCGGACGCCGCGGACGCCGCGCGCGAGGGCCGCGTCGACGCCCCGGGCAGCGGCAGGCGGCAGCGCACGACCCACGCGCCGCCGTCCGGGCCGCCCGCCAGGTCACCGCCGACCGAGGCCACGCGCTCGGCCAGCCCCACCAGCCCGTAGCCGCCCGAGGACGCCGCCGCCCCGGCTCCCTCGCGCACCGGGTTGCTGACGCGCACGAGCACACCGCTGCCCTCGACGGCGACGTCCACCGCCGCGGACGGCGGGTCGGCGTGGCGGGCGGCGTTGGCGAGGGCCTCCTGGACCACGCGGTGCAGCGTCACGCGGGTCACCAGGGGGAGCGCCTCGAGCGCACCGCTCGTGCGCAGCGCCACCGGCAGCCCCGCGGCGCGGTAGCCGTCGGCGAGCTCCTGCAGGTCCAGGGAGAGCACCGGGCGCTCCTCGCGCTCGTCGCGCAGGAGGCCCACGACGCCGCGGATGCCGTCCAGGCTCTCCCGGCACACCCGCTCGGCGTCCGCGAGGGCGCCCTCGGCGGCGGCCGGGTCGGTGCGCAGCACCCGCCGGGCGCCGCCGACGTGCAGCACCACGACGGTGAGGGAGTGCGCGACCAGGTCGTGGACGTCGCGGGCGATGCGGTGCCGCTCCTCGCGGGCCGCCGCCTCGGCGAGGCGGGCGTCGGCCGCCCGCAGGTCCTCGGCCAGCGCCGTGGCGCGGTGCACGAGGAGGCCGACGAGCACGCCGAGGAGGTCGCCGAACGCGAAGTACACCGAGCCCGCGTCCCGCGCACCGGCGGGCAGGAGGAACGGCAGGAAGGGCAGCGCCACCACGGCCGCCGTGGTCGCCCCGACGAGGGCGCCGGGGCCCGCGCGGCTGGCCACGCGGCTGGCGGCGACCGTGGCGAGGAAGACGGCGCCACCGACGCCGTGGACCGCCACCAGGAGCACCACCGGGGCGATCGACAGCAGCGCGAACGCCCCCAGCGGCAGGTCGCGGCCGGCGGCCACGAGCGCCGACGGCACGAGGGAGAGCAGCACGCAGCCGAGGACCAGCGGCGTCCGCGGGCCCTCGAGCAGGCCGAGGACGGCGGCCGCGAGCGCGACGCCCGCGTAGATGCGCTCGGGCACCGGGGACTGCCGCTCGGTGTCGCGTTCCACGCTCGTGCGCTCCTCGGTGCCGGGCCGCGCGGTGCGCGCCAGCGGGGCCGGGGCAGCCCCGGTGGCGGGGATGCTAGCCGCGCCGCCGTCCCCGCGGACCGTCCCGAGCGGCCGCCTCCTCCTCGTCCCCGGGGACGAGGAGGAGGCGGCCGCGGGGCCGACGACGCCGCGGACCGCACGCCCCCACGCTGACCGCATGACCACCACCGCCGCAGTCCCCGCGGTCCCCGCGGTCCCCGCGGTCCCCGCGACCCCCGCCGAGCGCGCCCGCCGCCTCGCCGGCGGAGGCCGGCGCCGGCTCGACCCGGGCACCGTCCTGGCGGTCGGCGCCGCGGCCTCGGCCGCGCTCCTCGCCGTCTCCGCCGCCGGCCTGGTGCTCGACGACCGGACGATCACGGGTGCGCCCGCGTGGCTGAAGCCGGCGAAGTTCGCCGTGTCCGTCACCGCCTACCTGCTCTCGCTGCGCTGGGTGCTCTCGCACGTGCGCGGGCACCGCCGCGCCACCGGGGCGGTCAGCGCCGCGGTGGCCGTGGCCCTCGTGCTGGAGCTGGGCGCCATCACCACCCAGGTGCTGCGCGACACGAGCAGCCACTTCAACGCGACCACGCCGTTCGACGGCGCCCTCTTCCAGGCGATGGGAGCGGTGATCTCGCTCGTCTTCCTGGCGACCGTCGCGGCCGGCGTGCTGGCGCTGCGGAACCGCGACCTGGACGCGGGGGTCGCCGCCGGCATCGGGTGGGGCGTCGCGGTGAGCCTGCTCGGCATGGCCGAGGCGGTGCTGATGATCACCAACGGCGCCTGGAACCCCACCGGCGGGCACACCGTCGGCGCGCCGGACGGCGGCCCGGGGCTGCCGCTGACCGGGTGGAGCACCGCCCACGGGGACCTGCGCGTGGCCCACTTCGCCGGCCTGCACGCCCTGCAGGTCCTGCCGCTGCTGGCGTGGGCGCTGGCGCGCGGAACGGGCCTCGACCCGCGCACGCGGGCCCGCCTGGTCGCCGTCGCCGGCACCGCCCAGGCCGCCCTCGTGGTGCTGCTGGCGTGGCAGGCGCTGCGCGGCCAGGCCCTCCTGCGCCCGGACGCGCCCACGCTGCTCGCCCTCGCCGTCCTGGCCGCGGCGACCGCGGCGGGGGTGCTCCTGGTGCTGCGGCGACCCCCGCGCGGCGCCCGGCTGGCAGCATCGCGGCGTGGACCTCTCGACCGCGCGGGCGCAGTTCCCGCACGTGCCCGGCTACTGCAACGCCGCGACGCTCGGCCTGCCGCCGGCCGGGGTGCGCGACGCCCTGGGCGCCGCCGTGCAGGAGTGGGCGGACGGGCGCGCTGACGCCCGCGCCTACGACCGGTCCGTGGCCCGCGCCCGGGAGCTGTACGCGCGGCTGGTGGGCGTGCCGACCGAGTGGGTCAGCGTCGGTGCGCAGGCGTCCGTCACGGCGGGCACCGTGGCGGCGTCCCTGCCGGACGGCGCCCGCGTGGTCTGCGTGGCGGAGGACTTCACCTCCGTGGTCTTCCCCTTCCTCGTCCAGCAGGAGCGGCGGGACGTCGCGGTGCGCCAGGTGCCGCTCGCGGGCCTGGCGGACGCCGTCGCGCAGGGCTGCGACCTGGTCGCCTTCTCCCTCGTGCAGTCCGCGGACGGTGCCCTCGCCGACGCCGCGGCCGTGCGCGAGGCCGCCGACCGCGTCGGGGCGACCACCTTCTGCGACCTCACCCAGGCCGTGGGGTGGCTGCCGGTGCGGGCGGGGGACTTCGACGTCACGGTGACCTCGGCGTACAAGTGGCTGTGCGCCCCGCGCGGCGTCGCCCTCGGCACCGTGGCGCCGCGGCGCTGGGACGAGCTGGTGCCCGTGGACGCCGGCTGGTACGCGGGCGAGGACGTGTGGGCCTCGGTGTACGGGCCGCACATGGCGCTGGCCCGCGACGCGCGCCGCTTCGACGTCTCCCCGGCCTGGCTGCCGTGGGTGGGGGCCGTCCCGGCGCTGGAGCTGTTCGCCGCCCTCGACCCGCACGAGGTGCACCGGCACGACGCCGGGCTGGCCGATGCCGTCCTGGAGGGCCTGGGGCTGCCTCCGGCGCGGCGGGCGGTGGTCGCCGTCCCGGACCCCGACGGCCGCGCCCTGGCGCGCCTGAGCGCGGCCGGGGTCACGGCGGTGCCCCGCGCCGGGGCGGTGCGGCTGTCCTTCCACCTGTGGAACGACGAGGAGGACGTGGCCCGGGTGCTGGCGGCCCTGCGCTGAGCGCTCCCGGGCGACGGCAGCGCCGGCCCGGGGCGGCGCGGGTGTCAGCACGTGCGCGGACTCCGGGTCGCCGTGGTGCTGGCACGGGCGCGGACGGTGCGCTCAGCGCGGCGGCAGCTGGCGGGTCGGGATCGCCGGCTCCCCGCGCGAGAGCGCCAGGCCCTCCCACGGCAGCGTGACCATCACCTCGCGCAGGTGCCGGCGCGAGTCCTCCAGCGCCGCCAGGCCGGGCACCGGCTCGCCGCCGCGCACCAGCGGCACCTGCAGCGCGCGGTCGCCCGGCTCCGCGGGGGGCGCGCCGTCCGCGCTGACGACCTCCTCCGTCGCCGTCCCGCTGGCGCGGTGCCGGCGCACGGCGACCTTGCGCCCGCCGTGGGTGGTCTTGGACTCCGAGCGCTTGGCGACGTGGCGCCCCTCGACGTCCACGAGCTTGTAGACCATGCCGGCGGTCGGGGCCCCGGAGCCGAGCACGACCGACGTCCCGACGCCGTAGGCGTCCACGGGCGCCGCGACGAGCGCGGCGAGGGCGTGCTCGTCGAGGTCCCCGGAGAGCACGATCCGCGTCGACGTCGCGCCGAGGGAGTCCAGCTGCTCGCGCGCCTGGTGGGCCAGGACGGCGAGGTCCCCGGAGTCGATGCGCACCGCGCCGAGGCCGGTGCCGGCGACCTGCACGGCGGTGGTGATGCCCCGGCGGATGTCGTAGGTGTCCACCAGCAGCGTCGTGCCCGTGCCGAGCGCGGCGACCTGGGCGGCGAACGCCTCCTCCTCGGTCTCGTGCAGCAGCGTGAACGCGTGCGCGCTCGTGCCGGTCGTCGGCAGCCCGTGGCGGCGTCCGGCCTCCAGGTTCGAGGTCGCGGAGAAGCCGGCGAGGAAGGCGGCGCGCGCCGCCGCCACGGCGGCCTCCTCGTGGGTGCGCCGGGTGCCCATCTCGATCAGCGGCCGGCCCGAGGAGGCGCTGACCATGCGGGCCGCCGCGGCGGCGACCGCGCTGTCGTGGTTGAGCACCGAGAGCACGAGCGTCTCCAGCAGCACGGCCTCGCCGAAGGGGGCCGTCACCGTCAGCACCGGGGAGCCGGGGAAGAACACCTCGCCCTCGGCGTAGCCGTCCACGTCTCCGGTGAAGCGCCAGGACGCCAGGTGCTCGAGGGTGGCCTCGTCGACCGTGCCGGCCTCCCGCAGCCGGGCGAGGACGGGCTCGTCGAAGCGGAACCGCGCGATCGCCTCCAGCAGCCGGCCGGTGCCGGCGACGACGCCGTAGCGGCGCCCGTGCGGCAGCCGCCGCGCGAAGACCTCGAAGGTGCACCGGCGGGCGGCCGCGCCGCTTCGCAGCGCCGACCGCAGCATCGTCAGCTCGTAGTGGTCCGTCAGCAGCGCCGTCGAGGGGAGCGGTGAGGTCTGCACCCGCTCACCGTAGAGTGGGTGCGTGGGGACCGTGATCGCGACGGCTTCTCCCGCCGAGGCCGAGCAGCTGGACGCCGAGGAGCTCGCGCGCCCGGACGCGCCGTGGGTGACCATCGTCTGGAACGACCCCGTCAACCTGATGTCGTACGTCAGCTACGTCTTCCAGAGCTACTTCGGCTACCCGCGGGCCAAGGCGGAGAAGCTCATGCGGCAGGTGCACGAGGCCGGCCGGGCGGTGGTCTCCTCCGGCACGCGCGAGGAGATGGAGCGGGACACCGAGGCGATGCACGGCTTCGGGCTGTGGGCGACGTTCAGCAAGTCGTAGAGCAGCGGGCCGGCAGGCGCGCGAGCGGAGGAGGCAGGCGGTGGCACGCCGGTTCGAGCGGACCCGGCGCGGGGTCGGCGCCCGGCTGGACGAGGACGAGCGCACCCTGCTCGCGGGGCTGCTCCTGGAGGTCGAGGACCTCCTGGACGACGGCCGCTTGCACCTGGTGGACCCGCTCGAGGCCCTCGTCGAGCTGAGCCCGGAGGCGACCACGCCGACGGACCCGGCGCTGGCCCGGCTGCTGCCGGAGGCCGCCCGGGACGACGCGGAGGCCGCCGCGGAGTTCCGCCGCCTCACCGAGGGCACCCTGCGGCGGCGCAAGCGCGAGGCGCTGTCGACCGCCCGGCACACCCTGGACCGGCCCGGGCCCCTGCAGCTGGACGACGTCGAGGCCCAGGCGTGGCTGACGGCGCTCAACGACGTCCGGCTGGTGCTCGCCACCCGCCTGGAGCTGCGCAGCGACGAGGACGCCGAGCAGCTGCTGGGGCGCACCGCGCAGCTGGCCCCCGAGGACCCCCGGGCCTGGATGGCGGCGGTCTACGACTTCCTCACCTGGCTGCAGGAGACCCTCGTCACGGCCCTGACCGCCCAGCTGCAGGCGCGCCCGCCCGCGCGCGGGGCCGGCACGTAGTCTTCGCGCTCGTGGCGGACGCACCGATCGGCATCTTCGACTCGGGGGTCGGGGGCCTGACCGTCGCCCGCGCCGTGCTCGACCAGCTCCCGCACGAGCCCGTGGTCTACCTCGGCGACACCGCCCGCGCCCCCTACGGGCCCCGCCCCCTGGCGCAGGTGCGCGCCTTCGCGCTCGAGTGCCTCGACGAGCTCGTCGCCCAGGGCGTGAAGCTGCTCGTCATCGCGTGCAACTCCGCGAGCGCCGCGGTGCTCCACGACGCCCGCGAGCGCTACGACGTCCCGGTCGTCGAAGTGATCCGCCCCGCGGTGCGGCGGGCGGTGGCGACCACGCGCAACGGCCGGGTGGGGGTGGTGTGCACGACGGCGACGGCGACGTCCGGCGCCTACGCCGACGCCTTCGCCGCCGCCCCGCACGTGCGGGTGACGACGCAGGCGTGCCCGCGCTTCGTGGAGTTCGTCGAGGCCGGGGTCACCTCCGGCCCCGAGCTGCTGGCCGCGGCCCGCGAGTACCTCGCGCCGGTCGTCGCCGCGGACGTCGACACGCTCGTGCTCGGCTGCACCCACTACCCGCTGCTGACCGGGGCGCTGTCGTACGTGGTGGGGGAGGGCGTCAGCCTGGTCAGCAGCGCCGAGGAGACGGCGCAGGCGGTCTACCGCGAGCTGGTGCAGCGCGACGCCGCGCGCCCCGACGGCCTGCCGCAGCCCCGCCACCGCTTCCTCACCACCGGGGACCCGGCCACGTTCACCGACCTCGCCCGCCGCTTCCTCGGCACCGCGGCTCCCGCGGCGCTGAGCGCCGAGCGGCACACCACGGCGCTGACGACCGCGTCGATCCCCGTCGTGCCGCGCAGGAGCGCCCGGTGAGGCTCACCGTCGTCGGCTGCTCGGGCTCGGTGCCCGGGCCGGGCTCCCCGGCGTCGTGCTACCTGGTGGAGGCCGAGGACGACGCCGGCCGCACGTGGCGCGTCGTGCTCGACCTCGGCAGCGGCGCCTACGGCCCGCTGCAGCGGCACGTGGAGCCGACGGGGCTGGACGCCGTCCTGCTCAGCCACCTGCACGCCGACCACTGCCTGGACGCCACCGCCCTGTACGTGGCTCTGAAGTACGGCCCCGCCGGACGGCGCGACACCCCGCCGGTGGCGGTGTGGGCGCCGTCGGGGGCCCCGCGCCGCCTGGCCCGCGCCTACGACCTGACCGACGAGCGGCCCCTGGCGCGGGTGCTGGCCTTCAGCGCCTGGCGCCAGCACGACCCGGTGCGGATCGGGCCGCTGACGGTGGTGCCGCACCGGATGAACCACCCGGTGGAGACCTACGGCCTGCGGGTCACCGGACCCGCCGAGCAGGGCCAGGGCGGCGGCGAGCGCGTGCTGGCCTACACCGGCGACACCGACACCTGCCCGGCGCTGCTGGAGCTGGGGCGCGACGCCGACCTGCTGCTGTCCGAGGCCTCGCTGCTGGAGGAGTGGGACGAGCCGCGCGACCTGCACCTGACCGGCCGGCGGGCCGGGCGGGCGGGCGCCGAGGCCGGCGCCCGCCGGCTCGTGCTCACGCACCTGCCGCCGTGGACCCCGCCCGGCGCCGTGCAGGCCGAGGCCCGCGCCGAGTACCCCGGCCCGCTGGAGCTGGCCGCCCCGGGCGCCGTCCTCGTGGTCTGAGCCACCGGCCGGCCCAGCCACCGGCCGGCCCAGCCGCGGGTCGCCCGGGCCGCGGGGTCGCCTCAGACGAGGGCCGGGCGCGGGCCGCCCAGCGACCCGACGACCTCGGCCAGCACCCGCTCGGCGTCCTCGTGCGGCACCTGGCAGGTGCCGGCCGCCACGTGCCCGCCCCCGCCGTGGCGCAGCGCGACGGCGCCGACGTCCGCGCTCGAGGTGCGGTCGAGGATCGACCTGCCCATCGCGAGCACGGTGTTCAGGCCCGCGCGGCCGGGGATCACGTGCACGGACACGCGCGCGGCCGGGAACAGCGCGTAGACGAGGAACCGGTTGCCGGCGTGGATGACGTCCTCGCCGCGCAGGTCCACCACGACGACGTCGCCGTGCAGGCGGCTGACGCGGCGCAGCTGCGCGGCGAACGGGTCGGCCTGCTGCTGGTAGAGCGCGACGCGCTCGGCGACGTCCGGCAGGGCGAGGATCGCCTCGACGTCGTCGTGCTCGATGCACGCGTCGATCAGCTGCATCATCAGGTCGTAGTTGGAGATCCGGAAGTCGCGGAAGCGCCCGAGCCCGGTGCGGCTGTCCATGAGGAAGTTCAGCAGCGTCCAGCCGGCCGGCTCCAGCACGTCCTGCAGGGAGTACGCGGCGGAGTCGGCCTGGTCCACCGCGCGCATGAGCTCCGAGGAGACCTGCGGGAAGCGCGTCGCGCCGCCGAAGTGCTCGAAGACGACCCGGGCCGCCGACGGCGCGGCGGCGTCGATCACGTGGTTGGCGGCCGCGGCGTTGCGCAGCACCTCGCTGGAGTGGTGGTCGAAGACCAGGTGCGCGGCGGGCGCGTAGGGCAGGTTCGTCAGGATGTCGCCTCCGGTGACCTCCACGACGCCGTCCTGGACGTCCTTGGGGTGGACGAAGGCGATCTCGTCCACGAGGTCGAGGGAGCGCAGCAGGACGGCGCACACGAGGCCGTCGAAGTCGCTGCGGGTCACGAGGCGGTAGCGCACGAGGTCCTCCTGGGCCGGGCCGGTCGTCGGCGTCCGCTGCCCATCGGCAGGCGCGCGCCGGCGCTGGAGCCGGCGCGCCTAGGCTCGCCCGCATGGCCGAAGCCCTCCCGACCGTCCCGACCCGCGCCGACGGGCGCGCCCCGGACCAGCTGCGCCAGGTGCGGATCACCCGGCGCTACCTGGAGGCCGGCGAGGGCAGCGTGCTCGTGGAGTTCGGCCGCACCACGGTGCTGTGCGTCGCCTCGTTCACCGAGGGTGTGCCGCGCTGGCGCAAGGGCAGCGGCGAGGGCTGGCTGACGGCCGAGTACGCGATGCTGCCGCGCGCGACGAGCACCCGCTCGGACCGCGAGTCGGTCAAGGGGAAGGTCGGCGGGCGCACCCAGGAGATCTCCCGCCTCGTCGGCCGCTCGCTGCGCGCGGCCGTGGACCTGAAGGCCCTCGGCGAGAACACCGTCGTCCTCGACTGCGACGTCCTGCAGGCGGACGGCGGCACCCGCACGGCCGCGATCACCGGCGCCTACGTGGCGCTCGCCGACGCCGTGGCGTGGGCCCGCTCGAAGGGCGTCGTGCGCAGGGACCCGCTGCGCGAGTCGGTGGCCGCCGTCAGCGTGGGCGTGGTCGGGCTCGGCGGCCGCGGCGTGCCGGTGCTCGACCTCGACTACACCGAGGACGTGCGGGCCGGCACCGACATGAACGTCGTCGTCAGCGGCTCGGGCCGGTTCGTGGAGGTGCAGGGCACCGCCGAGGGCGCGCCGTTCGACCGCGGCGAGCTCGACGCCATGCTCGACCTGGCCCTCGCCGGCTGCGCCGAGCTCACCCGCGTGCAGGCGCAGGCGCTGACGTCGTGACCGCCCGCCTGGTGCTGGCCACGCGCAACGCGCACAAGGTCGGCGAGCTGCGCTCGATCCTCACCGGCTCCCTGGGCGGTGCGGACGTCGTGGAGGTCCTCGCCGCCGGGGACCTGGGCCTGCCCGACGTGCCCGAGACCGGCGTCACCTTCGCCGAGAACGCCCTGCTGAAGGCGCGGGCTGTCGTCGCCGCGACCGGCCTGCCCGCGGTCGCGGACGACTCCGGCATCGCCGTCGACGTCCTCGGCGGCTCGCCCGGCATCTTCTCCGCGCGCTGGTGCGGGCGCCACGGGGACGACGCGGCGAACCTGGCCCTGCTGCTCGCCCAGGTCGCCGACGTCCCCGACGAGCACCGGGGCGCCGAGTTCGTCTGCGCGGCGGCCCTGGTCACCCCCGACGGCGCCGAGCGCGTCGAGCTCGGCCGGCTGCGCGGCGCCCTGGTGCGCGAGCCGCGCGGCAGCGGCGGCTTCGGCTACGACCCGGCGCTCGTGCCGCAGGGCCTGGACGTCACGTGCGCGGAGCTGTCAGCGGCGCAGAAGGAGGCGATCAGCCACCGCGGACGCGCCTTCCGCGCCCTCGCGCCGCAGGTGGCGTCGGCCCTCGGCCTCGGCGGCGCACCGGAGCAGGGGCCGCGCGGCGCGAGCGCCTGAGGCGCTGGTAGAGGCGGTAGGCGGTCGAGGCCGCGCTGGCGACGTAGAAGAACCTCATCGCCGGAACGCTAGGGGCGCGCGCTGCGCCCCGCCCGCCGGCGGGCGGGGCGCAGCGCGCGCCCCTAGCGTTCCGGGCGGTCGGTCAGCTCCAGCTCGACCTCCCGCGGCTCCCCGCCAGGGCTGCGCACCGTCAGCGTGACGGCGTCCCCCGGGTCGCGGGAGCGCAGCGCGGCGAGGAAGTCCTCCGGCGTGGCGATCGGCTCGTCGTCCACCGCCGTGATGACGTCACCGGCCCGCAGACCGGCCTGCTCGGCCGGGCCGTCCGGGACGACGCCGCGCACCAGGGAGCCCTCGGTGGCCTCGAGGCCGAACTGCTGCGCGATCTCGGGGGTCAGCGCCGCGGGGGCGATGCCCGCGAAGGCGTGCTCGGCGCGCCCGTCCTCCAGCAGCTGCTCCACGACGTCCACCGCGGTGGCCGCCGGGATGGCGAAGCCGAGGGCGACCGCTCCGGCCTGCGGCGGGATGTACGCCTCGGAGATGCCGATGACCTCGCCCTCGGCGTTCGACACGGCGCCGCCGCTGTTGCCGGGGCTGATGGCGGCGTCGGTCTGCACCAGGTCCACCAGCGACTGCTGGCCCTGCGTGGCCGAGCCGGGGATCTCGCGGTGCAGCCCCGAGACCACGCCGGCGGTGACGCTGTTCTGGAAGCCCAGGGGGCTGCCGATCACGACGGCCAGCGTGCCGATCCCGGGCAGCTCCTCCTGGAACGTCGCGGCCGGCAGGTCGGTGCGGTCGGTCTGCACGAGGGCCAGGTCGGTGATCGCGTCGGTGGCCGTCACCCGGCCCGGTGCGCGCTGCCCGTCCGCGAAGGCCACCTCGACGTCGGTGGAGCCGCGCACGACGTGCTCGTTCGTGACGACCAGGCCGTCCTCGGCGTAGATGACGCCGCTGCCGGTGCCCCCGCCGGTGAGGATCGTCACCACGCTGGGCGCGAGCTCCTGCGCGACCCCCGGCACGTCCTCCAGGCCGCCGGTGCCCGTCCCGCCCGAGCCGCTCCCCGAGCTGCCGGTCGTGCCGCCGGCCGCGCTGCCGGTCGTGCCGCCGGTCGTGCCGCCGCCGGGAGTCGCGTCGTCCGCGGACGCCGCCGCCTCGGACGCCGCCTCGTCGCCGGAGTCGGTGCCCGGGATGCCGGTGCCGGTGCACCCCGTGACCAGGGCGGCGGTGAGGAGCCCGGCGGCCAGCGCGGCCGCCGGGGTGCGGGGGAGCGTCGTGGGCATGCCCGGCCTCCTACCCGGCCGGGCCGTCCTCACGCAGCGCGCTCGCCGCTCGGGCGCCCCAGCGGCGTCTCGTCCAGGTGCTCGCGCAGCTGCCCGAGGGAGTCGAAGACGCGGACGGCGCCGGCGTCGGTCAGCTCCTCGACCGAGAAGCCCCCGGTGCGCACGGCGAGGGTGGGCACGTCCAGCTTGCCCGCCGCGATGCAGTCCCAGGTGGAGTCGCCGACCATCACGCCCTGCGCGCCCTCGACGCGCTGCAGCGCGGTCCGCACGAGGTCGGGCTCGGGCTTGCTCTTCTCCGCGTCCTCGGAGGTGGTCCAGGCGTCGGCGAGGTCCTTGCCGTCGACGAGGTCCAGGAAGTGCTCGACGTGCTGGGACTTCCCCGAGCTGGCCAGGACCAGCCGGAAGCCGCGGTCCTTGACCTCCTGCAGCAGGTCCCGGGCGCCCTCGAAGGGCTGGACCTCGTCGATGAGGCGGTCGAACTCCTCGACCCACGCGTCGCGCAGCTCGTCGCCGTGCTGCGCCTCGACGTCCTCGCCGCCGATGCTCGGCACGAACATGTCGCCGCCCATGCCGACGCCGCGGTGGATGCGCCACAGGGGGCGGGTGATGTCGTAGCGGCGGAACGCCCGGTACCAGGCCAGGGCGTGCTGGTAGTTGGTGTCGACGAGGGTGCCGTCGACGTCGAAGATCGCGGTGTCGGCCATGGCCCCCTGTTACCCCCGAGGGCGCGGGCCACCCACCCGGTCGGTGCGCGAGGCGGGACTCGAACCCGCACGCCCGGAGGCACAGGGACCTAAACCCTGCGTGGCTGCCAGTTTCACCACTCGCGCGACGGAGCCCCGGCACGCGCGTCAGCCGAGGCCGAGCTCCTCGCGCAGGCGCGCGACGTGGCCGCTGGCCCTCACGCCGTAGCGCGCCAGCGCCACCCGGCCCTCGGGGTCGACGACCACCGTGGAGCGGATCACCCCCGTGCTCGCGCGCCCGTACGCGGTCTTCTCGCCCCACGCGCCCCACGCCTGGAGGACGGCGTGATCGGGGTCGCTGGCGAGCGGGTAGGTCAGGTGCTCGTCGGCGGCGAACCGCTGCAGGGCGTCCAGGTCGTCGGGGGAGACTCCCACGACGTCGTAGCCCGCGCCCTGCAGCGAGGCCAGGGAGTCGCGGAAGTCGCACGCCTGCGTGGTGCAGCCCGGCGTGCTGGCGGCCGGGTAGAAGTAGACGACCACCGAGCGCCCGCGGTGCCCGGACAGCGAGAAGGTGCCGCCCGGGACCGCCGGGAGGGTGAAGTCCGGGGCCGGGTCGCCGACCTCGAGTCGCTGGCTCACGCGCCGCAGCCTACGCGGCGGCCCGTGCGGCGGCCGTCCTCGCGGACGGGCGCCGACCCGTGCGCACGCACGGGCCCCGGCACCGCCGGGACGCTGGTTGCGACGCTGTCGCAGGTAGCAGGAGACTCGCGGCCATGCACGTGCCCGACGGCTTCCTCGACGCGACGACCTCCGCAGCGACCGCGGCGGTCGCCGCCGGCGCGGTGGGCGCGGCGCTGCAGCGCTCCGGGCAGGAGGTGCGGGAGGCGGGCGCCCCCCTCGCGGGCCTGACCGCGGCGTTCGTCTTCGCCGCCCAGACGGTCAACTTCCCCGTCGGGGCCGGCACCAGCGGCCACCTGGTCGGCGGCGCGCTGGCCGTGGCGCTGGTGGGCCCGTGGACGGCGGTGCTGTGCATGACGGTCGTCCTCGCCGTCCAGGCGCTGCTGTTCGCCGACGGCGGCCTGACGGCGCTGGGCACCAACGTGCTGCTCCTGGCGGTCGTCGCCGTCGTGGCCGCGGCGCTGGTGCAGCGCGCGGTGCTCTCGGTGCTGCCGCGGCGCCCGCGCAGCGCCGTGCCGGCCGCCGCCGCGGCCGGCCTGGTCTCCGTGCCCGCCGCCGCGCTCGCCTTCACGGGCCTGTACGCGATCGGCGGCGCCGTGCCCGTGCCCGTCGGCGCCCTGGCGCTGGCGATGGGCGGCTGGCACCTCGTCATCGGCCTGGGGGAGGCGGTGATCACCGCCTCCGTGGTCGCGGCGGTGGTGGCGACCCGCCCGGACCTCGTGCACGCCGCGCGGCACCTGCGCCCGGACCTCGTGCTCGTGGACGCCGCCGGCGTCCGCAGCACGGTGACGGCGAGCGCGGCGGCGCACCCGGCGGCGCACCCGGCGGCGCCCGCCCGGGCGGCGCTGCCGCTGGCCACCGGGCTGGCGGTCACCGCGGTGGTCGCCGGGCTGGCGGGCCTGGTGGCCAGCACCTCCCCGGACGGCCTGGAGCGCGTGAGCGCGGTGCTCGGCTTCGACGCCGCGGCCGCCTCGCCGCTGACGGCCGCCTCGCCGCTGGCGGACTACGCGCTGCGCGGCGTGACGAGCCCGGCGGTGGCGACCGGGCTCGCCGGCGTCGCCGGCGTCCTCGTCACCGTGCTCCTCGCGCTGGCGGCCGCGAGCGCGTCCCGCTCCCTGCGGGCGCGCCGCGGCGCCCGGGGGTGAGCGCCGGCGTCGACGGGCTGCTCGTGGTGCGCGACAGCCCCGTGCACCGGCTGCCCGCGCACGTGAAGACCCTCGCCCTCGTGCTGTTCGCCCTCGCCGTCGTCGCCACCCCGGCGGGCGCCTGGGCCGCGTTCGCCGCCCAGGCCGCCCTGCTGCTGCTCGCCGTCCTCCTGGCCCGGGTGCCGCTGCCCGTGCTCGGCCGGCGCCTCGTCGTGGAGGCCCCGTTCGCCGTCTCCGCCCTCCTGCTGCCCCTCGTGGCGACCGGCCCGCGCACGCAGGTCGCCGGCGTGGCGCTCTCGCAGCCGGGCCTGCTGGGTGCCGGCACGCTGCTCGCCAAGGCGACGCTCGGGACGGGCGCGGCGGTGCTGCTGGCCAGCACGACCGCACCGCGCGACCTGCTGGCAGGTCTGGAGCGGCTGCGCCTGCCCGCGCCGCTGCTGTCGGTGATGGCGTTCATGCTGCGCTACGCCGCGGTGGTCGCCGACGACCTGCGCCGGGTGCGGATCGCGCGGGAGGTGCGCGGCGCCCCCGCCAGCCGCGCCCGGCACCTGGCGGCGGTGGCCGCGGGCGTCGGCGCGGTGTTCGTGCGCACCTACGAGCGGGGGGAGCGCGTGCAGCAGGCGATGCTCGCGCGCGGCTGGCGCGGCGGGGCGGTGGCGCCGGAGGGGGTGCGCGCCCGCGCGCCGCAGTGGCTGGCGGCGGCGGCGCTGCCGGCGGCGGCTGCCGTCGTCGCGGCCCTCGCCGCCGGCGCGGGCCCCCTCGCAGGGAGCGCGGCGTGAGCGCCGCGCCGTCGTCCGGAACGCCGTCGTCCGGAGCGCCGCCGTCCCTGCAGGTGCGGCGCCTGGCGTTCGCCCACCCCGACGGGCGCCAGGTGCTCTTCGGCGTGGACCTGGTGGTCGAGCGCGGCGAGCGCGTCGCCGTGCTGGGCCCCAACGGCGCCGGCAAGACGACGCTCGTGCTGCACCTGGCCGGCGTGCTCGGCGCGGTCGCCGGCGGCACCGGCAGCGGCGAGGTCGTCGTGGGCGGCCTGCCGCTGACCCGCGCGAGCCTGGCGGAGGTGCGCCGGCGCGTGGGCCTGGTCTTCCAGGACCCGGACGACCAGCTGTTCATGCCCACCGTGCGCGACGACGTCGCGTTCGGGCCGCGCAACGCCGGCCTGCGCGGCGAGGAGCTGGAGCGGCGGGTGGGGCGGGCGCTGGAGCAGGTGGGCATGGCGGACGCCGCCGACCGCCCTCCGCACCACCTGTCCTTCGGGCAGCGGCGGCGCGTGGCGGTGGCCACGGTGCTCGCGATGCGGCCGGAGGTGCTCGTGCTCGACGAGCCGACGAGCAACCTCGACCCGGCCAGCCGCCGGGAGCTCGCGGAGGTGCTCGAGCGCCTGGACGTCACGGTCGTCGTCGTCACCCACGACCTGCCGTACGCGCTGCAGACCTGCCCGCGCTCGGTGGTGCTGGACGGCGGCCGCATCGTCGCCGACGGCCCGACGCGGCGGCTGCTCGCCGACGCCGAGCTGCTGGCCGCGCACCGCCTGGAGCTGCCGTTCGGGTTCGACCCGGCCTCCCGGACTGCCGACGGATCGGGCGCGCGCTAGGTTGCCCGGCATGTCCAGCCCGAGCAACGACCACGCCGACGCGCCGAACTCCCCGGGCCGGCCCGTGAACCGGCAGGGGTCCTCGGACCTGCCCACCGACCCGGCGCGGCTGCAGCGGGAGATCGACGCCCGCCAGGACCACCTGGCCCGCACCGTCGACGAACTCACCGCGCGCGTGGCGCCCAAGGAGCTGGCGCGCCGCACGGCGGCCGACGCGCAGGCGAGGGCCCGCGAGCTGGTCCTCGACGAGGACGGCGCGCTGCGGGTGGAGCGCGTCGCCGCCGCGGGCGCCGTGGTGCTCGGGCTGCTGGGCGCGTCGATCTGGCGCCGCCGCCGCTCCTGACCCGCCGCCCGCGGCGGGTACGGTCGGCGGCGTGAGCCAGACGAGCGCCGGCGCGGGGGAGCGGCTGCCGATCCGCATGCTGCACGACCGCGTGCTGGTCTCCCTGGACCGCGAGGCGGGCGAGCGCCGCTCGGGCAGCGGCATCGTCATCCCGGCCACCGCGGCCGTCGGGAGGCGCCTGTCGTGGGGGTCCGTGGCCGCCGTCGGGCAGCACGTGCGCCAGGTGCAGCTGGGCGACCGCGTGCTGTTCGACCCCGAGGACCGCGCCGAGGTCGAGCTGCAGGGCAGCGAGTACGTGCTGCTGCGCGAGCGCGACCTGCACGCCGTGGCCGCCCCGCGCGTCGAGGGCGGCCAGACGGGCCTGTACCTCTGAGCGCCGCGCGACCCCCGGGCGCGGCGCGGCCCAACGCCCGCTACACCGTCCTCGACGCGCCCGGCCCGCTGCCGCGGGACATGCTGCGCGACCTCCTCGCGATCCGCCGCGACCCCCTCGCCTACCTGGCCCGCACGGCGGCGCGCCACGGCGACCTCGTCGCCTTCCCGCTGCCGCGCACGCCGGTGCTGCTCGTGAACACGGTCGCCGGCGCCCGGCGGGTGCTCGTGGAGAACGCGGGCGCGTGGTCCAAGCGCACCGTGCAGTACGGCGCGCTCTCCCTCGTCACGGGCAGCGGCCTGCTCACCAGCGACGGCACCGCGTGGCGCAGCGCGCGCCGCGCCGTCCAGCCCGCCTTCCACCCCGCGGGCCTCGGCGCCGTCGCCGAGCAGTCGGTCGCCGCCGCCGAGCGGATGCGCACCCGCTGGTCGGCCGCCGGCGGGGACGGCGGCGGGGACGGGGGCGTGGTCGACGTCGACGCGGCCGCGCTGCAGGCGACCCTGGAGGTCGTCGGGCGCACGCTGTTCGGCAGCGACGTCGCCGACGACGGCGAGCGCGTCGTCTCCGCCGTCCTGCAGGCCCTCGACGTCGTCATCGCCCGCGCCCGCACGCCGCTGCCCGTGCCGCAGCGGGCGCCCACGCGGGCCAACCGGCGCCTGGCCCGCGCGCGCCGGGTGCTCGACGAGGTCGTCGAGCGCGTCGTCTCCCGCCGCCGGGCCGCGGGCGTCGCGGCAGGCGACACCGACCTGCTCGCCCTCCTGCTGCGCGCGGTGGACGCCGGAGCGCTCCCGCCGCAGGCCGTGCGCGCCGAGCTGGTCACCATGGTCATCGCCGGCCACGAGACCGTCGCCTCGGCGCTGACGTGGACGCTGCACCAGCTCGCGCAGCACCCGGAGGCCCAGGCGCGGCTGCACGCGGAGCTGGACGCCGTCCTCGGCGGGCGGGCGCCGACCTGGGAGGACCTGCCGTCGCTGCGCTGGACCCGCGCGGTCGTCGACGAGGCGCTGCGCCTGCAGCCGCCCGCGTGGGTGGTCACCCGGCGGGCGGAGGCGGACGACGTTGTGGACGGCGTCGCCGTCCCGGCCGGTGCGCTCGCGATCGTCAGCCCCTGGCTGCTGCACCGGCGCGCCGACGCCTTCGCCGACCCCGCGCGCTTCGACCCCGAGCGGTTCCTCGAGGGCTCCGGCGCGCCGGCGGTGCCGCGCGGGGCGTACCTGCCGTTCGGAGCGGGCAGCCGCCTGTGCATCGGCCGCGACTTCGCGCTCGTGGAGACCGTCCTCGTGCTGGCGGCCCTGCTGCGCGACCGGCGCGTGGAACCGGTCGGCGACCGCCCGCCGGTCGTGCAGGCGCTGGTGACGCTGCGCCCGCGCGGTGGACTTCCGCTTCGACTGCGCACCCGTCGGGTTGGTACACTGAAGGCGGACGCGCGCTGCTAGCTCAATTGGCAGAGCAGCTGACTCTTAATCAGCGGGTTCTGGGTTCGAGTCCCAGGCGGCGCACCACGAGGAGCCCCACCGGCGGCGAGCGCGGGTGGGGCTCCTGCGCGTCCGGGCCGCGGTCCCCGGCGCGCGGGGCTCAACGCCGGCCCGGCTCCTGCCGATGGGACGGGACCGCCTGCGAGGAGGACCCCCCGATGCGCACGACCCGGAACGCGCCCCGCGAGGAGACCAGCGCTCCCGTCGCACCCGGTGCGCCCGGTGCGCCCGCCGCAGCCGCCGCGCCCGGCGGCGCCGAGGACGTGCACGACCGGCTGCTGGTCGCCATCGCCGAGGTCGAGCGGCGGGTGCACCTGGCGCGCGCCGAGGTCGCCCGCACGGGCGCCTGGACGGCGTCCGACCTGGGCCCGCACCTGCCGGCGCTCATGCGCGACCGCTCCGCCGTCCAGCAGCACCGCCTCTTCGCGCGCCTGCCGCACCCGCGCGCGCCGCGCGCGCCCGCCGGCGCGTGCCCCGCGTGCGGCGGCCCCTCGCCGTGCACGGCCGTGGCCGTGCTGCTCGCCCGGTACGGCCTGTCCGACCCCCGCTGAGGCCCGGCGCCGGGCCCAGCGCTCAGCGGCGGGCGGCGTCGTCCACGTGCAGGACGGCCGAGGGGCAGAACGGGTCGGGGATGGTCCGGGCCTGCGGCCCGGACCAGATGCACGTGCACCGGCGCTGGTGCATCGGCGTGCGAGGACGCGGCACCTCGGCGGACCTCGTCAGCAGCTCGTCGTCACCAGGCGCGTCACCAGCCGTGCCACCAGCCATGTCACCAGCCATGCCGTCCAGTGTCGGCACGCGCGCGCCCGTCCCGCTGGCGAACACGCCGAGCCGGCGCCGCCGGAACGCCGCCGGAACCCAGCCGGAACACCGCCGGAACACCGCCGGAACACGCAGGACGCACGGGGCGCCTACCGCGCCTGCACCCACCACGGCCGCTCGGGCCGGCCCTCGGCGGCCAGGATGCCCGCCGAGTCCGGGCCGCCTCGGGTGCCGAGGTCGCACAGGAGCGAGAGCGGCACGCGCTCGGCCAGCAGCCCCATCACCGCGTCGTCCTCCGGGTGCGGGTGCGTCGGCGAGATCATCCCGGTGCCTCCTCCAGGGCCGCGCCGCCCGGTGCGGCGCGCTGGAGGGAGGATCGACCCCGGGATCGGGCGCTTGAGGTGCGGCTGACCCGTCCGGGGCGGGTGTGGAAGCGCCGCCGCGGGGAAGTTCGTGCGCGTGTTCCTCTTCTTCAGCAACCGCAGCGGCTGCCTGGGCTCGCTGCTCATCTCCCTGGTCGGGACGGCGATCCTCCTGCTGGTGCTCCTCGCCCTGTGAGCCGCTACGCGGTGATGCTGCTCATGACGTGCTCGGTGCGGGTGTAGTCCTCGAAGCCGTACGCGGACAGGTCCTTGCCGCACCCGGAGCGGCCGAAGCCGCCGTGCGGCACCTCCGCCACGAGCGGGATGCGCGTGTTGATCCAAACGCATCCGAAGTCCAGGGCCTTCGCCATGCGCATCACCCGCCCGTGGTCGCGCGTCCACGCGCTCGAGGCGAGGCCGTACTGGCTGTCGTCGGCCCAGCGCACCGCCTGCGCCTCGTCCTCGACGCGCTGCACCGTGATGACGGGGCCGAAGACCTCCTCGCGGGCGATCTCGTCGTCCTGGCGCAGGCCCGTCACGCAGCAGGTCCTCGGATCGGACGCCGGTGCTCATCACAGCCAGGTCCTCTTGCGATCTTTACAGGACTTTGCGTACTGTACGCAAAGTCCTGTAAAGAGCGCAAAGAAGTAGCGTGCCTCTTGACGCGGTGCTGAACCCCTACACGCCCGGGGCTGGGCAGCCACCGGCCTTCCTCATCGGCCGCGCAAGGGAGCTGTCGGATTTCCAAGCGCGTCTCCAGCGGCTCGAGAACGGCCGAGGGGCTCAGTGCACCCTCATCGTCGGCCTACGCGGTGTGGGCAAGACGGTGCTCCTCAACGAGTTCGCCCGCGCTGCCCTGACGCGACAGTGGGTCGTCGTCGAGTACGAACTCACGGCCGGGTCCAACGTGATCGAGACCGTGTCCAGGCTGGTTCGTGAGGCTCTTCTCGAGATCGCTCCGCCCTCTCGATGGAGCGCGGCCGCCAAGAAGGTCTCGCGGATCCTGGGCGGCATGGAGGCTACCTAGTCGATCGGCGGCCTCACCATCGGACTGGCGGCCCCTGATGAGCAGCAGGCGGCTAGCGGTGACCCCGTGCGGGACGTCACGGACCTCTTCGTCGCCTTGGGCGAAGCCGCACGGGACCACAGGCGTGGAGTGGCCTTCATGTTCGACGAACTGCAGTTCGCCGCTTCGGAGGCGCTCGGCGCCGTGGTGTCGGCACTGCACAAGGTCGCCCAACGGACCCTGCCGCTCACCATGGTCGCCGCAGGACTGCCTCAGACGCGAGGAGTGTTAGCAGAAGCTGCCTCGTACTCCGAGCGCATGTTCGAGACCAGGACCGTGGAGCGGCTGGTCAGCGCCGATGCCATGGCGGCTCTAGCCGAGCCGGCAAGGGCTGAGGGAGTCGAGATGCTCAGCTCCGCGCTTGACGAGGCAGTGCGGTTCACGGACGGTCACCCGTTCTTCCTGCAGGTGTTCGGTGACCACCTCTGGCGCACGTCCGAGGCGTCTCCGATCACCCTGGAGGACGCGATCCGAGTCGGCCCTCTCGTGAGGGACTGGCTCGATCGAGGCTTCTTCACCTTCCGCACAGACAGGCTGCCCGACGCACAGCGCCGCTACCTCCGCGCCATGGCTCAACTCGGCCCAGGTGAGCACTCCAGCGGAGACATCGCCGCAGTTCTCGGCCTGAAGTCTTCAGCTCCGGTCGGGCAGACCCGAGATGCACTGATCAGGCGAGGTCTCGTCTACAGTCCGCGTCTCGGCTATGCCGCGTTCACCGTCCCGCAGTTCGACGACTACATGCGGCGTCACTTCGAACTCGAGCTGCACACTCCGCGCCCGCGCCGAGGACCGGATTAGGCTCGCGTCAGCCGCGCGGAGCCAGCAGTCAGCAGTCGCTCGACGACGGCGGTGGTCCGCGCCCGGTCTTGGAGGACGCGCAGAGGCGGCTGTGTTATCAGGCAGCGGCGGCCATCGGGGCTGAGGACCTGGGGCCGTCGCTGGGTCGCTGTACCGGCGTTGATCCAGTCGTGGATGACCTGGGAGCTCAGGGTGTCTGGCCCGTGGCGGTGGAAGACCGTGGACCCTGCAGCCATCGGAGGATGGGCCGGACGGACCGAGCCCCACCGAGCACGCCCCAGGTGCCTTCCTGCGCGCTGCGGTGGCCCGTGCGTGGCTCGTCGACGAGAGCCGCCGATGGCCAGTTCGCCACCCGACCACTCTCCCGCGCCACCGCTGGTCGGAGGGCCACCTGCGTGGGGTGAGTGACGGGACTTGAACCCGCGACATCCTGGACCACAACCAGGTGCTCTACCAGCTGAGCTACACCCACCACGGCCGGGCCCTCGGCCCGGCAGCGGAACGATCCTAGAGCACTCCGGGCGCGGACGACGTCCCCGCCGGAGGGGAGACCGCGGGGGCGGTCGAGGACGCGGTGGAGGACGGGGCGGGGGAGGTGGCGGAGCGCGGGGCGAGCGCCCGCTCGGCGGCCGCCTTCGACGCTGCGGAGTCCGGGCCCGGCGGCGGCACGAACACCGCCTCCCGGTAGTAGCGCAGCTCGAGGACGCTCTCGTGGATGTCCGCCAGGGCCCGGTGCCCCCCGGCCTTGGTGGGGGCGGCGAAGTACGCCCGCGGGTACCAGCGCCGGGCCAGCTCCTTGACGGAGGAGACGTCGACGATCCGGTAGTGCAGGTGGGCGTCGAGCGCCGGCATGTCGCGGGCGAGGAACCCGCGGTCGGTGCCGACGGAGTTGCCCGCCAGCGGGGCCTTGCGCGGCTCCGGGACCAGCCGGCGCACGTGCTCGAGCACGGCCTGCTCGGCCTCCGCCAGGCTCATGCCGTCGGCCAGCTGCGAGAGCAGCCCCGAGGTGGTGTGCATGTGCCGGACGACGTCGCGCATCTGGTCCAGCGCCGCCTGCGGGGGCCGGATGACGACGTCGAGGCCGTCGTCCAGCACCGTCAGCGCGGAGTCGGTGACGAGGACGGCGACCTCGACGAGGGCGTCGGCGGCGAGGTCCAGGCCGGTCATCTCGCAGTCGATCCACACGATGCGGTCGGCGGAGGCGCTGGGCACCGGCTCACTGTACGGGCGCGTGCCGGCAGCGCCCGCCAACTACTCTCCCGCCATGGACCTGGGCACCGCGCGTCCGGTGGGCGAGCCACCCGTCCCCCACCCCCCGCGCGAGCCCGGGCGCTCGCGCCTGGCGCGCGTCCTGCTGCGCGTGGTCGCCGTGCTGCTGCTGGTCAGCTGCGGGCTGCTGACGCTCGTCGCGATCCTCGGCGACACCGGCCCCACCGGCCTCGTCGTGGGGCTGCTGCTGGCCGTCGTCCCGGTCTTCCCCGTCGTGGCGGTGTTCCTGTGGCTGGACCGCTACGAGGCCGAGCCGCGGGGGCTGCTGCTCTTCGCCTTCGGCTGGGGCGCGTTCGTGGCGACCTTCGCGGCGCTCGTGCTCAACACCGCCTCCGTCGAGGCGATCCGCGCGGCGGGCGGCGACGAGGGCCTCGTGCCCGTCTTCGTCGCCCCCGTGGTCGAGGAGGGCGCCAAGGGCCTCGCGGTCCTCCTGGTGCTGCTGACGCGGCGGCGCGAGTTCGACGGCGTCGTCGACGGCATCGTCTACGCCGGCCTGGCCGGCATCGGCTTCGCCTTCGTCGAGAACGTCCTCTACCTCGGGCGCAGCCTCCTCGAGGAGGGCAGCGCGGCCACCGCCGTCGTCTTCGTGGTGCGCTGCCTGTTCTCTCCCTTCGCCCACCCGCTGTTCACGATGGCCACCGGGGTCGGCCTCGGCCTGGCGGCCAGCCGCCGCTCCCCGGCGGTGAGGGTGCTCGCGCCCCTGGCCGGGTTCGTCGCCGCCGTGCTGCTGCACGGCCTGTGGAACTTCTCCGCCGTCCAGGGCCTGCAGGGCTTCGTCGGGGCCTACGTGGCGCTGCAGGTGCCGGTCTTCCTCCTCGCCGTCGCGGTCGCCGTCGCCGCGCGCGCCCGCGAGGGGCGCCTGCTGCGCCGCCACCTCGGCGCCTACGCCGCCAGCGGCTGGATCACCGGCGCGGAGGCGGCGATGCTCGGCTCCCTGGAGGAGCGCCGGCGCGCCCGCGACTGGGCCGGGCGCACCTTGGGGCCGGGCGCCGAGCGGGCCATGCGCGACTTCCAGGACCTCGCCACCGAGCTGGCGTTCCTGCGCGAGCGCGTGGTGCGCGGCACGGCGCCGCACGACGCGCCGGAGGCCGAGCTGCGCACGCTGCAGGCCATGTGGCACCTGCGGCGGGGCTTCCTGCCGCGACCGGTCGAGGTGCGCTGAGGCCGGCGGTCCGGGCCCGGGGCCCGGGGCGCCACCGCGTGCCCTCGCGCGGTCTCAGGGCACGCGGGCGAGCAGGGACGCCGCGCAGCGCACCACGAGGTCGCGGTCGAAGGTCAGCACCGCGTGCCACTCGTCCGCCGGCTCCGGGGTCGAGGACGCCGGGCGGGCCACCAGCGCCGCGGCGAACCCCGGCCCGAGCACCACGGCGTCCCAGTCGTGCAGCAGGGGGTCCGCGGGCGGGTCCGCGCGCCGCTCGAGGCCGCTCCACTGCACCACGGGCCGCACGGCGGCGCTGAGCACGGTCGTGCCGCGCGAGGTCGAGGTCGTCACCAGCGCGGTGCCGCCAGCGGTGCCATCAGCAGTGCCACCAGCGGTGCCACCAGCGGCGTCGGCGGGTCCGCCGGCGGTGAGCACGAGGGCGGCCGGGTCCACGCGCGGCGCCTGGTCGAGCAGCTGCTCGACCACCGCGCGCACGGCGCCCCCGGGCAGTCGGCGGGTGCCCGTCGAGCTCGAGACGATGGCGAAGGGCGTCAGCGGCACGGCCCGGTCGACCAGGCGCGGCAGCATCGGCAGCGCCCGGGTGGGGAAGTCGAGGGTGCCGGGCAGCTCCGCGGGCGCGCCCAGCAGGTGGCCCTGCCCCAGCCCGACGCCCAGGGCGCGGACGAGGTCGTGCTGCTCGGCGGTCTCGATGCCCTCGGCCACGACGACGGCGCCCGTGCGCTCCGCCTGCGCCAGCACCGCGTGCAGCACCTGCGCCGCGCCCGCGCCGGCGCCGGGCGCCAGCAGGGCGGCGTCCAGCTTGAGCACGTCCGGCTCGAGCACGGGCATCAGCGCCAGCGACGCCGGGTCGGCGCCGATGTCGTCCAGGGCGATCCCCCAGTCCTGCTCGCGCACGCGGTCCGCCGCCCGCAGCACGGCGGCCGGGTGCTCGCCCAGGGCGCGCTCGGTGATCTCGGCGTAGCAGCGCAGGTCGCTCATGTCGCGCCAGGCCAGCGCGTCCTCGCCCGGCGGGCCGGCCAGCCCCGCCGGCTCGGCGTTGACGAACAGCGACAGCGGGTGGCGGAAGGCGACCGAGCGCGCCGCGTCGACGGCGCGGCGCCGGCACAGCCAGTCCAGCTCGCGCACCAGGCCCGCCCGGCGGGCGGCGGTGAACAGCGCGTCGGGCAGCTCCAGGCGGCTGCCTCGCGGCCCGCGCGCGAGCGCCTCGTACCCGACGACGTCACCGGAGGTGAGGTCGACCAGCGGCTGGAACACCGGCGTGACGGCGGCGCCCTCGAGGACGTCCTCGAGAGCGCCGGTGCTCGCTGCAGGACCCACGGCACCATCCTGCCGCTGCTGCCCGCCCGCCCGCACGGTGCTGCTCCTCCCGTCCGTCGTCCGACCGACAGCCGCTCCCAGCCGCTCGTCAGCCGGCCCTGCGGGCCGGGTGGCGGTCGGGTAGGGCCCGCGGCAGCTCCTCGGCCGCCCGCTCCAGCGGCGCCGCGGCGGCGACGAAGCCGTCGGGCCGCACGAGGAGCGCCGTGCCGGCGTCCAGGCCCCTCGCCGGGCAGGGCGCGAAGGCGTGCACCGGGGTGCCCAGCCGCTGGGCGAGCGCCCGCGCGGCCGCGTCGTCCCCCGGGCCGTAGCAGTGCACCTGCCAGGTGGCCGAGCGCAGGACGGCGTGGTTCTCGCCCGTCCACGGCAGCCGGCGCCCCACCACGCGCCCCCGCCGCGCGCCCGAAGCCGTGCGGGCCTCCTCGCTCATCCAGTAGTGGATCCGCACCTGGGCGACGTACTCGAACACCCGGGAGGCGCCCCGCACGCGCGGCACGGCCCGGACCGCGAGCGGCACGACGCGCGGCACCACGCGCGTGCGCACCAGGCGCGCCAGCGGCCGCTGGGAGGTGATCACCCCGAAGGCGCGGTCGGTGGTGGAGACCAGGTGCCGCGCCACGGGCCGGCGCTCGGCGTCGTAGCGGTCGAGGGAGGCGTCGGAGGCCGTGCCGGCGAGGACGTCGACCAGCTTGAGGGCGAGGCCGTGCGCGTCCTGCAGGCCGGTGTTCATGCCCTGCGCGCCCACGGGGGAGTGCACGTGCGCGGCGTCCCCGGCCAGCAGCACGGGCCCGTCGCGGAAGGTCGCCGCCACGCGGTGGTGCACCCGGTAGGTGGAGGACCAGGTCGTCGGCCCCCACACGACCCCGTAGACGCGCTGCAGCAGCGCGCGCACGTCGCCCTCGTCGACGGCGCCGTCCCCGTCGGCGTCCTGGACCAGCCCGACGAGGCGGTGGCGCTCGCCGGCGCCCATCGGGAAGGTGAGCAGGAAGCTGGTGGCGCCGGGACGGGCGTTGACCGCTCCCGGCACCAGGCCGCGCACGCCGGCGGCGTCCGCGACGAAGAAGGTGCCCGCGTTCGTCACGCCCTCGAAGGGGATGCCGCGCAGGGAGCGCACGGTGGAGGAGGCGCCGTCGGCGCCGATGCAGTACCGGGCGCGCACGCGGACGGCGCCGTGCGGGCCCTGCAGCTCGGCCACGACGCCGGGCCCCTCGCCGCTCGCGCCGCCGCTCGTCCCGCCCGCCCCGCTGGCACCGCCGTCGCCGTCGCGCAGCGCGGTGAGCCGGTGACCCCAGCGCACGCGCCCGCCCAGGCGCTGCAGGTGCTCGACGAGCAGGCGCTCGTTCTCGCTCTGCTCCAGCACGTGGATGCGCGGGTACGGCGTGACGCCGCCGCCCAGCTCGCCCAGCTCGACCCGCCCGAAGCTGCGGCGCTCGTACCCGGGGGCGACGGCGTCGGCGACCCGCGCCCGCTCCAGCACGCGGTCGACGACGCCCAGCTGGTCGTAGACCTCCAGGGTGCGCGCCTGCAGCGCCAGGGCCCGCGACTCGCGCGTGGGCCCGGCCTTGCCGTCCACGACCACCGCGTCGACCCCGCAGCGCGCCAGCCAGCACGCGGCCATCACCCCCGTTGGCCCGGCCCCGACGACGAGGACGTCGCACGCGCTCGTCGGGACGTCGGGGGTCGGCACGTCGGGGGTCGGCACGTCGGGAGCGGGCACGGCGACCTCCTCGGACGGGGCTGCGCGGCGCGAGGATCGCCCCCAGCGTAGGCGCCGGTGCCCTTGTGCGGGCCCGGCGGGCGCGAGGAGCATGGTGCGCGGACGGCGGCGCCGTGCCGCCGCCCGTCGCAGCGAGGGGGCGACGGCGTGAGCGAGCAGGAGCTGCTGCAGCAGGTGGCCGACGTGGGCGCGAGGACGGTGTTCGGGGAGCCCGTCCAGGTGGACGGCGTCACGGTGATCCCCGTGGCCCGGGTCCGGGGCGGTACGGGCGGCGCTGCCGGCGGCGGCACGTCGCAGGAGCCGGCGCCCGAGGGCCCGAGGCAGGAGGGCTCGGGCTTCGGGTACGGGTTCGGGGCGCGCCAGGCCGGGGTCTACGCCGTCCGGGACGGGCAGGTCACGTGGCACCCGGCCCTGGACGTCACCCGGATCGTGCAGGGCGGGCAGGCCGTGGGCGCCCTGGCCCTGCTCGTGGTCGGGCTCGTGGTGGTCGCGCGCTCCCGTCGTCCGCGCCGCTGAGGCCGAGGGCCGGGGTCAGGGCCGGTGCGGCTCGTCGCGGGCGGCGTCCTCGGCGAGGGCCCGCACCGTCTCCAGCGTGACCCACAGGTCGCCCTGCACGAGCTGCTCCAGCGCCATGAGGTCCTCGCTCGGAACGGCGCCGAAGCACTGCTCGTGCAGCAGGAAGTCGGCGTCCAGCCACAGGCGCCCCAGCACGGTGCGGCGGCCCGCGGCGTCCGCGGCCTGGTGGACGAGGAAGGGCTCCGGGCGGCTGCCCGGCGGGCCGGCCAGCGCGGCGTAGCGGCGCAGCGGGACGTCGTCGACCTCGAGCCCGGGCAGGACCCGCGCCAGCAGCGCCGACTGCTCCGGGCTGCTGCGGAAGAGCAGCGACACGTCCGGCGCGAGCGGGTCCGCGGCGGTGGCGCGGCGGCCGAGGAGCTCCTCGTGGACGGCGCGCAGCTCGGCGAGGGTGAGGTCCTGCACGACGTCGCGCTCGACGGTGGCCCGGGTGATCGCCTCCGTCTCCCGCACGACGCGCAGCGCCGTCTCGGCGATGCGGCCGTGCGGGCCGATCTCGTGGCGGCGCAGGCGCTCGCGGTCCTGCTCGTCCGGCGCCTGTCCCGTCAGCCGCAGGAGCAGGCGCCGGCGCCGCGGCGACGCCTCGTAGGCGAGCATCGCCGCCCGCAGCCGCGCCAGCTCCTCGTCGTGCCCGTCGTCCGCCACCACCCCTCCCGCGCCGGCGTCACCGCTCGTCGGCACCCGCCATGCTCGCGCCGCGCCGTGCCGGGGGCAACGGGCGGGCCGCGCCGCGGGGGCGTCGGCGCCCGGTGGCGCGGGCGAGCCCGATGACCGCCGCGGTGGTGGCGGCGAGCGCGGCCGCCGCGGCGAGGGCGCCGAGCGGTTCGGTGACGACGAAGACGGGGATGGCGCGGTCGGGCACGGCGACGGCCCCGATGGCGGAGCCCAGGAGCCCGAGGTAGCAGCCGCGCATGTTCCCGCGGTGCCCGCGGACGTCGTGACGGCGGGCGGCGCGCACGCCGAGGACGAGGCTGACCAGGGTCACCACGGACAGCACGTGCAGCAGGCTGAGCCGGCCGTCGCGCAGGTCGCGGAGGGCGAAGGAGCTCGTCGCGACGAACGCCATGCCCGCGACCCAGGCCCAGCCCGCCGCGCGGTGGGCGGCGTCGCCCCTGCGGCGGCGCAGCAGCACCCAGGCGCCCAGGCCCACGCACACCAGGGCGGTGCTCGCGTGGGCGACCAGCAGGAGGACCTCTCCGGTCGTGCTCACGGGACCAGCCTGGGCGCACCGGGCAGCGGCGTCATCGGCCCCGCGAACGCGCCGGCCCCGTCCTCCGGGACGAGACCCGAGCGTTCTGGCAGGCGGAGGAGGACGCGGCCCAGAACGCGTCCGCGCCCTGGGCCTGCGGCGTCTGCCCTCAGCGGACGCTCCTTGCGCTCCCGGGGCGCGCCGGACGGCGCGGAGCTCGTGCGCGCCGACCGCGAGCGCCCGGAGGCGCACCAGGCGGTGACCGGCACCGACTGGGACCTCGTCGTCGACGTCGCCCGCCAGCCCGGGCACGTGCGCACCGCGGTGGCCGCGCTCGCCGACCGCACGAGGACGTACGTCTTCGTCTCCTCGGGCAACGCCTACGCCGACCACCGCAGACCCGGCCAGACCGAGGACGGCGCGCTGCTGCCCCCGCTGGCCGGGGACGCGACGGAGAGCGTGGAGTCGTACGGATCCGCCGAGGTCGCGTGCGAGCAGCACGTGCTGGGCGCGTTCGGCCCCGACCGGGCGCTGGTGGTGCGGGTGGGCCTGATCGGCGGCCCGGGTGACCCCTCCGACCGCACCGGCTACTGGCCCTGGCGCTTCGCCCACCCGGCGGCCGCGGACGGCGCGGTGCTCGTCCCCGACGACCCGGACCTGCCCACGCAGGTCCTCGACGTCCGCGACCTGGCCGCGTGGCTGGTCGAGGCGGGCGCGCGGGGGCTCAGCGGCGTCCTCAACGCCACCGGCGAGACCCTGCCGCTGGCCGGCGACCTCGCGCTCGCGCGCGAGGTCGCCGGGCACACCGGCCCCGTCGTGCGCGCCGACCCGCGGTGGCTGCTCGACCACGGGGTGGGGGAGTGGATGGGGGAGCGGTCGCTGCCGCTGTGGCTCGCCGACCCCGACTGGCGCGGCTTCAGCGCCGCCGACAGCAGCCGGGCCCGCCGTGCCGGGCTGCTCCCCCGCCCCCTGGAGCAGACGCTGGCGGACGTCCTGGCGGAGGAGGAGTCGCGCCCGCCCGCCGCGGCGCGCCGCGGGGCTGTCCGACGCCGACGAGCGCGCGCTGCTGCGCGCGTTCGGGCACGGCTCGCCGGCGAGCGTCCCGCTGCTGTCCTGACCGACCCACCTCGCCGACAGCTCCTCCTGCCGGGCGGGGCGGGGGTCGGCCGCAAGACCGACGCGCCCCGCGGGATGATGTCCGGGACCGCACGCACCACCGGAGCACTCCCGACGAGAGGATGCACCGCCCGTGGGCACCACGGCCGCGCCCTCGCAGACGCGGACGCCGTCCCGGCAGGCGTCCGCCCGCCCGAGCGGGCTCGCTCCCGTGCACCGCCGCGCCCTCAAGCACCCGCGCCTGGCGCAGTACCACCGGCTGACCCTCGCGGTCCTCCTGGCCAACCTCGCCGTGCTCGCGCACTCCCTGCACCGCGGGAGCTGGCGGCTCGAGGACGGCAGCGCGCTGTCGGGAACCTCGGCCCTCGTCCTCGTCAACTTCGCGGCGGCGGTCCTCATCCGCTCCCAGCACGTGGTCAACGCGCTGTTCCGCCTCGCGGGGAGGGGACCGCGCTCGTGGCCGCTGTGGCTGCGGTGGGCGATCTCGAAGATCTACCACGTCGGCGGCATCCACGTGGGGGCCGCGATCGCCGGCACGGCCTGGCTCGCCGGCTTCGCCGCCACCGCCACCGCGGCGCACCGGCGCGGTCTGCACGTCTCCGCTCCCGTCCTGGCCACCGCGCACGTCCTGGTGGCCCTGACGGTGCTGATCGTCGTCTGCGCCCTGCCGCCCACCAGGAGGCGGGCGCACGACCTGTTCGAGGCCTCGCACCGCTTCGGCGGCTGGGCCGCGGTCGCGCTGTTCTGGGTGCTGGCGGTGGCCCTGGAGCTGGACCACCGGGGCGCCGAGCCGCCGCTGGAGGCCCTCGCCTCCAGCTGGCGGATCTGGCTCCTGGTGCTCGTGACGGCGAGCGTCGTGCTGCCGTGGGTGCGGCTGCGCCGCGTCCCGGTCAGCGTGCAGCGGCTGTCCTCGCACGCGGCGGTGGCGACGTTCGACCACACGACGCCGCCGCTGGGCGCCAACCTCGGCATCAGCCGCTCCCCCCTGTGGCAGTGGCACTCCTTCGCGACCGTGCGCACCCCCGGGCGGTCCGGGTTCCGGCTGCTGATCTCGCGGGCGGGCGACTGGACCGGCAGGTTCATCGACGACCCGCCTCGCCACGTGTGGGTGCGGGGCACCCCGGTGGCCTCCCTGGCGCGGGTGGAGCCGTTGTACGAGCGCATCGTCTACGTCGTCACCGGCAGCGGGCTGGGACCCTGCTTCGGCCAGATCCTGGGCTCCCCGGTCCCCATCCGGCTCGTGTGGTCGGTCAGGAGCCCGCGGGCCACCTACGGCGACGCCCTGGTCGACGAGGTCGAGGCGGCGCAGCCGGACGCCGTCATCTGGGACACCACCACGCGCGGCAAGCCGAACCTGCTGAGGCTGACCGTGGGGGCGTGCCGGGACTTCGGCGCGGACGCCGTCTTCGTCGTCAGCAACGAGCCGACCACCCGGCGGCTCGTGCACGGCCTGGAGCGCCTCGGCATCCCGGCCTTCGGCCCCATCTTCGACTCCTGATCCCGACCACCGGTCCCCGACCGCCGGTCCCCAGCGCATCCACGGAGGGATGACATGCCCCACCCCATCGACGTCCCGGCGCGCGAGCACGCGCGGGAGGTCCCCGCGGAGGTCTTCAACGCGGCCGGCTACCTGGTCGACCGGCACGTGGCGGCCGGGGACGGCGCCCGGGTCGCGGTGCGCTGCGGCGCGGAGCGCGTGACGTACCAGGAGCTGCAGGAGCGCTCGGCGCGGTTCGCCGCCGGCCTGGCCACCCTGTCGGTGCGCGAGGGCGACCGCGTGGTGCTCGTCGTCGCGGATCGCACGGAGCTGCTCGTGGGGCTCCTGGGCGCGTGGCGGCACGGCGCCGTCGCCGTTCCGGTCTCCACGATGCTCACCGGCGACGACCTGGCCGCCGTGCTGGTCGACTGCGGCGCGCGGGTCGTGGTCGTCTCACCGGAGTGCGCCGACGTCGTCTCGCGGGCGGCCCCGCAGGCGGCGGAGCTGGAGCACGCGGTGACCGTCGGGGGAGCCGGCCCGACCCTGCCCGACGCCGTCGGGACGATCACGTGGGAGGAGCTGCTGGACGCCGGGCGCCGCAGCGGCGGGCCGGCGGAGCCGGCGCCCACGCCCGGGGACGCCCAGGCGCTGTGGCTGTACACCTCCGGCACGACGGGCAGGCCGAAGGCGGCGATGCACCGGCACGCGAGCATCCGCACCGTGTGCGAGGGCTACGCGCACCAGGTGCTGGGCATCGGGCCGGACGACGTGTGCTACTCGGTGGCGAAGGTCTTCTTCGCCTACGGCCTGGGCAACAGCGTGCTGTTCCCCCTGTCGGTGGCGGCCACGACGGTCCTGGAGCCGCGGCGCCCCACCCCGCAGGTCGTCCGCGAGGTCGTCGCCGAGCACGCCCCGACGCTGTTCTTCTCCGTCCCGACCTCCTACGCCGCGATGCTGGCCGAGGGGCTCCCGCGCCAGGCGCTGGCGGGCGTGCGCCTGGCGGTGTCCGCGGGCGAGGTCCTCCCGGCCGCGCTGGGACGCCGCGTCAGCGAGCACTTCGGGGTCGAGGTGCTGGACGGGATCGGCTCCACCGAGGCCCTGCACATCTTCTCGTCCAACCGCGCCGGCGCGGTGCGGCCGGGGACCGCGGGCACCCCCGTCCCCGGGTACGACCTGCAGCTGCGCGACGAGCGGGGCGACGTCGTGCCCGACGGGGTCCCCGGAGCCCTGTTCGTGCGGGGCAGCTCCATCGCGAGCGGCTACTGGCGCCGTCCCGAGGCGACCCGGTCGGTGTTCCGGGGCGAGTGGCTGGCCACGGGCGACACCTGCGTGCGGTCCGCGGACGGCGCGTACACCTGGCTGGGGCGCTCGGACGACATGATCAAGGCCGGGGGCATCTGGGTCTCGCCCACGGAGGTCGAGGGGCACCTGCTCCAGCACCCCGACGTGGCGCAGGCCGCCGTCGTCGCGATGGTCGACGAGGACGGCCTGGACAAGCCGGTGGCCTGCGTCGTCCCGGCGCCGGGCTCGCGCCCGGACCCGGACGCGCTGGTCGACTGGTGCCGCGAGGGCCTGGCGGGCTTCAAGCGACCCCGGGCGGTGTTCCTGGTGGAGGACCTGCCGAAGACGACGACCGGGAAGGTGCAGCGCTTCCGCCTGCGCCAGGACGTCGACTCCCGCCTCGGCCGGCCGCGTTCCGGACGGGCCTGAGCGCAGGCGTCGCTCGACCGCGCCGACGACGGGAGGCCCGCACGTCCACCGGCGCCGCCCGGGGACGCGTCCGCCGCGCGGGTTTGCCCTGCGGGAGGCCGGGTAGCGCAGGGCATGAGCACGCCAGCGGTCCGTCCCCTCGCCCTCGTCACCGGCGCCTCCAGCGGCATCGGCCTCGAGCTGGCCCGGCAGTTCGCCACGCACGGCTTCGACCTCGTGGTCGCCGCCGAGGACGCCGGGCTGGAGGCGGCGGCGCAGGACCTGCGCGGCACCGGCGCCGCGGTGGAGGCGGTGCGGGTCGACCTCGCGACGGCCGACGGGGTCGAGGAGCTGCACCGGCGCGCCACCGCGGGCGGGCGCCCGGTCGCGGCCGCCGCGCTCAACGCGGGCATCGGCTCCGGCGGCCCGTTCGCCGAGACCCCGCTGGAGCGCGAGCTGCGCCTCGTCGACCTCAACGTCCGCGGCACCGTGCACCTGGCGAAGCTGGTCGTGCGCGACATGGTGCCCCGCCGCGAGGGCCGCATCCTCATCACGTCCTCGATCGCGTCGACGATGGCCGGCCCGTTCGCGGCCGTCTACAACGCCTCGAAGTCCTTCGACCAGTCCTTCGCGCTCGGGCTGCGCGCCGAGCTGGAGGACTCCGGCATCACCGTCACCTCGCTCATGCCCGGCCCGACGGACACGGACTTCTTCGAGCGCGGCGACCTCACCGACACGAAGCTCGGCACCACCGGCCTGAAGGACAGCCCGGCGGACGTCGCCCGGCAGGGCTTCGAGGCCCTCATGGCGGGCCGCGAGCGCGTCGTCGCGGCGTCCCTGACGACGAAGCTGCAGGCCTACAGCAGCCGGTTCCTCCCCGACAGCGCGAAGGCGGCCCTGCACAAGGTCATGGCCCGCCCCGGCTCGGCGCGCTAGGAGCAGGCGCCGGAGCGGGCGGACCCGCGCTCACCCGGGTCGGTCACCGGGCCGCCGGGGCGGGCGCGGGGGCCGGTGCCGGCCCGCGGTCCAGTGTGCGCTCCGGGACGTCGTGCACCTGCAGGCCGAGGCGGCCGCGGGTGGCCACCAGCAGCACCACGGCCACCGCGGTGGCGGCGATCAGCATCACGTGCAGCGTGTCGCGCGAGGGGTCCAGGCCGGGGAAGGCCTGCAGCCAGATCAGCGAGCAGAAGGTGTTGATGCTCGCGTGCAGCACCATCACGATCGGCAGGCTCTGCTGGGTGCGGTTGAACACCCAGGTCATCACGATGCTGACCGGCACGGCGGCGGCGACGAACTCCGCCGGCTCCACCCAGCTCACGTCCGGGTACCCGCCCCAGTCGGCGGTGAGGAACATCGGCAGGTGCCAGGCGCCCCACAGCACGCCCAGGACGGTGGTGCCGAGCACCGGGCCGAAGGAGCGCTGCAGGCGGGGCAGGGCGAAGTCGCGCCAGCCCGGCTCCTCGGCGGCCGCGGTGGTCACCAGCTGCATCACCAGCACCGGCAGGTAGGCCACCAGCGCCACCGCGGGCACCGGAGCAGCGCCCTCCCACGCCCCGGGCAGGACGATCGTGGCCAGCAGGATCGCCGCCGGCACGCCCGTGAGCACCGCCGCGTACCAGCGCCACCCCACCCGCCAGTGCGTCAGGCGGCGCGCCCAGGCGCGCAGCCCGGCCCGGCCCTCGACGACGGCGGTGACGGTGAACGCGGCGCCCAGCGGGCCCACGTAGGCGCCGGGCAGCATGCCGGCCAGCTGCGTGTTGCCCAGCAGCTCGGGGTAGCGCAGGTCCAGCACCCCGAGGCCGTGGACGGACAGGACGTAGGGCAGCCAGGCGGCCCAGCTGAGCCCGAACGCCAGGGCGAAGAAGGTCACCGTCGGGTGGCGGCGGACCAGGCCGAGCAGCCCGGTGCCGCTGCGGCCGGTGCCGCCGCGGCCGGCGTGCGGGTCGGTGCGGGAGCTGGTGGACGTGCTCACGGGGTCCTCCTGGGGAACGGGTCCGGCTGGACGGGAGTGCGCACCGGCCCGGTGCCGGTGGGTGCGTGCCTCGAGCACACCAGCGGCGCCGCTGCCGGGTCACTCCCGCAGGCCGCCGGACTCGCGGTAGCGCCAGCACCACCGGGGTCGGCGCGACGGGCTGGTGGGCGGGCACCGGCAGCGGGCCTGCGGCACGATGCCGGAGGGTCCCGACCACCCGTCGGAGGAGACGACATGGCCACCCGGAACGTCCTGTGCTTCGGTGACTCGCTGACGTGGGGCTGGGTGCCGAAGGACCCCCCGGTCCCCAGCGAGCGCTTCGGCCCCGACGTGCGCTGGACCGGCGTGGTGGCCCGGCTGCTGGGGGACGGGTACCGGGTCCTGGAGGAGGGCCTCAGCGGCCGCACCACGACCGCCGACGACCCGACCGACCCCCGCCTGAACGGCTCGCGGCACCTGCCGGGCGCGCTGGCGACGCACCTGCCGCTGGACCTGGTGGTCCTGATGCTGGGGACCAACGACACCAAGGCGCTGCTGCGGCGCTCCCCGTTCGAGATCGCCACGGGCGTCTCGGTGCTGCTGGACCAGGTCGCGGCCTCCGCCGGGGGGGTCGGGACGGCCTACCCGGCCCCTCGGGTCCTGGTCGTCTGCCCGCCGCCGCTGGGCGACGTCGCGGACCCGTGGTTCCGGGAGGTCTTCGCCGGCGCCCGGGAGAAGACGCTGGCGCTGCCCGCGCTGTACCGGGCCGTCGCCGGCTTCAGCGGAGCCTCGTTCTTCGACGCGGGCTCCGTCATCAGCACCGACGGGGTGGACGGCGTCCACCTCACCGAGCAGAACAACCGCGACCTGGGCGAGGCGCTCGCGCCGGTGGTGAGGGACGCCCTGTCCTGAGGGCGTCAGCGCGCCTGCGGCGACCCGGCGGGTGGCGCGTCGTCCTCGGCGCGGCTGCGCTTGGGCCTGGCCCGCACGTGCGCCCGCTCGCCCTGGGGCCCGACGAGCAGGAGCAGCTCGGCGGGCTCGGAGCCCGGGTTGGCCATGGCGTGCGGGGTGCGGGTGTCGAACTCGGCGACCTCGCCGGCGGTCAGCTCCAGGTCGTGCCCGCTCAGGTGCAGGCGCACCCGCCCGTCGAGGACGTAGAGCCACTCGTAGCCCTCGTGCACCTGCGGCTCGTGCGGGCGCCGCGGCCACCCGGCGGGCACGACGAACTTGTAGGCGCGGATGCCGCCCGGGCGGCGCGTCAGCGGGATGACGGTCAGGCCGTTGCGGACCACCGGCCGGGCATGCACGCGCGGATCACCCGTGGCGGGTGCGTCGACCAGCTCGTCCAGCTGCACCTGGTGGGCCCGCGCCAGGAGCAGCAGGAGCTCCAGGGTGGGGCGGCGTCCGCCCGACTCCAGGCGCGAGAGGGTGCTGACCGAGATGCCGGTGGCCTCCGACAGGTCCGACAGCGTCATGTCCCGCTGCTGGCGCAGGGTGCGAAGCCGCGGCCCCACCGCCGACAGCACCGGTTCCAGCGAGCCCTCGTCGTCCATCCGCTCATCGTGCCGTTGTGGCAAAGACGTTCGTCAAGCGCGCCCGGGCTGTCGGACAGTCCTCCCCGTGCTCCCGCGATCGAGCGGGAGGCGCGAGCGAGGAGGGGCGATGGGCGCGGGCGGTGGTGCGGACGGGCAGGCCGAGGGCTTCTGGGAGGCCCACTACCGCCGCTCCCCGCGGGTCTGGACCGGTCGGGCGAACGCCGTCCTGGCCGACGTCGCCGCGCCGCTGGCGCCCGGCACGGCGCTGGACCTCGGGTGCGGCGAGGGCGGGGACGCCGTCTGGCTGGCCCGGCGCGGCTGGCGGGTGACGGCCGTCGACGTCTCGGCCACCGCCCTGGCGCGCGTTCGCGAGCACGCCGCCGCCGCGGGCGTCGGCGACCGCGTGGTCGCGCGGCAGCACGACCTCGCGAGGACCTTCCCCGCGGGCGCCTACGACCTGGTGGCCGCCTCCTACCTGCAGTCGCCCGTGCACCTCCCGCGCACCGCGGTGCTGCGGGCGGCCGCCGGCGCCGTGGCGCCCGGAGGGCTGCTGCTGGTCGTCGAGCACGCGTCGGTGCCGCCGTGGTCCTGGGCCGACCCCGGCACGCGGTTCCCGGCCCCCGAGGAGGTGCTGGCCTCCCTGGACCTGCCGCCCGCGACGTGGCACCCCGAGCGCGTCGGGGCCTTCCAGCGCGAGGCCACCGGCCCCGGCGGGCAGCGCGCTGCGGTCACCGACACCGTCCTCGCCGTCCGGCGCGCGGGCGCCGCCTGACCCGGCGCTCCCGGTCGGCCGGCGGCGGTGTGGTCCCGCCCCGCGCGGGTACGACGGGGGGCACTGCTGCCTCGGTTGAGCCCCCAGCCGAGGAGCCGGTGAGCCGTGCGGGTCGATGACCGCTCGCCACGGCGAGGAGGGGAAGGCGGCCTGATGAGCAGAGTGGGAACCGCGACGGTGATCGCGGTGGGTGCCGGTGGCGTCGTGGCGGTCCGCGCCGCGCGGCGGGCAGCCGCGGCGGACGGCGGCGCGGGCAGGGCCGGTGGCACCCGCTGGCAGGCGGTGACCGTCTACGCGGACCCGGACGAGGTGGCGCCCGGCGGCAGGCTGCCGGAGCCGCTGGCCGCCCTGGGCGAGCGGGTCGAGACCCGGATCAGCCCCGCCCCCGGCGGCAGGGGCACCGAGGTCGCGGCCCGGCTGCGCCGCCCGGCGCCGACCGGCCTCGCCGGCGCGCTGGCGCGGGTGCTGGACGAGGACCCCCGCCAGGACCTGCGCTCGGCGCTGCGCCGGGCGAAGCAGCTGGTGGAGGTGGGCGAGGTCCTCGTCGTCGACCCCGTCCCCCACGGGGAGCGGTCCGCGATCGGCACCGCGGTGATCGGCACGGCCACCCGGCGCGCCGGGCGGGAGGGCGTGCTGTGAGGGCCCTGACCTGGCGCGGCGTGAACGAGGTCGGCGTCGAGGACGTCGACGAGCCACGGATCCTCAACACCCACGACGTCATCCTCAGGGTCGACCTGACCACCACGTGCGGCTCCGACCTGCACCTGCTCGGCGGGTACATCCCCGCGATGCGGGCCGGCGACGTCCTCGGCCACGAGTTCATGGGCACCGTCGTCGAGGTCGGGACGTCGGTGACGAAGCACCGGGTCGGCGACCGGGTCGTCGTCACCTCCTTCATCAGCTGCGGGAGGTGCTGGTACTGCGCGCACGAGATGTTCTCGCTGTGCGACAACGGCAACCCCAACCCGGCGCTGACCGAGGGGCTGTGGGGGTACGCCGTCGGCGGGTGCTTCGCGTACTCCCACGCCCTGGGCGGGTTCGCGGGCAGCCACGCCGAGTACGTGCGGGTGCCCTACGCCGACGTCGGCGCGTTCGCCGTTCCCGACGGGGTCTCCGACCTGACCGCCCTGTTCGCCTCCGACGCGGTGGTGACGGGGTGGACGGGCGCCGACCAGGCGGGGGTGGCGCCGGGTGACGTCGTCGCCGTCTGGGGCGCCGGCGGGGTCGGGCAGATGGCCGCCCGCAAGGCGATGCTCATGGGCGCCGAGAAGGTGGTGGTCATCGACCGGCTCGAGAACCGCCTCGCGCAGGTCGCCGAGCACATCGGCGCCGAGGTCCTGAACTACGAGAGGACCACGGTCGCCGCCGAGCTGCGGGAGATGACCGCCGGGCGCGGGCCCGACGTGTGCATCGAGGCGGTGGGGATGGAGGCGCACTCCAACGGGCCCCAGTTCCTGTACGACCAGCTCAAGCAGCAGCTGCGGCTGCAGACCGACCGGCCCACCGCCGTGCGCGAGGCGGTCCACGCCTGCCGCAAGGGCGGCACGGTCTTCACCCTGGGGGTCTTCGCCGGCCTGGTCGACAAGTTCCCCCTCGGGGCCGTGATGAACAAGGCCCTCACCCTGCGCGGGGCGCAGCAGTTCGGACCCCGCTACGTGCCCGAGATCCTCGAGCTGATGAGCAGCGGGCAGGTGAGGACCGAGCACCTGGCCACCCACGTGATGCCCCTCGAGGAGGGCCCGCGCGGCTACGAGATGTTCAAGAACAAGGACGACGGCTGCGTGCGCGCCGTCTTCACCCCGGGGAGCTGATCCGTGCCGAAGACCGCGCGCGCCGCTGACGACGGGCTGCGGCTGCCGGTGAGGGCCCTGTTCCTGGGCCTCGCCGGCGGCCTGCGGTCCTGGCCCCCGCTGGGGATCCTGGCGCTGAACCACGACGAGCCCTCGGTCGCGGGCCGGTGGACCCGCTGGCCGGTGCTCTCCAGCCCGTGGGGCCGAGGCGTGCTCATCGCCCTGGCGGCCGGCGAGTTCGTCGCCGACAAGCTCCCGCGCACCCAGTCCCGCCTCTCCGCGACGCCGCAGCTGTCCCGCATCGACGGGGGGATCTTCGGGCGGACCGCCGCGGACGCCCTCGCCGGGGCGGCGCTCGGGAGCACGCGACCCGGCGCGCGCTCCGTGGCCGAGGGAGCCGCCTTCGCGGCGGCGGGAGCCCTGGTCGGGAACTACCTCGGGTACCACGCCCGCAGGGCGGTGGTGGAGTCGACGGGCCTGCCCGACCCCGTCGTCGCCGTCGTCGAGGACGCCGTCGCGGTCGTGGTGCTCAGCGCCGTGGTCCGCACCGGCCGACCGGCCGGCTGACCGGCTGACCGGCTGACCGGTCCGGTCAGCCGACGAGGACGACGTCCAGGCGGCGGGGGCCGTGCACGCCCTCGACCCGGTCGAGCTCGATGTCGCTCGTCGCGCTCGGGCCGCTGACGAACGTCAGCGGGTGCTGCGGGTCGAGCCGGGCCAGGGCCTCCGGCACGGTGCCCACCACGTCGGCCGCGGCCACCACGCACACGTGGTGGTCGGGCACGAGGGAGAGCAGCCGCCGGCCCTGGCGCGGGTCGGTGGCGTCCAGGACGATCGTGCCGGTCTCGGCGATCGCGACGGCGCTGGCGGTCACGACGGCGTCCACGGCGTCCAGGCGCTGGGCGTCCAGCGGCGCCGGGTCGCCGTCGACCAGCAGCGCCGCGGCGCACCCGGCGGTCCAGCCGGCGTCCAGGCCCGGCGGGACGGCGACCGAGGCGGCGTCCGCGAGCAGGTCGGCGACGAGCGCGGCGACGCCGCCGGGGCCGGTGCGGTGCACCGCGGCGCGGTAGTCCTCCACGCGCTCGACCAGCAGCTCGACCACCGCGGCGCTGCCGGGCGCGTGCTCGCCGCGGGCCCGGTAGCGCCGCGGGACGGCCGCGACGCCGCCCGCGGGCGCCCCGGCGTCGCGGGCGGCGCGCAGCCGCGCGAGCACCTCCTCGCGCGCGCTCACGCGCCGGCCCCCTCGCCGTCGTGCCCGCGGTCCGCCGCGCCGTCGCCGCGCGTGCGCGCCCACCACTGCCGGAACGTCTCCTCCGGAGGGGCGGGGACGTCGCGGCTGGCGGTCCACCGCGACGCCGGCCACGGCAGCGCCGTGATCCGGCCCGTGCGGCCGGCCACCAGGCGCCCGGCGCCGAGCACCCTCTCCGCCGCGGCGAAGCGGCCGGGGGAGGTCATCGCCGCGGCGGCCGCCCGCATCGCCAGGTCCTGCCCGGTGGGGCGGGTGTGCGCCGCGACGGACGCCGCCCGCTGCTGCATGAGCAGGCCCGGGATGTCGATGCGCACCGGGCACGCGTCGAAGCACGCCCCGCACAGGGAGGAGGCGTAGGGCAGCGAGGCGTTCGGGTCGTGCGCGCCGTCGATGCCGGTCAGCTGCGGGGTGAGCACCGCCCCGATCGGCCCGGGGTAGACCGACCCGTACGCGTGGCCGCCCGCGCGCTCGTAGACCGGGCAGACGTTCAGGCACGCCGAGCAGCGGATGCAGTGCAGCGCCGAGCGGCCCTGCTCGTCGGCCAGCACGGCGGAGCGGCCGTTGTCGAGCAGCACGAGGTGGAACTCGGCCGGCCCGTCACCGGGCGTGACGCCCGTCCAGGTGGAGGTGTAGGGGTTCATCCGCTCGCCCGTGGACGAGCGCGGCAGCAGCTGCAGGAACACCTCCAGGTCGCGCCAGGTCGGCACGACCTTCTCCACGCCCATGAGGGTGATCAGGGTGCGCGGCAGCGTCAGGCACATGCGCCCGTTGCCCTCGGACTCCACGACCGCGAGCGTGCCGGTCTGCGCGACCGCGAAGTTGGCGCCGCTGACCGCCACCCCCGCGGACAGGAACGTGCGGCGCAGGTGCTCTCGGGCGGCCATGGCCAGGCGGCGCGGCTCGTCGGTCAGGGAGGGGTCGACGTCCGGCATCTCGCGCAGGAAGATCTCGCGGATCTCCGCGCGGTTGCGGTGGATCGCCGGCACGAGGATGTGGCTGGGCGCGTCGTGGCCGAGCTGGACGATGAGCTCGGCCAGGTCGGTCTCCACCGGGGCGACGCCCGCGGCCTCGAGGGCCTCGTTCAGGCCCGTCTCCTGCGTGGCCATGGACTTGACCTTCACGACCCGGTCGGCGCCGGTGGCGCGCACGAGGTCGGTGACGACCGCGTTGGCCTCCGCGGCGTCCCGGGCCCAGTGCACGACGCCACCGCGGGCCGTGACGGCCTCCTCCAGCTGCTCCAGCAGCTCCGGCAGCCGCGCCATCACGTCCGCCTTGATCGCGGACCCGGCGGCGCGCAGCTCCTCCCAGTCGGGCACCTCGGCGACCACCCGGGCCCGCTTGCCGCGGATGACGGAGGTGGCCCTGCCGAGGTTGCGGCGCAGCTGGGTGTCCGCGAGCGCCGCGCGCGCCGCCTGCGGGAACGGCGCCTGCCCGCGCAGGTGCCCCACGCCGGCCGGCGCGTGCACCGGGGGGTCGGGAGCGGTCATCGCTGGGCTCCCGTCGTCCGGTCCGCGGGCGGCGCGGGCGCCGCGGCGGACGCCGGGCCGCCGCCACCGCCCTCCACGCCCGCCTCGGTGCTGTTGAGGATCTCCGCCAGGTGCACGGTGCGCACCCCGGTGCGCAGGCGCGCCAGGCCGCCGCCGATGTGCATCAGGCACGAGGAGTCCCCGGCGGTGCACACCTCGGCGCGGGTGGCGAGCACGTTGGCCATCTTGTCGGCCAGCAGAGCGGTGGAGGTCTCCGCGTTCTTGATCGCGAAGGTGCCGCCGAAGCCGCAGCAGACCTCCGCGTCGGGCAGCTCGACCAGCTCGAGGCCGCGCACGGCGCGCAGCAGCCGCAGCGGCTTCTCGCCGACGCGCAGCATCCGCAGGGAGTGGCAGGTGGGGTGGTGGGTCACCCGGTGCGGGTAGTAGGCGCCGACGTCCGTGACGCCGAGGACGTCGACGAGCAGCTCGGACAGCTCGTAGGTGCGCTGCCCGATCGCGTGCGCGGTGCGCGCCAGCCCCTCGTCCCCGGCGCGGCGGGCGACCATCGCGTGCTGGTGGCGCACGCACCCCACGCACGAGCCGGACGGCGCCACCGCGGCGTCCCAGCCGGACCCGCCCGACGGACCGGACCCGCCCGACGAACCGGAGCCGTCGAGCACGGGCTCGAAGACCGCCACGTGGTGGCGCACGACCGGCAGCGCCTGGTCCAGGTAGCCGGTGTTCACGTGCATCTGCCCGCAGCAGGTCTGGTCGGCGGGGAAGACGACCTCGTGGCCGAGCCGCTCGAGCAGCTCGACGGTGGCGCGCACGGCCCCGGGGAACATCGCGTCCCCCAGGCAGGTGGCCATCACAGCGATCCGCACGACGCCTCCTGGCTGCTCCCGCTCGTCATCGAGACGCCTCGCAGCGGGCACGACGCTAGCGGTGGGGCGTCTGCCGGTGCAACGGGACGCCGCCGCCGCTGCGCCGACCACGGCCGGTGAACCGCTGCGCCCCGGCCCGCGTCAGGCAGGATGTGGGACCCGTGCGGGAGGTCGACGACGCGGCGCTGCTGCGCCGCGCCGCGCGCGGGGACGAGGGGGCGTTCGCGGAGCTGTACGACCGGCTGGCCCCGATGGTGGTGCTGCGCCTGCGACGCCGGTGCGCCGACGACGACGTCGTCGCCGACGTGGTGCAGGAGGCGTTCGCCGCGGCCTGGCGAGGCGCCGGGTCCTGGGACGGGCGGGGGGACGTCGCGGCCTGGGTGTGGACGATCGCCGCGCGGCGGCTGGTCGACGCCTTCCGCCGCCGGGCCGCGCGGGTGCCCACCACGACCTGGGTCGTCCCCGAGAGCGGTGGCGCGGACGGCGGCGCGGACGGCGGCGCGCCCGCGGACGACCTGCTGGACCGGAGCGCTCCCGCCTCCGCCTCCGCCGAGGACCAGGTGATGGACGGCCTGCTGGCCGGTCCGCTGGAGGCGGCGGTCGCCGGCCTGTCACCGGAGCTGCGCGCGGTGCTGCAGGCGACGGTGCTGGACGGGTTGAGCGTGCGGGAGGCGGCGGTGGTGCTGGGCGTTCCGGAGGGCACGGTCAAGACGCGGGCGATGCGGGCGCGCGCGGCGCTGCGGACGGCCCTGGCATGAGCGCGCCGCGCAGGAGCGCAGGGTCGACCCCGACCGGCGTCGGCGGCGCCTGGCACGCCGGCCCGGCGCTGCTCGCCGCCTACGCCGCGGGCCGGGCCGGCGAGGTCGATGCATGGAGCCTGGAGGCCCACCTGACCTCCTGCGCCCTGTGCCGGGCGGAGCTGGCCGCGGCCCTGCACGCGGCGCCCGCCGGGCGGGCCCGCGCGCTGGTCGAGCACGGGCGCCAGCGCCTGCTGGCCGACCTGACCCCACCGCGAGGCGCCCGACCCGGGCTCTTCCGGACGGTGCCGTCCGCGCGCCCCGCGCCCGGGCTGCCGCGCCGCCCGTGGACGCGGCGCCTGCGGGGCCGCGCCGCCTGGCTGGTGCGCCCGGCCGCGCTCGTCGCGGTCGCCGTCGCGCTCGTCGTCGCGGTGGGCGTGGCCACCGCCGTCCGCCTCGCAGCTCCGGCGGGTCCTCCCGGTGCCGCGCTGCTGTGGCTGCTGGCCCCGGCGCTGCCGCTGGCCGGGGTGGCGCTGTGCTCGGCCGGGGAGGACGACCCGTGGCGCGAGGTGGTGCTCTCGACGCCGTCGGCGGGGCTGCGGCTGGTGCTGTGGCGCACCGCGGCGGTGCTGGCCGTCACCGTTCCGCTGGCCCTGCTCGCCGGCGCCGCGCTCGGCGGGGCCGGTGCCACCGCGGACGGGAGGTCCGAGCCGGTGGTGTGGCTGCTGCCGTGCCTGGCGCTGACCGCGACGACCCTGGCCGCCGGCACGCTCGTCGCCCTGGAGCGGGCTGCCGCAGGGGTCGCGGCGCTGTGGGGCCTGGCCGTCCTCGCACCCGCGGTGGCGACCGCCGGTGCCGACGCCAGAGGCGTCGTGGGTGAGCTGGCCCGGGCCGCCGCGTCGCCGGGCGGGGTGCCGCTGGTGGCCGGCGCGGGCGCCCAGGCGTCGTGGGCCCTCGTCGCGGTCGCGGCGACGGCGGTGGTGGTGGTGCGAGGTGCGTCGTACGAGCGGCTGCCGCGAGCAGCCAGGAGGAGGAACCCGTGAGCACTGCGGCGAGCACGATGAGCACCCCGGGCGGTCCCCCCGCCGGGGACGCGCCCGACCGGGGGAGCGGGGCGGTGGTCCGCGGCCTGTCCGTGGTGGTGGGGCGCCGCGGGTCGGCGCGGCGGGCCGTCGACGGCCTGCACCTGCAGCTGGGAGTCGGCGTGCACGGCCTGCTGGGGCCGAACGGGGCGGGGAAGACGACCCTGATGCGGGTCCTGGCCACCGTGGTCCCGCCCACCGAGGGGGACGTGGTCCTGCTGGGGCACGACGTGCGCGTCGCCTCCCAGCGCCGGGCGCTGCGCCGGCGCCTCGGGTACCTCCCGCAGTCCTTCGGCTACTACCCGCGGTTCACGGTGCGCGAGTTCGTGGAGTACTTCGCCTGGCTGAAGGAGGTCCCGTCCGCCCGCGCACCGCTGGCGGTGGACCGGGCGATCGAGCGGGTCGGCCTGAGCGACCGCGCCGGCAGCCGGATGAAGTCCCTCTCGGGGGGCATGCTGCGCCGCGCCGGCCTGGCGCAGGCGCTGGTCAACGACCCCGACCTGCTGCTGCTGGACGAGCCGACCGCCGGGCTGGACCCCGAGCAGCGCCTCGACCTCCGCGCCCTGCTGCGCGAGGCGGGCGTGCACGCGACCGTGCTGGTCTGCACGCACCTGGTCGAGGACGTCGCCTCCGCCTGCACCCGCGTGGCGGTGGTGGACGCCGGCCGGCTGGTCGCCACCGGCACGCCCGCGGCGCTGGCGGACGTCGGGCGCCAGGAGGAGGACGGGGACCACGAGGGCGCCTCGCCGATCGAGCGCGGCTACACGGCGCTGCTGCGCGCCCACCGCGTCGCCGGGCCGGGCGCCCCCGTCCTCGCCCTGGGCGGTGGTGCCCGGTGAGCGCGACCGCCGCCCCGACCGCGCCGTCCGCGCTGCGGGCCGGCCGTCCGCGAGGCGCCGCCGTCCGGGGCGGGCCGCTGTGGGGCCGGGTCCTGGGCACCGACCTGCGCCGCAGCGGGGCGCGGGCGGTCGGGCTGGTCGTCGCGGTCGCTGGGTCCGCGCTGGTGCTCGCGGAGGCGCTGCCGGCCACCTCCGTCGGCATCTGGTCCTCGTCCTGGGCCGGGGCCCTGTGGTGGATCGACAGCTGGGACTTCCTCTGGACCCTCCTCGCAGCGACCTCCGCCGCCTGGGTGGCGGGCCGGGAGCGGCGGCGCCGCACGGAGGAGCTGCTCGCGGTCACCCCGCGACCCGCCTGGCAGCGGGTGAGCACCACCTGGGCGGCCGTGGTCGTCGGGGTGCTGGCCGGGTGGCTGGTCCAGGCGGGCATCACCCTGGCGGCCGTCTTCCCGGAGGTCTCCTACTCCGGCGGTCGCTGGCCCGTCGTGCTCGCGCTCCTGGCCCTGGGGGTCCTGGTGGGCACCACCGTCGGCTTCGCCGCCGGGCGGATGCTCCCCGGACGGCTGGTCGCGCCCGGGGTCGCGGTGGTCGGCTTCGTGCTCCTCGCCTGGCTGCCGGCCGTGGCTCCGCAGGGACTCGCGCGGCTGCTGCCGGTGGGGTTCGCGCCCCTGTGGGAGGGCGTTCAGGTGCGCGCGGGCACGGCTGCGGGGCTGGCCGTCTGGTCCTCGGCCCTGACCGCGACGGCGCTGGTCCTGGCCGTCGCGCGGCGCCGCTGGCTGGCGCTCGTGCCCGCCGCGGCCGCCGTGGTCGCCGTCCCCGTGGTCCTGGCCGGCTCCGCCACCGAGCCGGACCCCGCCGCCCAGGCGCTGGTCTGCGCGCAGGACGCCGGGCTGCCGGTGTGCGTGCAGCAGGTGCACGCCGGGCTGCTCGACGACGCCGCACCCCTGGTGCGCGAGCAGGCGGCCGCCGTGCGGTCCCTGGTGTCGTGGTCCTCGGCGCAGGAGGCCGTGCCCGGACCCGACCAGGTCCCGCCGCCCGACGTGCTCGTGCTGCCCGGCCTCGAGAGCGAGGCCCGGCCCTTCCGCTCCGGGCTGAGCGACCCCGAGGAGTACCGCGGCGCGGTGCTCGACTCCATGGCGATCAGCACCTGCGGCCCGAACTCCGCGGCGGGGAGCGGGCGGCAGCTGCCGCCGGCCGTGCTGGTCACCGACCCCGTGGCCGCCGCCCTGCTGCGGCGGTCCGAGGTCGCGCCGGACGCCGCTCGTGCAGCGGCGGCGCTGCACGAGCGGCTGGCCGCCGACCCGGCAGCGGCGCGGGCCTGGATGCAGGAGTACCAGGTCGCCTCGCGCTCCTGCGACCTGCCGGTGCTGCAGCGGCTGGCCGGCTCGTGAGCGGTCACCGCGGTGCCCTCCTCCACGCGCGCTCACGGCACCTGGGTGCGGCCGTGGTCCTGCTGGTTCTCCTCGCCGCGGCCGTCCGGACGGCGGCGGGCGCGGGAGCGCCCGCCACGGCGGAGACCGTCCGCCTGCTCGTCGTGGTCGCCGCGCCGATGATCGCCGCGGTGGTGCTCTCGAGCACGCTGCAGGGCCCCGACGCCGCGCTCGAGCGCTGCGCGCCGCGCCTGTCCTCCCGGTGGCGCGCCGGCCACGGGTGCGTCGCCGTGGCGGTGGCCAGCGGTGCCCTCGCCTGGGCCGCCGCGCCCTCCCCGGCAGCCCTGGACGGCGCGGCGATGGCGCGCAACACCACCGGTCTGCTCGGCGCGGTGCTCCTCACCGCCGCGCTGCTGCCGTCGGTCCTCTCCTGGGTGCCGGCCGTCTCCTGGGCCGCCGTCACCTACCTCGCCGGCCCCCGCAGCGGTCGTGAGGGGTCGGAGTGGTACGCCTGGCTCCTGCAGCCCGGTGGGCTCGACGGCTCCTGGGTCGTCGCCGTCCTGCTGCTGGTCACCGGGGTGCTCGAGTACGCCGTGCGAGGACCCCAGCTCACCGCTGCACCGACCGGATGATCCCCGCTCCCCGGCGTCGAGGAGCATGCGGGAGCGGCCGATGACCTGCGGGTCTGCGGCGCCGAGCGGCGCGCGGGGGAGGAGGGGTGCGGTGAGCGGGGAGCCCTCGCCGGGTGCGCTCCGGCCGCCGCGCGCGCCGCTGCTGCGGCCACCGGACGGCCTGCTGGCCCGGCTGCGCTGGCTCTTCCTCGCCGTCGCGCTGTTCTTCACCGCCGGCGCGCTGCTGCAGACGGTCCTCGCGAGCGGGCGCCCCCCGGGGCTGCGCGCCGCCACGGTCGTGCTGCTCCTGGCCGTCGCCGGGTGGTGGGTGCGGTGCTACCGCCGCTCGCGCTTCCCCCCGGCCGGGCTGGTCCTCGAGCTCGCGGCGATCGGGCTGCACGTGTGCAGCCCCGACGACACCGTCCGCAGCGTCGGCCTGCTCTACGGCGCCGTCACCTTCCGCTCCCTCTACGGCTCCTCGCGGCAGGTGGCCGCGTACATCGCCCTGGCGATCGGCGCGTACCTGGCGGGGCTGGTGCTCGCCGTGCACCTGGGCCTCGAGCCGGACGCGGCGCTGGTGCTGCAGGGCCCCCTGCCGGGGGTCCCGGTCCTCGGCGTGGTCGTCCACCTGGTGGCGGTGGTCGGCGGGCAGGTGGAGCGGGCCGTGGGCCGTGAGCGCGTGCTCAGCCGCGCCGGCCTGGCCATCGCCCTCGCGGAGGACCCCGAGCGGGCCCGGCACGAGGGCCTGGCCGCCGTGGCCGCGCTCCTGCGGGGCGTGGACGGCGCGCGGGCGCAGGTGGTGCTCGACGGCGACCAGCACCCGCCGCCGGGAGGCTCGCGGCTGGTCCTGCCGCTGCGCACCTCCGAGGGGACGCTCGGGGACCTGGTCGTCGACAGCACCGCACCGCTGCCCGGAGAGGTCCGCGGAGCCCTGGAGGTGCTCGGCGCGCAGGTGGCCATGGGGATGCACAGGGCCGCGCTCACCGCGGACCTGCGCCACCGCGCCACCCACGACCCCCTGACCGGCCTGGCGAACCGGGCCCCCGTCGAGGAGGCGCTGCGTCGCGCGCTGTCCGACCCCGCGCGGGAGGCGGCCCTGCTGCTGCTCGACCTCGACGGGTTCAAGGGCGTCAACGACGTGCACGGGCACGCGGCCGGTGACGCGCTCCTGATCGCCGTCGCGGGGAGGCTGCGCTCCGCCGTGCGCTCGGGGGACCTGGTGGCGCGGCTGGGAGGTGACGAGTTCGTGGTGCTCCTGGCCGGGGAGGGCGCGGCACCGCAGGCGCCGATGGTGGCCGAGCGCCTGCGGCGCCGGATCAGCGCGCCGGTGCGCGTCGGCGACGTGGAGGTGACCGTGGGCGTCAGCATCGGCGTGGCCACGGCGCACCCGGGCACCACGCCGGGCGCGCTGCTGCGCGAGGCGGACGAGGCGATGTACCGCGCGAAGGCGGCCCGCGGCGAGCGGCGCCGCCGCGAGGCGTCCTCCGGTCCCCAGGACCGGAGGACGCCTCGGGCGGACACGGCGTCGCTGAGCTGACGGCGCGCCGGGAGGCGCCGCCGCGCAGTGGTCAGCGCGGTGTCAGCGCGGTGTCAGCGGGGTGCTGCGAGCTGCTCGCGGATCCAGGGGGCGAGCACGTCGGCGCGGTAGGCGGTGTCCTCGTCGGTGTGCGGGCACGGGGGTCCGCCGCTCTCGACGGCGACGAGCACCAGCTGTCCCCGGCTGACCCGGAAGTAGGGGGCGCCGGAGTCGTAGGGGCAGGCGCTGGTGTCCGGGGCGGGCGCGTAGCCGCTGACGCCGATGGTCTGGTCGGCCACGGTGCCCACCTCCACCAGCCCGGTCATCAGCTGGGAGCTGGGGGTCGGGTCCACGGAGGTGGTGGCGCCCCAGCCGGCCAGCCCGAGCACCTGGCCGGCGCGCGGTGCCCTGCTGGGCAGCGCCAGCGGGCGCACGGTCTGCACGGGCTCCGACAGCCGCGCCAGGGCGACGTCGGCGCCGTTCGGGGCCTGGCGCACGTCCACCACGGTGCGCACCTGCGCGGCGGGGTCGGTGTCGGTGGTGGCCCCGACGATCACGGTGCTGCTGGCGTACGGCGGGGGGCCGCTGACCGGGGTGCGCGCGGCGTCGTGGAAGCAGTGCCCCGCCGTCACCACCCACTCCGGCGCGACCAGGGCGCCGGAGCAGGCGCTGTCGTAGGTGCTGCCGTCGGTGCGCGGGATGCCGGTGAAGACGAACTTGGCGGCGAACCCCAGCGTTCCCGCGGGAGCCGGCACCCCGTTGGCCACCGCACGGGCCGGCGGCGCCAGGAGGACCGGCGCCAGGGCCAGGAGCACCGCGGCCAGGGCCAGGACGGCGGCGAGCGGGGGGCTGCCGGGTCGGCGTCGGTCGGGTGCCGACCCTGGTGTCGACAGGGGTGCCGGCTGCGAGGCGGAGGCGGGTGCGGCCATGGAGGTGGCCATGGAGGGGTCCTTCCCGTCGGGGCGGTGGTCACTGCGGTGTGCCACCGGAGGCGAGGGCGCGCAGCTGCTGAGCAGCCCGCCGCGGATCCATCGGGTCGTCGACGACCCGGGTGCGGGGCAGGGGCAGGGGTCGGGGCTGCTGGCAGCGGTCCAGCAGCGCTTCGAGCAGCGCTGCGCGAGCAGTGATGTCGGAGGGTCGGAGGGCCCCGGGCAGGATCCGCACCTCCACCGTGTCGCGCCCGGGCGTGTCGGTCAAGAGGGCGGTGAGGTTGACGTCGTAGTACTTCGTGATCCCGGTGGCGGCTGCGGCCGCCTGCAGCCGGGCCCAGCCGCCGGCGCCGCCCGGGCGCTCCTGCTCGACCAGGTCCAGCAGCGGCGCGGGCAGCGCCCGCAGGCGCGTGCAGGCGGGGTTGGTGCCCAGGGCCGCGCGCAGGTGGGCGCGCCAGTGGCCGAACAGGCGCACCAGGTTCGCGAACGCCCCGGCGCTGCGGAAGGGCGCGCCGTCGACGTGCAGGTGGACGGCCGCCTCGGAGGGCACGGTGAAGCCGAGCTCGCGGGCGGGGGCCAGCAGGGCCTCCAGGGCGGCCTCGTGGCCGTGCACCAGGGGAGGGGTGATCACCTCGCAGGGGCGCTCGCGGCCCGCGGCCAGGGGCGCGGCGAGCGCGATGGTGGCCCCGGCCGCGTCGCGGAGGCGCCGTGCGGGCCCGATGGTCTCCACCGGGGTGCCGAACAGGGCCGCCACGGGCTCCAGCGCCCGCGCCAGGGGAGCGGCGGGGTCGCTGTGGTCGGCGACCAGGCGCAGCAGGCGCGGGTCGTCGCTCAGCAGGCGGTACCAGTCCTGGTGCCCGCCCGCGCTGGCGGGGTCACCGGCCGGGCGCGGAGCGCGCCCGGCGGGCCCGAGCACCCGCTCGGAGGCGAGGTCGGCGACCAGGGTGATGTCGTCGACGAAGGTGGCCACTGGTGCACCGGTGGCGTCGCGGACCTCGAAGCCGGGGGTCAGGTGCCAGAAGCAGCCCATGCCGGGCACCAGGGACGGCTCGGAATCGCTGTGGAAGACCCGGCGCACCCGTCCTCCGCAGCGCGCCGCGACGGCGTCGGCGAGCGCCCGGCGGTCGCCGCCGGGCGGTGCCAGCAGCTCGACCTCGAACCCCGTCCTGCGCGTCAACCCCGTCACGACAGCCTCCTGTCCTCCGTGCTCGTGGACGCCGGTGCGCCCGTCGGCCGAGCGCTCCCGGGCGCCCGCCGGTGGTCGGCGGGCGCCCGGGAGCGCGTCGGTGCCTCAGGGCTGGATCGGCAGGCCGTGCCCGGCCAGGAGCTTGGACCCGGCGAACGCCTTGGCGTCGTAGACGCTGGGTGAGCCCCAGATCGCGGCCAGCTGCACCCCGTCCTCGTAGTCCAGGCCGGAGGCGAGGTAGGCGTTGACCTGCTGCTCGGTGGTGAAGACCTCCGGGATGCCCGGCAGGCCGTACCCGGCGAGGAGCTTGGACCCGGCGAACGCCTTGGCGTCGTAGACGCTGGGTGAGCCCCAGACGGCGGCCAGCTTCAGCGCCTGGGCGTGGTCGCCGCCGACCGCGGAGAAGGCCGCGACCTCCTGGGCGGTGGTCCAGGTAGGAGGGAAGTCCCCGGGGCCGTAGGGCAGCGGCTGCCCGGCCAGCACCTCGGTGCCGGCGGCCACCTTGGCGTCGTAGACGCTGGGCGCGCCCCACAGGACGGCGAGGTTCACCGCGTCGGTGAAGGTGTACCCGACGTCGAAGAAGGCGGCCACGGCCTCCTCGACGGTCGGGGTCGCGGCGGCGGTCGCCGCAGCCGGTGCGGTGGCTGCGGCGCTGCCCGTGGCGGCGAAGGCGCTCTGGGCGCCCAGGGTCAGGCAGCTGGCGAGGGCTCCGACGGCCACCACCCCGCCGGCCAGGCGCCGCGGTAGCCGCGTGCCCGGCCCGCTCCTGCGGCGACCCGCGAGCCGGTCGGCGTCGGTCGTGGCGGTGCTGGTGCCGGTGGTGCCGGTGGTGCCGGTGGTGTCCTGGTTCACGGTCGACTCCTTCGATCGGTCCGGTCGGACGAGGGTTCAGACGAAGATCAGGGCGACGGCGGCGGTGAAGAGGAGGGAGAGGAGCATGCCGGCGATCGCCAGGCCGCGGCCGCCGGTGCCGTCGCGGCCGGTGTTGCGCAGGCCCAGGGCGCTGAAGACGATCCCCAGCGGCGGGAGGACGAAGGCGAACACCAGGCCGAGGACGGCCATCACGTCGGTGCTCCGGACGACCTCGGTGCGCTGCCCGGCGCTGGGCGCCGCGACGGGTCCGGGTGCGGGGGAGGCGTAGGGGGAGGCGGGCATCTGGGACACGGCGATCTCCTGCTCTCGGGTGGTGGGGGCATCGCGTCGGAGCAGGAGGGGGACGTCCTCGACGGCGGTGGCCACGGCGCGCCCCCGGCTCGGTTCCCACCTCGTGCTCACGGAACGAGCCTGTCCGGGGCGGGCGCGGCAGCCATCGGCTGTGGGTGTCGACCTGGTTCCGTCGGAAGTCGCAGCTGCGGGTCGGCTCCGTCAGACGCTGGGCGGAGGGGCAGCGGGCAGGTGGCGCTGCCCTCCTCCCGTGCAGGATCGGCAACGTCCTCGCGGTCCTGGCAAGGATCCTGGACGCCGCCGGCCACCTGCCCGTCGCCGTGTTCGCCGACGTCGTCGGTGCGCTGTCCGATCCCGACGCCGCGCTGCCCCTGACCCGTCCGGGCGCGGACCGGCTCGCCGGCGCCTTCGGGAGGCTCGGCATCGGCGACCGCACGACGGTCGTCCTCTACGACGCGACCACCGGGTCGTGGGCGGCGCGGGTGTGGTGGCTGCTGCGCGGTCTGGAGCACGACCGCGCCGCCGTGCTCGACGGCGGCCTGCGCGCGTGGACGGCGCAGGGCCGACCCCTCGAAGCCGGGTGCGCGGCCCCAGCGCCGGCCGCCTTCGTCGCCCCTGAGAGTCCGCGGGTGTGGGCCGACAGGGACGACGTGCTCGCCGTCGTGCGCGGGGAGCAGCCCGCCACCCTGCTCGACGCCATCTCCCGTCCGCCGCGGCGCTGGCGCTGGTCGCTCCGGGCCGCACGGACGTCGCCGTCTACGACGGGTCGCTGACCGAGTGGCTGAGCGACCCGCACGCACCGCTCGAGCCCCGACCTCCGGAGGCGCTCACGCCTCCGGAGGCCGGGGCTCGAGCGCGGGCGAGGACGCCGGGCCGGTGCGCCGAGGTCAGGGGACGGTCAGCGCCAGCACCACGACCAGGACGTACACGGCGGTGAAGAGGAGGGAGAAGACCATGCCGGCGATCGCGAGCCCGCGGCCGCCGGTGCCGTAGCGCCGGGTGTTGCGCAGGCCCAGGGCGCTGAAGACGATCCCCAGGGGCGAGAAGACGAAGGCGAACACCAGGCCGAGGACGGCCATCACGTCGGTGCTCGGGGGAACGGCGGGTGCGGTCACCGTGTGCAGGGGCTGCTGGGACATCGGGGTCTCCTGTGCTCGAGCGCGGGTGCGGAGCGGAACGGGGACGAGCCTGTCCGGCACCGGCGCGGCAGCCATCGGCGGAGCGTGTCGAGGTGGCTGCGACGAAAGTGGCAGCACCGCGGCGCGCATCTCGGGCGATCGACGGCAGCGCGATGCGCCCCGCGGTCCCTACGCTGACCCTCGTGGTCGCAGGTGCCCAACCGTCAGCCGGTGCGTCCGGTGCGCTGCCCGAGGCGGCGAGGCGGCGCTGGTGGCGCGACTGGGCGCGAGGGCGCGACTGGGCGCGGGTGCGCGACGTGGTCGTCATGGTCTGGTTCTTCCTCTGGGCGGCCTTCGACCTCCTGGGCTACGCCGTCGACGGCGACCCGGGTCCCAGCGCCTGGACCTGGGTCGAGGTCGCGCTGACGGTGGTGCTGGCCGCCGGGCTGTGGTGGCGCCGGCGCCACCCGTTCCTCCTGACGCTGCTGGCCTGCGTCGTCATGGCCCTGGGCGGCTCGTCGCTGCTGCTGTGCGTCACCCTGTTCACCCTGGCCATCCGGCACCGCGACCGGCTCCTGCTGCTGGCGGTCGCTGCGGCCCTGGCGGTCGTGGCGGTCGGCATCGTGACCGACCTGGCGACCGGCGGAGACCAGGGCATGACCATCCTCCAGCTCGTCTTCGGGGCCCTGGCCTTCATGGTTCTCGTGGTCGTCCTGCCGGTGGCCCTGGGGGCCTTCGTCGGCGCCCGCCGCGACCTGGTGCAGTCCCTGCGCGAGCGCGCCCAGAAGGCCGAGACCGAGCAGCGCCTGCGCGCCGAGCAGACGCGCCTGGCCGAGCGCACCCGCATCGCCCGCGAGATGCACGACGTGGTGGGCCACCGGATCTCGCTGGTGGCCCTGCACGCGGGCGGCCTGGAGGTCAACCCCGCCGCCGGCGCGCAGGACGTCGAGCGCTCCGCGGCGCTGATCCGCACCACCGCGCGCCAGGCCCTGGAGGACCTGCGCGCGGTCCTGGGCGTCCTGCGCACCGATCCCGTGGGCGCTGCGGAGACCGGCCTCGGCGCCGCGGGCGCGGACCTGCTGCCCTCGCCCGCCCTGGGCGACGTCGACCGGCTGGTGCGCGCCAGCGCCGACGCCGGCGTCCGGGTGCGCCTGGAGACGGACCTGCCGGACGGGCGCACCCCGCCGCTGCTGATCGGGCGCACCGCCTACCGGGTGGTGCAGGAGGGGCTGACGAACGTGCACAAGCACGCCGCCGGCGCCGCGGCCGTGGTGCGCCTGACGGGGGCTCCCGAGCACGGTCTGGTGGCCGAGGTGTGCAACGCCCGGCCGGTCGGGGCCCTCGGGAAGCCGCTGGTCCCCGGGTCCGGCCTGGGGCTGGTGGGCCTGCGGGAGCGGGTGGAGCTGGTCGGAGGGCACCTGCGGGCGGGGCGCCAGCCCGACGGCGGGTTCGCCGTCCGCGCCGAGCTGCCCTGGGCCCGGGAGCAGGAGGGGACGAGCGCGTGAGCGAGCAGGTGGAGGCGAGCGTGGAGGCGCAGGTGGCTGAGCAGCAGCCCGGTCAGCAGCCGGGTCAGGAGGGCGCCGCGCCCGTGCGGCTGCTGCTGGTGGACGACGACGCCCTGGTGCGCGCGGGCCTGCGGATGATCCTGGGCAGCGCCGCGGACCTGCACGTCGTCGGCGAGGCCGGCGACGGCGCCGACGCCGTCGACGCCGTCCTGCGCCACCGCCCCGACGTGGTCCTCATGGACGTGCGGATGCCGAGGATGGACGGCCTGGCGGCCACCGCGGCGCTGATGGCCCGCCCCGCCGCGCCCCGGGTGCTGGTCCTGACGACATTCGACCTCGACGAGCTCGTCTTCGGCGCCCTGCAGGCCGGCGCCAGCGGGTTCCTGCTCAAGGACACGCCCCCGCGGGACCTGGTGCAGGCGGTGCGCGTGGTGGCCGCGGGGGAGGCGATGCTCTCGCCCGCGGTGACCCGGCGCCTGATCAGCCGCTTCACGGCCTCCGAGGCCGACCCACGCCGCCAGGAGGCGCTGGAGCGGATCGCCGCGCTCACCGACCGGGAGCACGAGGTGCTCCTGGCCGTGGGGCGGGGCCTGTCCAACGCCGAGGCCGGTCGCGCGCTGCACATGAGCGAGGCCACGGTCAAGACGCACGTCTCCCACCTGCTGACCAAGCTGCAGGCCACCAACCGGGTCCAGGTGGCGATCTGCGCCCACGACGCCGGCCTGCTGTGAGCCGCGGCAGCGGGCGGTGAGGCCGCGGTCGGTGAGGCCGCGGTCGGTGAGGCCGCGGTCAGTGAGCGGGTCGGGCGCCCCGCGCCATGGCCTCGAGGACGACGCGACGGGGCAGGAGGCAGGAGGCGCCGGTCGCCAGGCGGTTGACCCGCCCTGAGACGACGGTGGTCGGTCGGCGGCGGGCGTCCAGGGCGCGCAGGGCGGTGGCCACGACCTGCTCGGGGGTCTGGAAGCGCAGTCCGGCCTCGCTGGTGCGCGAGGTGGCGAAGAACTCGCTGCGGGTGGCCCCCAGTGACAGCGCCAGGACCCGCACGGGCGCGTCGCGCAGCTCGTGGGCGAGCGCCTCGGTGAAGGAGAGGACGAAGGCCTTCGTGGCCGCGTGGACGGCCATCCCGGGCGCGGGCTGGTGGGCGGCCGCGCTGGCGACGCTGACCAGCGCGCCGTCGCCGCGGGCGAGCAGGTCGGGCAGGAACGCGTGGGTCAGGCTGGTCGGCGCAGGGAGGAGGGGACCAGCTGCGCGGTGAGCTGCTGGCCGCGGCCGTCGCCCTGGCCTCCAGCCCTCGACCGGTGGCCGTCCCCTCCCTGCGCGCGGTCGCGCGGGCCTGCGGGGTCTCCCCGACCGCGGTGTACCGCCACTTCCCGTCCCAGAGCGCCCTGACGCGGGCGGTGCTGGTCACCGAGCACGAGCGCTTCGAGCGGGCCGTCCTCGCCGGCGACGACCCCGACCAGCCGCCTGCGGCGCGGCTGCGCCGCCTGGCCTCCGCGTACGTGCAGTGGGGCCTGGCCAACCCCGGGCTGTACCAGCTGCTGTTCGAGAGCGCCGAGCAGCTGGCCCGGCCCGCTCCTGGGTCAGCGACCCCGCGGTCGAGGTCGACCACCTCCTGGCCAGCACCCGCTGACCGGCACCTGCTGACCGGCACCTGCCGAGCCCGGCGCGGCGGCGTGGTGGCGCAGCGGCGCTCACCGGGGGCGGCGGGCGTCCTCGAGGTGGCGCAGGACGGCGGCCACCCGCCGGTCCACGTCGTCGGTGGGGGGCAGGTCGAGCTTGGCGAAGATGCTGCGGATGTGCTTGTGCACGGCGCCGTCGGTGACGAACAGCCGCTCGGCGATCGCGGCGTTGCCCAACCCCTCGGCCATCAGGGCCAGCACCTCGCGCTCCCGGGGGCTCAGCCGGTCCAGCCCGGCGTCGGGGCGGGTGCGGGCGAACAGCTGCGCGACGACCTCGGGGTCGACGGCGGTGCCCCCCGCCACCACGCGGTGCAGCGCGTCGAGGAACTCCTGCACCCGCCCCACCCGCTCCTTGAGCAGGTAGCCCAGGCCGGCGGCGCCCGCGCCGAGCAGGTCGGTGGCGAACGCCTGCTCGACGTACGCGGAGAGCACGAGCACGGCCAGGCCCGGGTGGCGGCGGCGGGCCCCCACGGCGGCGCGGATGCCCTCGTCGGTGTGGGTCGGGGGCATCCGCACGTCGACGATCGCGACGTCGGGGGTGTGGGCGTCGACGGCGTCCAGCAGGCCGGAGGGGTCGCCGGCGGTGGCCACCACGTCCAGGCCCTCGGCGCGCAGCAGCAGGGCGAGGCCCTCGCGCAGCAGCGCGTCGTCCTCGGCGATCACGATCCGCACGGCAGCTCCACGGCCACGGTGGTGGGGCCCCCGGGCGGGGAGGTCACGGTCAGGACGCCGTCGAGCGCCTCGGCCCGGCGGCGCACGCCGGCCAGCCCGGACCCGCCGGCCGGGTCGGCGCCACCGCGCCCGTCGTCGACGACCTGCACCAGCAGGCGCTCACCGCGGCGGCGGACGGTGACGTCGACGCGCTGGGCCTGGGCGTGCTTGGCGGTGTTGGTCAGGGCCTCGGCCACCACGAAGTAGGCGGTCGCCTCCACCGAGGCCGCGCACCGCCCCTCGCCCACCCCGGCGTCGACCTCCAGGCGGCAGGGCACCGGGCACGTGGCGGCCAGGCCGTCGAGGGCACCGGCCAGGCCGCGGTCGGCCAGCACCGGAGGCAGGATGCTGCGCACGACCGCGCGCAGCTCGCCGAGCGCGTGCTCGGCGGCGCTCTGCGCGCGCTCGAGGAGCTCCTCGGCGGCGGCGGGATCGCGGGCCACCGCGCGGCGGGCGGCGCCGAGCAGCACGGTGGCGGCGACGAGGCGGTTCTGGGTGCCGTCGTGCAGCGACCGCTCGATGCGCCGCAGCTCGACGGCGTGGGCGTTCAGGGCCGCGGCCCGCGTGGCGGTCAGCTGCGCCACCCGCAGGGACAGGTCGGTCTCGCCGTCGGGCCCCAGCAGCCGCCGTCCGGGCCGCTCCTGCAGGCGCGCCAGGCCCGGTGCCAGCCCCACCATGGCGGCCACCCAACCCAGGCCCACCAGGAAGGACACGAGCGCGTCGACCCAGCTGTCGGCCATGCCCCCCAGCCCGATGGAGGTGGTGCTCGTCGTGTTCGGGGGCACCAGCCAGTACCACAGGGGGAAGCTGAGGTCGCGCACGGCGAAGAGCGGGAGCACCACCCCGGCCGCGCCGAGCAGCAGCCCCGCGGTGGCGTGGGTGCTCAGCCAGGCCAGCTCCCGGCGGGTGGTGCTGTCGGCGGCGGCCGCCCGCAGCGTCAGCGGCCTCCCGGTCGGGTCCGGGTCGAGCAGCTCCGGACCCCACCGGCTGAGCCGCTCCCGCTCCAGGTCGGCGACCCCGCGCACCGCGCCCAGCGCGCGCGGCACCGCGAGCAGCCCGACCCCGACCAGGCAGAGCGCAGCGGTGAGCACCACCCCGAGCAGGACGAGGAGCGCCACCAGCGCGGTGCCCATGCCGCCGGTGAGCTGGCGCACCGCGGCCGACGTGCCCTCGGCCACGCGCACCACGGTGCGCGTGGCCCCCGCCGCGCCGACGTGGCGGGTCGCGGGCGCCCGGCTCTGCTGGACCGACATCGCCACCTCCTCGCCGGCGACCCTAGGCCGCCGCGCCCGGCGGGTGCCAGCAGCCGCGCGCGCGAGCGCGGAGCGGCGCAGCCCGCTGCAGCGGGACGGACCAGCAGGACGGAGCAGGTCCTCAGGGCAGGGACCTGACCCGCTCGGCGGCGATGGTGACCACGGTGCGCACCTGGTCCCGGCCGCCGTACCAGGGGTAGGGCCCGCCGGTGTACTTGTGGGCGAGGGCCTCGATGTGCTCGGCGCCGCCGTCGGTGGTGGTGGCCACCACGCGCCCGCGCACGGAGTAGTAGCGCACGGGGGCGGCGGGGTCGAACACGGCCACGGCCACCCGCGGGTCGCGCTCGACGTTGCGCAGCTTCTGGAAGCCCGCGACGGTGTTGATCACGATGTGCTGCCCGTCGGTGTCGACCCAGGTCTGCGTCAGGTGGGGTGAGCCGTCCGGCATCAGCGTGCTCAAGTAGCAGGTGCTGGGGCGGCGCAGCAGCGCCAGGAGGTCCTCGGGCAGGTTCACGGTCGTCCTCGTCTCGGGGTCGGGCTGCACGGTGGCGCGCCGCACGCGTCGCGCCGCCCTGCGGGGTGGTCGGGGGTCGGCCTCAGGCGCGGTCGCGCCGCCGAAGCGCCGCGGAGAGCGCAGCGGCGGCGGCGCTCGTCCGGGTCGGTGTCCGCGCTCGCACGCCGCCCATGCTGGCCCGGCGCGCAGGAGGCGGCACCTCGGCCTCGGGACGCTCCGAGGGCTCCCGCAGCAGGACCGGCCGGACGCCGGTCCCGTCACGGGATCCTGACGACCGGCTCGTGGCCGAAGAGCTGCCGCAGGGTCATCCCGAGCGGCCGTTCGACGTGGACGTGCAGCAGGTGCCGCAGTCCGCTGGTGAGCGCGCTCTCGACCTCCGACTCGAGGACTCGCAGGCCCAGCGGCTCGACCACGAGCGACTCGTGGTGCTGCAGGCCTCCCGCCAGGAACCTCGACAGCGCGTCCGCCGCGCCAGCACCCCGCCCGGCCGCCCCGGACGCTCGAACCCCGTCCAGGAAGGCGAGCAGGGAGACGAACGCGCCGACGAGCGACCCGAGGGTGCGGTCCATCGCGATGAGGTCCACCCCTCCGATCGTCATCGCCGCCGAGAGCAGCTGCTCACCCCTCGCGGTGAGGTCCCACCTCACGACCTCGACGGCTCCGTCCGCAGTGATCCCGACGTCGCGCAGGGTGGCGACGGCCTCTCCCCCGTAGACGACCTGCACCGCTCCGCTGAGGTCGACGCCCTGGAAGCCCAGCCGCGGGGCCACCGCGCTCACGGTCGCGGCCGTCCCCGGCGTCGTGCCCACCGGTCCCAGCAGCGATGACAGGGTGAGCAGGTCGACGTCGAACCGCCCGGCCACCTGCAAGGACGTTCCCGCCTCCACGCGCAGGGCGCGGGCTGCTCCCTCCGGTCTGCGCACCGCGCGCAGCAGCGAGAAGGACAGCGACACCCGGCGGAGGCGGACCTGGCTGAGCAGGAGGCCGGACGACACCTCGGGAGCCGCCCAGCTGCTCAGCGCTGCTGCTGCCACCTCCGCGGCCGCCTGGCGCAGCACGTCCACGGCACCGCTCAGCTCCTGCAGCTTCGCCAGGGTCACCAGCGCGCTCGTGCGGGAGCGACCGGGATCTCGGACGAAGTGCTCCAGGACTGCTCGAGCGGTGGCCAGTGGATCCTGGTCCGTGAGGATCGAGTAGTCCCTGCGCCCCATCCGAGTGGCCTGCACGGCCGCCCTGAGCCTGTCAGCCATCTTCTCCACGACGGTGTCCGCGATCTCCTGCGCTCCCCGAGCCGCTGGTCCACCGGGCGACGTGTCGTCCCCCGCGGCGAGGAGCTGGACCGGGCAGCTGACCTGCTGCGTCGAGAAGTCGTACGACAGGACGTGGAAGCCGTACGTCGCCTGCAGGCGCCCACCGAGCCCGGCGGCGACCTTCAGCTGCGGTGAGAACCGCAGGCGGACCTCCCGCTGCCGGACCGAGAGCACGACGGAACCGCCAGGCGGATCCACGTAGGCGAAAGCGGCCACACGGACCTGGGTGACCAGACCAGCCAGCGGCCACCCTCCTGGCAGGCCGACGTCGACCGCCATCTCGACGAGGTCGAGGTCGCGCTGGCGGGCCGCCTGCGCGATGGGCAGCAGCGGGTGAGCCGCCCTCGCGTCCTGCGGGGGCCGCGCAGCGGCGACCGTCTGGGCGGTGGCGGCTGCGATGGAGGGTGGGCGGGTCATGAGTCGTCGGCGGGTGAGGAGGCCGGGCGCCCGAGGAGCTCGACGCCGATGGGGGTGGCGGGTCTGGACACCGGGTCCGAGGTGTCGCCGGTGTCGAGCCTGACCTGCCGGCGCTCCGCCTCCAGGCGGGTGGTGCTCGCCTCCTGCTCGGCCCTCTCCGCCTCCGCGGCCCGCACGCGCAGGTCGAGCGCACGGTGCTCCTGGACGAAGGCGTCTCCGCCCTCGCACGCACCGAGGAGGGGCTCGACCACGACGCCGGGCGTCGGTACGGCGATGGTCCGGGAGTACCGGGGATCGGCCGCGCTGGCACGGGTCAGGAGGTCCGCGCGAAGCGCTCCCACATCGATCTGGTCCCGCTCCTCGGCGACAGCAGGCAGGACGCGGCAGGCCGCGTACGACCCGCGGAACCCGGAGAAGCGGTGCTCGACGAGGTCGGAGACACCGGCGTCTCGCAGGTGCTCCTCGACGGTGGCGTGGGGCCAGCTGGACCAGATCGCCTGGTAGTAGAACATCAGGTGGTCACGGACGTGGTTGCGCAGCCGTCGCGCCTCGACCTCGGCCTCCACCGCCTCCGCCTGCGCGGCGTCGGCGAGCAGCTGCTGCTGGGCGAGCTCGGCGTAGGTGGGTGCGGCACCGGCGCTCCCCTGCGCGCCGGCGCCGGGCGCCGGGGGAGCTGCAGGAGGCAGCGCTTCCACCACGGGGGCGAGGAACGCCTCGTACTTGTTCTGCAGCGCGAGGATGCGCCTGCGCAGGCCCTCGTCGTCCGGAGCGGCGTCGATGCCCGCCAGCTCGAGCGAGAGGAGGATCGTCGCGACCACGGGGGAGGTGATGAAGGCGCCTGCGGTGATGGCCGCCACGACGGAGTCGACGGGAAGGAAGGCGTCGTCCGGTGGACCCAGCGCGGTGAAGAACTGGTCCAGCAGGGCGCCGAGCTCCGCCGGGTCCTCCTCGTCCTCGGCGCTGGCTGCCCCCCACTGCTCGTCGAGGACGCCCAGGGCGTCGCGCACGTCGTGGGCGAGTGCGTCCACGAGCGCCCAGTAGAGCCAGCTCCCGGGTCCGCCTCCACTCTCGGGTGACGCTCCGGTCAGCTTCGCGTACGTCTCCAGGACGCGGTCGACGGTCTTCTCGATGGGCTTCGGGTCAGGACCGGTGGGCTGCTCGCCGACCGTCGCTGCACCGTCGGAGTCCCGTCGCGCCGCGCGCCGGCGCCTGGACACCGCCTCGTGGACGGTCTCCTGCTTCACCGCGTCGAAGCCTGCACGCAGCGACTCGCACTCGACGAGCGGCTTCAGGACGCACTCGTGCTCGAGCAGCCACCTGTTGGTGACCTCCTCGACGGGCAGCGGGACGAACAGGTAGAGGTCCACCGAGCTGAGCCGCGTCGATATCTCGAGCTCCTCGAGGACCTCGTAGTACAGGTAGTTCAGCGTGTTGACCCTGTTGGGGTTCGCCGTGGTCTCTCTGGTCGTGGTCTCGGTGCCCTCCTCCACCTGCTCCGTGACGGTGCTGTTCCGCGCCATCTTGAGGGCTTCCGTCGTCTTGTACGTCGTGGAGTGCACGTACTCCCGCGCCGACTCCGAGGAGCGGTTGGCGCCGCTGCTGATGTCCCCCGATATGCCGAGGTTCCCGCCCACGCCGACGGGGATGGACCCGGTGACCGGTACGGACACCTGGTTGATCGTCGCGCTGGGGTTGAAGGACGCGCCGCTCTGGCGCGTGATGGCCTTCTTCGTCGAGAGCGACCACTTCTCCTCGTCGCTGAGCTCGCTCGTCGACGCCCGCTCCAGCGACTGGGTCACGGTCGAGGTCGCGGTGCGGCGGACCCACGACCGGACCGAGACCTCCTTGGCGCCGGGGTGGAGCGTCAGGGGCACGCTGCCGATGAGGCGGCCGCGCCTGCACCCGAGGGACGTCCAGGTCTGCGAGAACTCCAGCCCCACGGCCCAGTAGGGGTTGTCCATCGGGCACCCGTTCACGAACCACGGCGTGCCCAGCACCGAGCGGCCGGCTCGGAGCAGGTCGCGGAACTCGTCCGCCGTACCGGCGGGCCGTCCGCGCAGCTTCTCCCTGGCGCCCGCCACGTGCCCGGCGACGGCCTCCTGGCCCAGCTTCGACCCCTTCATCCGCCTGCCCGGGTGGATGGCGTAGCGACGCGGGTCCCAGTCGTACACCAGAGGGGTGTACTGGATGAAGTACGTGGTGTCGTAGTCGCGAGCCACCGGCAGCAGCTCGCACTCAGCGGTTCCGGGGGCGTGGTCGTCCACGGCTGTGACCTCCTTTCCCGTTCCAGTCCTCTCCACGAGCCGGTGTGCCGCTCTGCTGGGGGCGGCCCTGCCTCGAAGGGAACCGCTGGGGCTGGGGGGAGGTCAACGCCGGGTGCGGCACGCGTCGCAGGTGTGACACCCCCGAGGGGGGGTCAGATCTGCAGCCTCCGCTCCTCCCCGGTGGCCCACTCCAGCAGGATGATGCTGGCGTCGTCCTGGAGCTGGTCGCCCTGGTGGGCCAGGATCCGGCGCATCAGCTGGCGGATGGTCTCCGGCGCGCGGTCCCCCGCGGCGGCGGCGCGCAGGACGAACGCGGCGAGCCGCTCCTCGCCGAAGAACAGCCCGTCGGGGGAGCGGGCCTCGACGATCCCGTCGGTGTGCAGCAGCACGCGGTCGCCCGGCTCCAGCCGGGCCTCGCAGCAGCTCGCCTTGGCCTCCTGCAGGCCCAGGGGCAGCTCGGGCGAGCACTCGGACAGCGCCGTCAGGGCACCGGCGCGCAGCAGCAGCGGCGGGGGGTGGCCGGCGTTGATCCACCGCAGCCGACCCGTGGCCAGGTCCAGGCGGGCGATCACGGCGGTGGCGAAGCGCTCGGGACCGAACTGCTCGGCGATCACCCGGTCCATCGCCGCGGCGATGTCGGGCAGATCCAGCACCTGGCGCCGGGCGTGGCGGTAGGCGCTGACCGCGACGCTGGCCAGCACCGCGGCGGGCAGGCCGTGGCCGATGGCGTCCAGCACGAGCAGGTCGGCGGTGTCCCCGCTGACGGCGTAGTCGAAGGTGTCCCCGCCGATGTCGTAGGCCGGCTCCAGCGCCCCGGTGATCACGACCCGGTCGGTGGCGAAGCTCAACGGGGGCAGCAGCTCCCACTGCATCTCCGCGGCCAGGCTCATCGTCCGGCGTCGCCGCACCCGGGAGAAGGCGTCGCTGTAGGCGTCGTTGACCACGACCAGCTCGGCGACCAGGGTGGCGTAGGCGCGGGCCTCCTCCTCCAGCTCGGCGGTGACCTGGTCGAGGACGACCTCGAGCACGCCGAGGCGCTCGACGCCGTCCAGCAGCGGCAGCCACAGCCGCTGCCCGCCCCGGCGGCCCGCGCTCGTGCGGGCCTGGACCCGCCGGTAGACCAGCCCGGCGATGGTGCCGCCGATGGACAGCTCCTGGCGGGGCGGCACCCCCTCGCCCTGCAGCGGCACCAGCACCGACTGCTCGTAGTCCACGAGGTAGACCACCACCTCCCGGGCGCCGAAGCCCGCGGCCTGCTCGGCCACCGCGCGGGGCAGCTGGTCGGCGGACAGCAGGTGGGAGGCCTGCAGCAGGGAGCGCAGGGGGTCTGGGCGTGCCGCGGGGGCAGGGCCGTCGATCACGGTCACACCCTGCCGCACGCGCTCGGCGCGCGAGGACCCGCACGCCTTCCGAACCGGCCCGCGGCGTGGTCCCGCGGCGGTGGTGAGCTCACCGTCACGCCCGTGCAGGGCGTCGGGGAAGGGGACGCCTTCAGCGCCGTCGTCACCTACGACGGCGTTCCGCGCCAGGTCGAGGACGCCGTCGACGACGTGCCCTTCGCCATCGACGACGGGGCCCTTGGTCGGTGACCGTCGGGAACCCCGGCCCTGATCGCCTGTTCGACGAGGCCGTGCACGACCGCGGGTGGCCACCCTGCACGGGCTGCGCCTCGAGATCGGCGACGAGCCCGCGGGGCTGCCCGAGGCCGCCGTCGAGGGGTGAGGGCAGCGGGGAGGTCGTCCGCCGGCGGCTCCCTACCGCCGGCGCGGCCTGCCTCTGCGCTGCCCGTCCGCTCCAGCATCGTCGGCGCCCGGGTCCGCAGCCGGCCGGGCCTTCGGGCGCGCCACCAGGTAGGCGCGCCCGTCCGGACCGCGGTGCATCTCGTAGTCGCCCCCGGCGCCCTCCAGGCGGTCCGTCGAGCGTCGTCGCGGGCCCTCGGCCCCGCCGAGCTGCGACGGGCCGTAGAACGCCTTCAGCTCGTCCTCCAGCCGGGCCAACCAGGACCGCTTGCCGGGCTTCGCCATCTGCCGACCCTCGTCTCCGTGATCCTCGACGTCCCCGGGGCCACCCCGCCCGAGCGGTGCGGTGGCCGACGCACCAGTGACGCGGTCCGGGAGCCGCTCCTGCCCCGGGTGCCGCCGCGCCTGGGCCCCTCGCCGGAGCTCCAGGCGCGGCGGTGGACGTCCGACCGGTCCGCTACTGGCCGATCTTCTGGTCGGCGGCCTGCTCGGCCTTGTCGATCTGCGCAGCGCCCTTGCCGCCCGACTTCTGCTCGGCGGCGTCACCGGCCTTCTGGATGCCCGCGTCGCTGGCCTTCTCCTTCATGTCGTCCAGACCCATGTCGCTCCTCCTGTGTCGGTGGGGCAGGGGATCCCGCCCCACCGCCAGTGTTCAACCGCCGCGCCGCGGTCGCGATCCGGCGGACCGGACCCGTGCTCGAGCCGACGGCCACTCGGACGCGGTCGAGTGGGTCGAAGCGTGCTCGCGGACGTGGCCGCGCGGCGGTGCTCGAGTCCGGGACCAGGCGGCGCGCGAGGTCGAGGGGTTCGACGTCACGTGGTCGAGCGGGAGGCACGAACCGTCGTACGGCTCCAGCAGGGGAGCGTCTCCGAGCCGTCCGCTGACGGAGGACGAGATGAGGGCGGCGATCAGCGCTCCCCTCGCCGACATCGACCCCGACACCGGGTACCTGGACCGAGAGCGTCCCTCGAGCTCCTCAGAGCCGCGGCGACAGCCGGCTCGATGAGCGCGGCGGGGACACCTCGGCTGAGCGCGTCGGTCGGTCCCGTCGTCAGCTCCTCGCCGTTCGCGTCAGGGTCCCGGTGGCCGCGAAGCGGTCCAGGACCGAGGGCGGAAGGACCGAGGGCAGAAGAGCTGACCGCCGAGTCTCCAGCGGTTCCGGTTCCGCGCTTCAGTCGACGGAGGCGAGGATCCGCCTGCCGCTGAGACGGCGGTGTGCGAGGGCTGCGACGGCGAGGCCGGCGGGGGCGAGCAGGTACCAGCCGCTGAGGGCGGCCAGGAGCAGGATCGGGGGCAGGGACACCGCTGCGGCCCACCAGCCGGCCGTCCTGCCGGGCAGCAGGCGTAGGGCGGCGATGAGCCCGGCGCCGTAGACCGCGACCTGGGAGGCGGCGGTGAGCAGCACCAGGTGCTCGGTCGACCACCCGAGGACCGCGACGGCGGCCAGGCTGGCCAGCGCCTGCACCGCGACGACGGCGAGGCTGCGGCGGGGGACGGCGCCCGGTGTCGAGGCCAGCCAGCGGGGTGCCTGCCCGGTGCGCCCCATCTCCGCGCCGAGCTCGGCCAGGCCGGCCACGTAGGTGTTCGTGCTGCCCAGGGTGACGGCCACCGCCAGGACGGCCGCGGCGGTCCCGGCCGCCCCGCCGATGACCGTGCTGAGCAGCTGGGTCACCGGTGCGCCCCCGCCGGCGTCGATGCCGGGCACGGTGAGCAGCGCGAGGGTGGTGCCGCCGGACAGGACCGCGACGACGACCAGGGTCACCGCCGTGGCGCGGGGCACGTCGCGCCGGGCGTCGCAGAAGCGGCCCGTGAGGTGGGTGGCGGCCTCCCATCCGGTGAGCAACCAGACCAGGACCAGGGCAGCGGGCGCCACCGCGCCCCAGCCGTTCGGTGCGACCGGGGTCAGCCGCTCGAGCTGGAGGGCGGGGGCGACCAGCGTCAGGACCACCAGCAGCCCTCCGACCAGCAGCGCCGTGAGGGCCACCTGCATCCCGCCGGAGACCTGCACGCCCCGCGCGGTGGCCGCGGCTGCGACGGCGAGGACCAGCAGCGCGGTGCCCAGCCGGGTCGCAGTCCCGCCACCGACGGCGGCCTGGACGTAGTCCCCGGCGAAGAGCCCCATCGCGGGGACCCCGAGCGGCACGCCGAGGTAGAACCACCAGGCGGTGACGGTGCCGGCGGCCGGGCCCAGGGCGCGGACGACGAAGCTGGAGACCCCGCCGGCGGCGGGGAAGCGCGAGCCCAGCGCTGCGAACGTGACGGCCAGCGGCACCGAGAGGGCGACGAGCACTGCGACGGCGACCAGGGCGGCCGGGCCGGCGTCCTCGACCGCCAGGGCGGGCAGCACCAGGACCCCGGTGCCGACCACCCCGGCGATCGTCAGCGCCGTACCGGTCACCGGCCCCAGCCCCCGCTCGGCGGAGCGGGGGCTGTCGGTGTCCGGGGTCGTCGTCACCGGACAAGCGTTCCCGAGCCGGGTGCCGCCGAACAGCGGCCAGGCAGCCACCTCTCGGCAGGATCGAGCCACTAGCGTGGCGGGATGCGTCCCCACGTCGTCGCGGTGCCCGTCCTGGACGGGATGCCGCTGTTCGACATCGGGGTCGCCGGAGAGGTCTTCGGAATGCCGCGCCCGGACCTGCTGCCCCGGCCGTACGAGGTGCGGGTCTGCGGCACCGGCGAGGCGCCCGTGCGTCTGCAGGGTGCGCCGATGGTCCTGAGGGTCGACGCCCGCCTGGACGTGCTGCGCAGCGCGGACACCGTGGTGGTGCCGGCCCTGGCGTCCTTCGACGCGGAGGTGCCGGGCGAGCTCCTCGACGCCCTGCAGGAGGCGCACCGGCGGGGCGCCCGGATCGCCAGCGTCTGCACCGGCGCCTTCGCCCTGGCCGCGGCCGGGCTGCTCGACGGGCGCCGGGCCACCACGCACTGGATGCACGCAGCCGCCTTGGCCGGGCGGTTCCCCGCCGTCCACGTCGACCCGCACGTGCTCTACGAGGTGGACGGCCGGGTCGCGACGTCGGCTGGCACCGCGGCGGGGATCGACCTCTGCCTGGAGCTCGTGCGCCGGGACCACGGGACGGCGATCGCGGCCGAGGTGGCCCGGCGGCTCGTCGTGCCCCCGCACCGGCAGGGCGGCCAGGCCCAGTACGTCTCGACCCCGCTGCCGACGGTCCCCGACTCGGCGCTGGCGCCCCTGCTGGACTGGGCGCGGTCCCGCCTGGACCAGCAGCTCACCCTGGGGCTGCTCGCTCGCCGGGCCGACACCACCACCCGCACGCTCACCCGCCGGTTCACCGCCGAGCTGGGGCTCCCGCCGCTGCAGTGGCTCACCGCCGAGCGGGTCCGCCGGGCCCGCCAGCTCCTGGAGGACACCGGTCTGCCGATCGAGCAGGTCGCCCAGCAGAGCGGCCTGGGGACGGCGGCCAACCTGCGACTGCACTTCAGCCGCCAGACCGGGACGACGCCCACCGCCTACCGGGCGGCCTTCACCCGGCGGACGGCGACGGGCTGAACCCACTGCGTCACGCAGCTCGTCGCGGGCGAGGTGTCGAGCGGGAGGTCTCCCTCGCTTCCCGTCGATGACGACTCCGCCGGACGTGGCGCGCGCTTCGCTGTCGCGGCTCGCCCGGCGCACCGCTGCTGGAGGTGGTGGTCGAGGTCCATCCTCCCTGCGTGAGCCGCACGTCTTCCACGTCGTGCCCGCGCGCCGCGAGCACCGGCCACGGATGGAGGAGAGCGGCGACGGCCGCTGACCGCTCCGAGCAGGACCACCAGGACGCCGCGGACCGGGCGGAGCACCAGGTGCAGCTCGAGCCCCGCTGAGCCGGCCCGCGCCCCAGGAGCTGACCACGCCCATCCAGGACGCGCGTGCGGGCGAGCGCGAACCTCGTCCGAGGCACCCGGCCGAGCACCGTGACCGTTCTACGAGCGACGAGCCTCAGGCAGGTCAGTACGTGCTCACCACCGGTGTCGCCGAACAGCGTTCGTGCTGTCAGAACGTGATCACGGGCGCCCCCGGCAGGATTCGAACCTGCGACCGTCGGATTAGAAGTCCGGTGCTCTGTCCGCTGAGCTACGAGGGCGGTGCGGCGGCCGCGGCCGCCGCACCGGCAGCGTAGGGCGTGCGCGACGCGCCCCGACCCGGCGTTGGACGGGACCACCCCCGCCAGGCAGTCTGTGCCCGTGAGCTCACCGGCGCGCGAGGACGGACCGGCCTCCGCGGGGGGCCCGGTCTCGCTGCTCGACGCCCTCGAGACGCTGCGCGCGCGCGTCGACGCCCTGAGCCTGCCCCTGGAGACCGGCGGTGTCGAGGCCAGCCGCCGCGAGCGCACGCGCCTGCTCGGCCAGCTCGACGACTACCTGATCCCGCGCCTGCGCCGCCTCGACGCCCCGCTGCTCGCGGTGGTCGGCGGCTCGACGGGGGCCGGCAAGTCCACGCTCGTCAACTCCCTGGTGCGCCACCACGTCACGACGCCGGGCGTGCTGCGTCCCACGACGCGCCAGCCCGTGCTCGTGCACCACCCGGACGACACGGCGTGGTTCACCTCGCCGCAGGTGCTGCCGCACCTGCCGCGCCTGACCGGGGCCGTGCCCCCGGACGAGCGGGACGACGCGCGCTCCCAGGGCTGGCGCGACGGCGACGCGCGCGCGAACGGCAGCGCGAACGGCACGACGAGCACCACCGCCACCGCGACCGCCGCGGTCGCCGCGACGCCGATCGGCTCGGCGCGGGGCCTGCTGCTCGTGCCCGACTTCGCGCAGACACCGGGCCTGGCCCTGCTCGACGCCCCCGACGTCGACTCCGTCGTCGAGGCCAACCGCGACCTCGCCGTCCAGCTGCTCGGCGCCGCCGACCTGTGGCTGTTCGTCACCACCGCCGCCCGCTACGCCGACGCCGTGCCGTGGGAGGTGCTGCGCACGGCCACCGAGCGCGGCACGGCCGTGGCCGTCGTCCTCGACCGCGTGCCCCCCGACGCCGTGGAGGAGGTGCGCGAGGACCTCGCCCGCATGCTGCAGGAGGCCGGGCTCGAGCACGCCCCGCTGTTCACGCTCGTCGAGTCGGCCCTGGACGGCGGGATGCTGCCGGAGGAGCAGCTGGCGCCCCTGCGCGCGTGGCTGGCGCAGATCGCCGCCGACGCGCGCAGCCGCGACGTCGTCGTGCGCCGCACCCTGAGCGGGGCCCTGGCCTCCCTGCAGGTGCGCGTGCCGCGGCTCGCGGATTCCGCCGACGCGCAGGACGCGGAGGTCGAGGCGCTGCGCGCCGACCTCGAGGAGGCCTACGCCGGCGCCACCGACGGGCTCTCGGACCACCTCTCCGACGGCACGCTGCTGCGCGGGGAGGTCCTCGCCCGCTGGCAGGAGTTCGTCGGCACCGGGGAGCTGCTGCGCTCGCTGCAGGGCGCCGTCGGGCGGGTGCGCGACCGCGTGGTCGCCGCCGTGCGCCGCCGCCCGCCGCCCGCCGAGCGGCTGGGGGAGGCCCTGGCCGGGGGCGTGGCGGCCCTCGTGGTGGACGCCGCGGCGCGCGGCCGCGAGCAGGCGCTGCTGCGCTGGCGCGCCCGCCCCTCGGGCGCCGCGCTGCTGGCGCACCTGCCGCCGCAGCGCGCCGGCCTCGCCGACCCGCGCCTGCCCGCGCGCACGGGCGAGGACGTGGAGCGGCTGGTGCGCGACTGGCAGGGGCACGTCCTGGACCTCGTGCGCGCGGAGGGCCAGGGGCGGCGCAGCCAGGCGCTGCTGCTCTCCCTCGGGGTCTCCGGCGCGGGCGCCGTCCTCATGCTCGTCGTCTTCGCGGGCAGCGCGGGCCTGACGGGCGCGGAGGCGGGCATCGCCGCCGCCACCGCGGCCCTGGCGCAGCGGGTGCTGGAGGCCGTCTTCGGCGACCAGGCCGTGCGCGAGCTGGCCGAGGCCGCGCGCAAGGACCTCGTGCGCCGCGTGGAGGACCTGCTCGCGGGGCAGCGGGCCGAGCTGGCCGCCCTGCTGCCGCCGAGCACGGGCGACGGGCCGCGCCTGCGCGACGTCGCCCGCACCGTGGCCGGGGCCAGCGCCGCGGAGCAGGACGCCGCCGAGCAGGACGGCGCCGAGCAGGACGGCGCCGAGCAGGACGGCGCCGAGCAGGACGGTGCAGAACAGGACGGCGCCGCGGGGCAGGACGGAGCGGAGGCGTGAGCAGCGCGTCGACCGCGGCGCGCCGCGCCGACGCCGCCGCCGCGGGCCTGCCCCGTGCGCTGTCCGCGCTGCAGGAGGCGCTCGAGGTCGGCGGCGAGCGCCTCGACCCGGACGCCGTCGCGGCCGCCCGCGTGGTCCTCGCCCGCGCGCGCGAGCGCTTCCGGGACGGCGCGGCGGCCGACGCCTCGGTGGTCGCGCTCGCCGGCGCCACCGGCAGTGGCAAGTCGAGCCTGTTCAACGCCCTCGCGGGCCTGGAGGTCTCCCGCGTCGGGGTGCGCCGGCCGACGACGTCCGCGCCCACGGCGTGCACGTGGGGCGACGTGCCCGAGTCCCTCCTCGACTGGCTGGAGGTGCCGCGCCGGCACCGCACCGAGCGGGTGAGCGTGCTCGACGCCGACACCGAGGCCCCGCTGTCCGGGCTGGTGCTGCTGGACCTGCCCGACCACGACTCCACCGCCGTCTCCCACCGCCTGCAGGTGGACCGCCTCGTCGGCCTGGTGGACCTGCTGGTGTGGGTGGTCGACCCGCAGAAGTACGCCGACGCCGCGCTGCACGCCGGCTACCTGCGCCACCTCGTCGACCACCAGGGCGTCGTCCTCGTCGTGCTCAACCAGGTCGACACGCTGACCCCGGAGGAGGCCGACGCCTGCGAGGCCGACCTGCGCCGGCTGCTGGACGCCGACGGGCTGACGCGGGTGCGGCTGCTGCGCGCCTCCGCGCGCACCGGCGTCGGGGTGCCCGCCCTGCGCGACCTGCTGACCGGGATCGTGCAGGCCCGCACGGCAGCGACCCAGCGCACCGAGGCCGACCTCGCGCACGCGGTCTCGCGCCTGCGCGCCGGCGTCGCGCCCACCGAGCCGGACCCGGCGCGCGCGCCCGGCGCGGACCAGCTCGTCGACGCCCTGGCGCGCGCCGCCGGGGTGCCGACCGTGCTGGACGCCGTCCGCGCCTCCGAGGTGCGCCGGGGGCGGGCCAGCACAGGCTGGCCGTTCACCCGCTGGGCCCGGCGCCTGCGCCCGGACCCGCTGCGTCGCCTGCACCTGGCCGAGCGGCAGGAGGGCGGCCGGGCCGGGCGAGCTGCCCGGGACGAGGAGGTCGAGGAGGCGCTGCGCCGCCTGCAGCGCTCCTCGCTGCCCGACCCGACGCCCGCCCAGCGCGCCCAGGTCGCGACCGCGGCGCGGGCGGTGGCGGGGGCCGCGGCCGCCGAGCTGCCGCAGCGGTGGGCCGACGCGGTGCGCGCCGCCGCGGCGCCGGCCGTCGACGACCTCGCCGACGCCCTGGACCAGGCGGTGCAGTCGGTGGACCTGACGAGCCCGCCGCCGCGCTGGTACGCGCTCGTCTCGGCGCTGCAGCTGCTGCTGGCCGCGGCCGTCGTCGTCGGGGCCGTGTGGCTGGGCGCGATGGGCCTGCTGGCGTGGCTGCAGCTGCCGCAGCCGCCCGTGCCGCGCGTCGGCGCGGACCCGTTCGACGTGCCGGTGCCCACCCTGCTCCTCCTCGGGGGCGCGCTGGCCGGCATCGCACTGGCGGCGCTGTGCGCTCCGCTGGTGCGGCGCCGGGCCCGCCGCCGGCGGCGGCGGGTGGAGGCGCGGCTGCGCGAGGCGATCGGCGCCGTGGCCCGCGAGCGCCTCCTCGACGCCGTCGCCGCGGTCCTCGCCCAGCACCGGCGCACCCGCGAGCTGCTGGACGCCGCCGCACCCCGCTGAGGGCCCGTCCACCCCGGCGCCCCGCAGCCGCCCGCCAGAGCCTCAGCGCCGGGGTGGACCGGTCAGATCCTGCCGGCCGACGACGGCGAGCAGGTCGAGCTGGCCCGCGGCCGGGCTGCCCGCGGGAGCGGTGAAGAACAGCAGCCGCTGGCGCCCGTCCTCGCTGACCAGGCGCTGGCAGTCGAGCTCCAGGACGCCGAGGGTCGGGTGCACGATCCGCTTGCGCAGCGAGCGGCGGACGGCGACGTCGCCGCTGTCCCACAGCGCGGTGAACTCGGCGCTGCGCACCCGCAGCCGGTCGACCAGGTCGCGGGCCTCGGGGTCGCGGCCGCGGCGGGCGACGGCCGCACGCAGGTCGGCGACGAGGTCGCGCGAGTGACGGGGGTGGTCCTCGGCCGGGTACAGCGCCCGGCTGGCCGGGTCGGTGAACCACCGGTGCACGGAGCTGGCCGCCGGGCCGCTGCCCGGGCCGGGGTCGCCGAGCAGCGCGGCGCCCAGCCGGTTCTGCGCCAGGGTGACGTGCAGGTCGGTGGTGACCCGGGCCGGAGTGCCTTCCAGGTGGTCCAGCAGGGCGAGCATCGACGGCTGCACGTGCGCGGCGGCGCCCGTGGCGGGAGCGGCCCGCCCGGCCAGGTGGAACAGGTGGTCGCGCTCGTCGTCCGAGAGCCGCAGCGCGCGGGCCAGGGCGGCGAGCACCGACGCCGACGGGTGCGCGCCCCGGCCCTGCTCGAGCTCGGTGTAGTACTCCACCGACGCGCCGGCCAGCACGGCCACCTCGTCGCGGCGCAGCCCGGGCACGCGCCGCCGCGGACCGGTGGGCAGCCCCACCTCGGCCGGGCGGATGCGCGCCCGCCGGGAGGCGAGGAAGGCGCCGAGCTCCGCTGCGTCCACGCCGCCAGTGTCCGCGCCGCTGCGCGGCCTCAGCCAGGGGCCGCCGACCCCGGGGTGAGCAGCCCCTGGTCGTCGTCCCCGGCCGCGCCGACGGTGGTGCCGCCCGGCCGCTGCGGCCGGGCGGATCGGAGGAGGACGCATGAGGCAGAGCACCACCCGCGTCGCGGTGGTCACCGGCGGGTCCCGCGGCATCGGCCGGGCCGTCGCCGGCCGGTTGGCCGCGGACGGCTGCGCCGTCGTGGTCGGGTACGGGGGGAGCGAGGACGAGGCCCGGGCGGCCGTCGTGGAGGTCACCGGACGCGGTGGCCGGGCGGTGGCGGTGCAGGCCGACGTCGCCGACGAGCGCGCCGTCGCCGCGCTGTTCGACGCCGCCGAGTCGGCGTTCGGCGGGGTCGACGTCGTGACGCACGCCGCCGGGCGGATGGCGCTCGCGCCGCTGGCCGACCTCGACCTGGCCGAGCTCGACGCGCTGCACCGCACCAACGTGCGCGGCACCGTCGTCGTCGCTCAGCAGGCGGTGCGCCGGCTGCGCCGCGGCGGCGCGCTGGTCCTGTTCTCCTCCTCGGTGCTCGGCCGCCCGTTCCCCGGCTACGGGGCCTACGCCGCGAGCAAGGGCGCCGTCGAGGGGCTGGTGGTGGTGCTGGCGGAGGAGGTGCGCGGCCGCGACGTCACGGTCAACGCCGTGGCCCCCGGCCCGACCGCGACCGACCTGTTCCTGGAGGGCAAGAGCGCGGAGCTCGTGGCCCGCCTGGCCGCCGAGCCGCCGATGGAGCGCCTCGGCACCCCGGACGACGTCGCCGGCGTGGTGTCCTTCCTCGCGGGCCCGGACGGCCGCTGGGTGCACGGGCAGGTCGTGCGCGCCAACGGCGGCCTGGTCTGAGGCCCCTGCGGGGGTGCTGGCGGACCGGCGCCGGTCGCGGTCCACCGGCCCGGGCGTCACTCCCCGCCGCGGCGGGAGCGCTTGAGCTCGCTGCGCTGCCGCTTCGCCCGCAGCCGGCGCTCCGAGGACCCCCGCGTCGGCCGGGTGCGGCGCCGGGCCGGTGGTGGCGGGGCCAGCGCGGCGCGCAGCAGGTCGGCCATCCGCTCGCGGGCGGCCGTCCGGTTGCGCAGCTGGGAGCGGTGCTCGCTCGCGGTCACCGTGAGGACGCCGTCCACCAGCCGGCCGCCCAGGCGGGAGGCCAGCTGGTGCCGCTGGGCGTCGGTGAGCCCGGGCAGCTGCAGCGGGGCGAGGGAGAGCTCCACCCGCGAGTCCGCCGTGTTCACTCCCTGCCCGCCGGGGCCGGAGGAGCGCGAGAAGCGCCAGCGCAGCTCAGCCGCGGGCACGAGCAGGGAGGCGGTGACCGGCAGGTCACCGCCGGCGTCGTTCCCGGCGGGCACCCCTCCAGTGTGGCGCCGGCGCCGCTCACCTCCCGTCCACAGCCCCCTCCGGCGTCCCGGCGTCCACAGGAGGGCCACCGGCGCTGTCAGGAGGCCGGGGGCGCGGGCCAGGCTCGCGGCGTCCCGCAGGGCGCGGGAGGCAGGAGGAGCAACGTGCAGGCGAGCAGCGTCACCGTGGTCGGGCACCTGGCGGCCGACCCGGTCTTCCGGAGGACCGACACCGGGCTGGAGATCACGCGGTTCCGGATCGGCTCCACCCCGAGCCGCTTCGACCGGGCCACCCGGCAGTGGGTGGACCAGCCGACCAGCTGGTGGAACGTCAGCTGCTTCCGGGCGCTGGCGGCCAACGCGGCGGCGTCCCTGCGCAGGGGCGACCGCGTGCTCGTCGTCGGGCGCCCCAGCGTGCGCGACTGGACCCGCGAGGACGGGCGCACCGGCACCTCCGCGGACATCGAGGCCGAGAGCATCGGCCACGACCTGGCGTGGGGGACGACGTCCTTCAGCCGGGTGGTGCGCAGCGAGCGGGTGGACCTGCCCGTGCAGGGCGAGGTCGACGCCATGGACGACCGGATCGCCGCCGAGATCGCCGCCGAGCGGGAGCGGGAGCTGGCCGACCTGGAGGCGCAGGACGCCGGGGAGGTGGTCGCGCGGGCGTGAAGGGCCGGCGGAGGGGCGCTCGCGGCGGACCGGGCCGTGCGGGCGCCCCTCTACCCTGGAGGCATGCCGGAGTTCATCTACACCATGCACAAGGCGCGCAAGGCGCACGGCGACAAGGTCATCCTCGACGACGTCACCATGTCCTTCTACCCCGGCGCGAAGATCGGCGTCGTGGGCCCCAACGGCGCCGGCAAGTCGACGATCCTGAAGATCATGGCGGGCCTGGACCAGCCGTCCAACGGCGAGGCCCGCCTGACCCCCGGCTACAGCGTCGGCATGCTGCAGCAGGAGCCGCCGCTGGACGAGGACAGGACGGTGCTGGAGAACGTCCAGCAGGGGCTCGGCGACCTGAAGGTCAAGATGGACCGGTTCACCGAGATCGGGAACCTCATGGCCGAGCCGGACGCCGACTTCGACGCCCTGATGGCGGAGATGGGCGAGCTGCAGGAGGAGCTGGACCACGCGAACGCGTGGGACATGGACGCCCAGCTCGAGCAGGCGATGGACGCGCTGCGCTGCCCGCCGCCGGACGCCGACGTGAAGGTCCTCTCCGGCGGCGAGCGCCGCCGCGTGGCGCTGTGCCGGCTGCTGCTGTCCAAGCCCGACCTGCTGCTGCTCGACGAGCCGACCAACCACCTCGACGCCGAGTCCGTCACCTGGCTGGAGCAGCACCTGGCCTCCTACGCCGGCGCCGTCCTGGCGGTCACCCACGACCGGTACTTCCTCGACAACGTCGCGCAGTGGATCGCCGAGGTCGACCGCGGCCGGCTCTACCCCTACGAGGGCAACTACTCCACCTACCTGGAGAAGAAGGCCGAGCGCCTGCAGGTGCAGGGCAAGAAGGACGCCAAGCTCGCCAAGCGCCTCAGGGACGAGCTGGACTGGGTGCGCTCGAACGCCAAGGGCCGCCAGAGCAAGTCCAAGGCGCGCCTGGCCCGCTACGAGGAGATGGCGGCGGAGGCCGAGCGCACCCGCCGGCTCGACTTCGAGTCCATCCAGATCCCGCCGGGCCCGCGCCTGGGCGCCCAGGTCATCGAGGTCGACGACCTGCAGAAGGGCTACGGCGAGCGCGTCCTCATCGACGACCTGTCCTTCACGCTGCCGCGCAACGGGATCGTCGGCGTCATCGGTCCCAACGGCGTCGGCAAGACGACGCTGTTCAAGACCATCGTCGGGCTGGAGGAGCCGGACGGCGGCAAGGTGCGCATCGGGGAGACCGTGAAGATCTCCTACGTCGACCAGGACCGCGGCGGCATCGACGCGACGGAGACGCTGTGGGAGGTCGTCTCCGACGGGCTCGACCACATCCAGGTCGGCAACGTCGAGATGCCCTCGCGCGCCTACGTCTCCGCGTTCGGGTTCAAGGGCCCGGACCAGCAGAAGCCGGCCGGGGTGCTCTCCGGTGGCGAGCGCAACCGCCTGAACCTGGCGCTGACCCTCAAGCAGGGCGGCAACCTGCTGCTGCTCGACGAGCCGACGAACGACCTGGACGTCGAGACGCTGTCCTCCCTGGAGGACGCGCTGCTGGAGTTCCCCGGCTGCGCCGTGGTGATCTCCCACGACCGCTGGTTCCTCGACCGCGTGGCCACGCACATCCTCGCCTACGAGGGCACGGAGGAGGAACCGACGCGCTGGTACTGGTTCGAGGGCAACTTCGAGGGCTACCAGCAGAACAAGGTCGCCCGCCTCGGTCCGGAGGCCGCCCGCCCGCACCGGGTGACCCACCGGCGCCTCACGCGCGACTGACGGCGCCTCGCGCGCGACCGGCAGCGCCCGCGCGCCGGCCGGCGGCTCAGCCGCCGCGCCCGTCGACCAGCTCGGCGAGCGCGGCGGCGGCCATCGCGTCACCGGCCGCGGCGCCGAGCCGGAACTGCTCGGCCGCCTCCTCGCGGCGGCCGGTCTCCCACAGCAGCAGGCCCAGGTTGTGGTGGCCGAAGTCGTCGCCGGCGGCCACGGCCCGCCGGTAGGCGGCCTCGGCGCCGGCGAGGTCGCCGTGCTCGTCCCACAGCAGGTTGCCCAGCGGCAGGCAGCTCTGGCGCTCCCCGGCGCCCACCCCGGCCTCGAGCACCTGCTGGGCCTCGGCCAGGCGCCCGGTGCGCCGCAGCAGCGTGCCCAGCGCGGCGCGGGCCTCCGGGTCGTGCGGCGCGGCGGCGCGCAGCAGCGGCTCCGCCTGGCCGTCGCGCCCGCGCTCGGCCAGGAGCACGCCGAGGGCTCCGGCGCCGGCGGGGTCGCCCGCCTGCAGGCCGGCGCGGTAGTGCAGCTCGGCGCCCTCGTCGTCGCCGTCGTCGTGGTCGAGGTCGCCCAGCGGCACGTGCGCGGCCGGCTCCCCGGCGGCCACGGCGGTCTCCAGCACCGCGCGGGCCTGCTCGACCCGGCCCTCGTCGCGGTGCAGCAGGCCGAGGTTGAGCAGCGCGTCGTCCTCGCCGGCGGCGACCGCGCGCTCGTAGGCGCCGCGGGCCTCCTCGGTGCGCCCGAGGTCGCGCAGGGTGTTGCCGAGGTTGAACTCCACCCAGGAGGCGCCCAGGGCGACGGCGCGGCGGAAGCACGCCTCGGCCTCCCCGAGGCGGCCGGCGTCGGAGAGGTCGCAGCCCAGCTCGTTCCAGTCCCGCGGGTCCTGCGAGCCCTCCACGGCGGCCAGCCGGGCGTCGAGCGCGCCGCCGCCGGACGGCGCACCGGGCCCGGTGCCGTGCTCAGCCACGGGTGGTGCGCACCATGCCCTCCTGCAGCACCGTGGCGACCAGGGCGCCGTCCCGCGAGTACAGCAGCCCCTGCCCCAGGCCGCGGCCGCCGGAGGCCGAGGGGCTGGTCTGCACGTACAGCAGCCACTCGTCGGCGCGCGCGGGCCGGTGCCACCACATCGCGTGGTCGATGCTGGCCGCCCGCAGCCCCGGGTGCGCCCACGCCAGCCCGTGCCGGCGCAGCACCGGCTCGAGCACCGTGTAGTCGCTGGCGTACGCCGTCACCGCCCGGTGCAGCCCGTCGTCGTCCGGCAGCGCGCCGACCGCGCGCATCCACACCGCCTGCGCGTCGGTGCGCTCGGCGGGCCCGTCGAGGAACAGGGGCCCGTCCACGTGCCGCAGGTCCACGGGCCGCTCGTGCGACCAGTGCTGCGCCACCGGGTCGTCCAGGTGGCCGATGAGGTCCGCCGTGGTCGGCAGCTCCTCCGGGCCGGGCACCTGCGGCATCGGCCGCCCGTGGTCCAGGCCCTCGTCCGGGCTCTGGAAGGAGGCGATCGCCGACAGGATCGGCGCGCCCTGCTGGGACGCCTGCACCCGGCGGGCCGAGAACGAGCGCCCGTCGCGCAGCCGCTCGACCGTGAAGGTGATCGGGGTGTCGGGGTCGCCGGGGCGCAGGAAGTACGCGTGCATCGAGTGCGCCGGCCGCTCCGGCGGCGCGGTGCGCGTCGCCGCGACGAGCGCCTGCGCGAGCACCTGGCCCCCGAACACCCGCCCCCACGGGCGCGGGGTGTTCAGTCCGGTGAACACGTCCACCCCGCCGACGCCGCGCGGCCTCTCCTGCAGGTCGAGGACGGCGAGGAGCCCGGCGAGCGGACCGGGGACGTTCTCAGCGGGTGGCTGGGCCATGCGCGCACCCTAGGCCGCGGCGGCCGGGGCGGCGATCACAGACCGCGACGGGTGCGCCAGCATGGCGCCATGGGTCGTCTGCGGGTGCCGGTGGCGGTGCGGTGGTCGGACATGGACGCGTTCGGGCACGTGAACAACGTCCAGTTCCTCCGGCTGATGGAGGAGGTCCGCATCCGCGCCTTCGAGGAGCTGCGCGGCGGTGGGCCGAGCCTGCTGGAGACCGGCGTGCTCGTGGCGCGGCACGAGGTGGAGTACCTGCAGCCGATGCGGTGGCGCCCCGAGCCGGTGCTGGTGGACCTGTGGGTCACCCGCGTCGGCGGCGCCAGCTTCGACCTCGGCTACGAGGTCGCGGACGACGCGGGCCGGGACGGCGCGCGGGCGGTCTACCTGCGGGCGGCGTCGACCATGGTGACCTTCGACGTCGCGACGGGCAGCACCCGGCGGGTCAGCGAGGCCGAGCGGGCGGTGCTGCAGGGCTGGCTCGGGGACCCGGTGCCCTTCCGCCGCCGACGGGCGTGAGCGCGCCCGGGAGCCCGTCCGGGAGCGCGGCGGGAGAGCTGGTGCCCGCGGACCCGCGGGCGCTGGCCGACCTCGCCGTGCTCGTCGCGCGGGCGCGCCGCGCCGACCCCGAGGGCGCCGCGCGCCTGGTCGCCGTCCCGGCGCCCGACGGCGGTGGGGTGCTGGCCGTGTCGGTCTCGCCGCTGCACGGGCCGGGGCTGCCGACGGTGCTCGGCATGCGCGCCCTCGCGCTGCGCGGGCCGGCGCGCCTGGACGTCACCGTGGCGCTCGCGGCCCTGGCCGAGCGCCTGGCGCGCACGATGCACGTGCTGCCCGTGCCGCCGGTGCAGGTGCTGACCGCCTCCTGGCCCGGGCTCGCGCCTCCGCGCGGCGGGTGGCAGGCGCTGGAGCCGGTGGCTGCGCACCAGCTGCGGGCCGCGGCCGCAGAGGGAGCGGCGCAGGTGGCGGCCGGGGCGCCGCGCACCTCGGTGTGGACCCGGCCGCTGGCGGGGCAGGCCGGCGCGGCCGGTGGGACGACGGCGCTCGCGCTCGCGGCCGACGTCCTGGGGTTCCTGCCCGGGGAGGGGGCGCCGTCCGGGAGCGGTGGGGCGGCGGCGCCCGGTGGTGAGGTGGCGGCGGCGCGCAGCGGCCCGTGGGTGCGCCTGAGCACCGCCCGCGGGCACGTGCTGGCCCGCCCGCCGATGCTCCTGTGACGCTCAGGCGCCGGGGTGGAGCCGTGCATCGCACTCTCCCGGAAAGGTGCTGCCAGCCAGGCCCCGTGAACCGCACCCTTCCGGAAGAGTGCGGTCGAGTGGGTTCCCCGGCCGCACTCTTCCGAGAAGGTGCGGGAACGGGGCGGGTCAGCGGCGCAGGGAGGCCCGGGCGCGGCGCGCCGCCGCCCACGCCGGGGCCCGCACGGCCGCGATCGCCGCGGGGGCGGCCAGCCCCGGTGGCGGGTTCAGCACCGGGTCGAGGTCGACCGGCGCGTCCGGGCCGTCGAGGGGCCCGTGCAGGTGCAGGCGCCCGAACGCCCGCCACGGCCCCCGCGGGGAGGCGGCGAGCAGCTGCAGCTGCAGGCCGCCGCCGCTGCGCACGGGCTCCGGTCGGGCGGCCAGCAGCACCAGGCGCCCGGTGGTGGTGCGGTAGGGCAGCAGCGACCCGTACGCGCCGCGCCCGGGGCGCCACCGGGGCACGAGCACGAACCGGGTCAGCCGGCCCAGACCCGTCGTGGCCAGCGGGACGTCGAGCACGCCGGCACCACCACCAGCACCGCCGGGAGCAGCGCCGGCACCACCAGGGCCAGCAGCGGCGGCACCGGGGACGTCGGCGCGCAGCGCCAGGCCGAGCACGTCCGGCAGGGGAGCGGGCAGGCCCGCGGCCCGCGACAGGCGCACCAGGCCGGGATCGGTGCCGGGCTCGTCGAGCCACGCCGCACCCCACGGCTGCGCCCCGGGCGGCGTGCCCTCGCGCACCGCGGTGGCCCGCACCACCGAGCCGCGCGGGTGCAGCGGCTTGCCGCGGCGCAGCCGCGCGGCGGCGCCGAACACCACGCCCAGCGCCGCGCCCGCCGCGCGGGGCAGCGGCCCGGCGCCGGCGCCGGGACGAGCGGGGGCCCCTGGTGATCGCTCACGAGCGGGCCCTACCCCGCGGGGCCGGGGTCAGGCGCGCAGCCAGGCGGTCGTGCCGGGCGGGAGCACGCGCGCGCCGTCCGGGCGGGTGCCGAGCTCGCCGCTGGCGAGGAGCACCTCGGCGTCCGCGGGCAGCGCCAGCTCGGCGTCGGCGAACGCGGTCACCACGAGCACCTCGCCGCGCGAGCCGGTGGTGAACGCCAGCACGTCCGGTCCGGCGCCCGGCAGCTCCACCCACCGCAGGTCGCCGCGGCCGAGGTCGTGCTCGCGGCGCAGGCGCAGCGCCTCGCGGTACACCTCGTACGTCGAGCTGGGCACCCCGACCTGCAGGTCCGCGGCGTAGCGGGCGTACGCGGCCGGCTGCGGCAGCCACGTGCGCCCGCTGGGCCCGAAGCCGAGGCCGGGCGCGTCGTGCCGCCACGGCATCGGCACCCGGCACCCGTCGCGGCCGATCTCCTCCCCGCCCGTGCGCCGGAACGCCGGGTCCTGGCGGGCCTCGTGCGGCATCGCCGTGTGGTCGGGCAGGCCGAGCTCCTCGCCCTGGTACAGGTACGCCGAGCCCGGCAGCGCCAGCATCAGCAGGCTCGCCGAGCGCCCGAGCCGCAGGCCGAGCTCCTCGTCGGGCTGCGGGTCCTCGGCGGTGATGCCGTTGGGCCGCGCCGTGCCCACGGGCAGGCCCATGCGCGAGACGTGCCGGACGACGTCGTGGTTGCTCAGCACCCACGTCGTCGGCGCCCCCACGGCCCTGTCGGCGGCCAGGGAGGCGTCGACGACCGTGCGCAGGTCCGCCGCCGTCCACGGGCTGTCGAGGAAGGGGAAGTTGAACG